>JBDSNC010000215.1:0-75645 GCA_039915545.1 Luteolibacter sp.
GCCCTTGATGCCGCCGCCGGCGAGGACGCAGGAGAAAGCGGTGGGATGGTGGTCGCGGCCGTTCTGGTGCTCGACGTTGAGTTCCGGCGTGCGACCGAACTCGGTGGCGACGACGACGAGGGTGTCCTGGAGTTTTCCAGCTTTTTCAAGATCGGTGATGAGGGCGGCGTAGGCTTGATCGAACTCCTGGCAGCGACCGGCGACGCCGGTGAAATTGTCGTAATGCGTATCCCATCCGCCGAGCTGGACTTCCACGAAGCGCACGCCATTTTCCACAAGGCGGCGGGCTAACAAACAGCCCTGGGCGAAACGGCCGGAGCCATAGAGCTTGCGGGTGGCTTCAGGTTCCTCGCGGAGGTCGAAGGCTTTGAGGTCCTTGGAATTCATCAGGGCGATGGCTTCCCGATAGAGTTCCTCATAGGCCTGGACGTCGGCATTCGGATAGCGGCCGTGAAACTCGCGGTTCAGCTTGTCGGCGAGAGTGAGGCGGCGTTCGAAATCGATGGTGGAAACGCCTGAGGCGAGGTGGGAGTCCTGAAGTCCTTCGTCGGGACTGCCGATGAGGGCGGCCGCGTATTTCGCGCCGAAGAATCCCCCGCCAGCGTGGTCCGGCGGGCTGTTCACAGCGACGAAACCGGGAAGCTCGGGATGGATGCGGCCGCCAAGTTTCAGTACCCAGGAGCCGAGCGACGGGTGCTTGATGGTGCCGCGCATCGGGTAGCTGGTGTGCATGATGTAGGCGCCCTGTTCGTGCGCGCCCTGGGTGGAGTTCATCGAGTTGATGACGCAGAGCTTGTCGGCGACGGCGGCGGTGTTTTTCAGATAGTGGCCGAGCATGAGGCCGTCCGCCTTGGTGGGGATGGTTTCGGTTTTTCCCATCACTTCCTTTTTTTTCGGCTTCGGATCGAAGGTGTCCACGTGGCTCATGCCGCCGGACATGAACAGATAGATGACGTGCTTCGCCTTCGCACCTTTCGCCACATCCGCAGGAGCCGCGCTGGCGAGGGTGCCGCCGAGCATGGGGAAAAGGTGGACGCCGAGGTAGGCGCGGGCGGCGTTGGTCATGAACTGGCGGCGGGTCAGTTCGTCGGCTTTGAAAATGGAGCTCATGGGTTTGAGAGGGTTATTATTGGAGGAACAGGAACTCGGAGGACATCACGAGGGCGGAGACGATGTTCTTGTAGCCTTCCGCGCCCTGGTTTTTCACCTCGTCGAGCATCCAGGTCATTTCCTGATCGGTCGGCGGTCGGCTGAGGATGGCGACGTAGAGACGGCGGATTTTCTCCTTGTCGGTGGTCGCGCCGTCGAGGCTTTGATAGAGGTGGGCTTTGGGATTGTTGACCAGTTCACGCTGGACGAAGCCGTTCATTAGGGAAAGCACCTGGCCGACGTTCGGCTCGCGGCTGGAGGCATCGACGACCTCGCGGTCGGACGCGCCGAACAGATAGAGAAAATGGTTGCGCGGCGCGGGCGACGGGAGTTCGGAGGCGCGGACCTTGGCGTCGTTGCTGTAGGTGCGGACCTCGTTCATCATCATGGAGGCACCGCCGGACGAGGAGCCTGAGGCGGTGATCTCGCCGACCAGCTTCTTGAAATAGGCGCGCACCTCCGTCTCGGAGTTCAGCGCGAGCACTTCCTTCGAGAGCTGGGACATGGTCTTTTTCCCGACGAGGACCGGCTTGTTGGACACCAGAATGCGTTCATCCAAGGTGCGGCTTGGCTTTTTATCCGGATCGCCGTCCGCGAGGGTGATGAGAGAGTCCCAGATTTGTTCGGACGAAAGCCGTTCGATCTTGCGGCCGTGGAAATCATCGCCGCCCTCGACGACGGATGGGCTGGGATTGGTGGCGAATTGGAAAGTGCGTGTCATGAGCAGCACGTTCTGATAGGCACGAAGGTCGTAGTTCAGGTCAACCATCAGCTTTCCGAGAGTGGTCACCAGCTCCGGGTAGGTGGATTTCGCGGTGGGAACGTAAACGTCCACCGGTTCGTAAACGCCCTTGCCCATGACGCGCTTCCACATGCGGTTGGCGATGACGACGGCGAACTGGTCGCCGGTTTTCGCAGTCATCCAGTTGGCGAGTTTTTCGCGACCGTCGTTCTCGGGTCGTTTTTCCGACATCCGGACGGCCTGTCCGAACGGTGTGTGCGCGCCCACCATGTCACCGGGCTTGGCGTCGCGGTATTGATAGTCGGAGGGCAGCTCGATCTGACCGGACCCTTTGCCACCGAGCGACATGCCGTAGATGCGGTCCCACAGGACCTGAGCCACGCGGTATTCCTCGGAGTCCTGTTTCTTGTCCTTGCTGTATTCATCCCACAGCGGCTGCATCAGATTCTGCTTGAGCGCGCTCTGGTCGTGGGTGAAGGCGGCGAGCTTGTAGAAATCATGGCGCTCGGTGGAGCCGAAGGGATCGTCATGGCACTGCGCGCATTCCATCCGCGAGCCGAGGAAGACGCGCATCGTGTTGGAAAGATTGTCGAGCGGCATACCCCGGTCTCGTGTGTAGTAGCCGACGGCGGCGGTATCCGGATCCCAACCGTCGCCGGTGGAGGCGATGAGATGGCGGGTGAATTCGTTCCACGGCATGTTGTCCGTCATCGCCTTGCGAACCCAGTTCCGATAGGGCTCGTTGGTCCCCGGGTTGCCGACGCTGCGGTCCGTGACGCGCAGGAGATCGAATGCCCAGTTCGTCATGTGGCTGGAATAGCCGGGAGATTTCAGCAGATAAGTGACCAGCGCCTCGCGCTTCGTCGGATCGTTGATTTCGAGAAACTCCAGCGCTTCCTCTGCGGTCGGCACACGGCCGACGGAAACGAGGAATGTGCGACGGACGAAAGTGGCATCATCCGTGACCTGAGGCACGGCGAGTTTGTTCTTCCGGTAAAACGAGGCGATGTGCTGGTCGATTTCCAAAGCCGCCTTTTTCAGGAACTTGGGATCCTTGGCGTTGTCCTGCGCCGCGAGGGTGCCGAAAGAGATCAGCAGCAGGGCGGCCAGCGTGAGAGTGATGCCGGGTTTCATGGGTTTTCAGGATTTGGAACAGCTATCACCGCGCGGGGTGAAGTCAATTTACCGTTTCAGGGACCAGCCGGGGCGAGTTCGCGGAGGATGGGCAGGTCCGCGTCGGCCCACGGGAGGTCGAGGAAATTTTCGGGAGAACACCACAGCAGTTCCTCATGCTCGGTGGCGTGAAGTTCTCCTCCGGTGATCCGACAGCGGAACGGCAGCAGCCGGATCGTTCTTTCATCATAGGCCCAGACTACCGGAGTGAGCGGGGAAACCACCTCCACCACCACGGAAAGCTCTTCCATCAATTCGCGGACCAGCGCGGCTTCCGGAGATTCGCCCGGATCCACTTTTCCTCCGGGAAATTCCCACAGCCCGCCGAGGTGTTTCCCCTGAGGGCGCAAACACGCGAGGAAATGCCCGCAGTCATCTTCAATCACTCCACAAACCACATCGATCATCGCCCGGAAACTTGGAGAGCTGGGATGCGGTCCGTCAAGCAGGCGTTGATTCAGGCGGCAGGACGGAAGCTCGACACTTCAGCTCAGAGAAAGCGGCTCGATCTACCACCAAGTCTACACTTCCAAGCGGGTAGAAAACAACCGCAGCGGGTTTCCCCGCTGCGGTCGCACACCAGAATAAAACACCCGGGAAATCAGGCTTCGGCAAAGTCACCGATGAGCGGCTTTGGGAGCGGCTTCTCCTTTTTGCGGAGGGCGCGGCGCATCTTGGTCAGCGCCGAGTTTTGAAGCTGGCGGATGCGTTCCCGGGTTACCCCGAATTCGCGGCCCACTTCTTCCAAAGTCAGCGCCTTGCGGCCGTTGAGCCCGAAACGCTCGTCGATAATCCGGCGCTCGCGTTCGTCGAGAACGGAAAGCAGGCCATCGAGTTCGCCGTGGAGATTCTTGTCGGAAAGCATGTCGAGTGGGTTGACGGCACGATCATCGCTGATCACTTCGCCAAATTCCGTCGCTTCGCCTTCGTTGATCGGCGCGTCGAGCGATGTCGGACGGTAGGAAGCCTGTCTCAGCAAGGCGAGCTTGCGGTGTGGCAGGCCGACTTCGTCCGCCAGTTCCTCGTCGGTCGGTTCGCGGCCGAGTGCTTCGGTAAGAATTGCAGCGATGCGGCGCATTTTCGCAATCTTGTCCACCATGTGAACGGGAAGGCGGATGGTCTTGGACTGGTTGGCCAAGGCGCGCTTGATCGACTGCTTGATCCACCAAGCGGCGTAGGTTGAGAGTTTTCCACCTTTTTCGGGATCGAAACGTTCAACAGCCTTCATCAGGCCGATGTTTCCTTCCGAAATGAGGTCCGTGACAGGCATCCCGTAATTCGAATAGTCTTGGGCGATTTTCACCACCAGACGGAGATTCGCACGGATCATGTGGGAACGAGCCTCCGCATCACCATTCTTGATTCTCTCGGCGAGAGAGACTTCCTCTTCAGCAGTGAGAAGAGGAGTTTTGGAGATCTCACGCAGGTAGAGCTTTAAGCTGCTGTCTGATTCGTAGGCCATTGTTTTGTGGGGTTACTTGTTAAACGTCGCAGAAGTGATTTTATTCCTTTATTTCTTAAAATAACCTCATTGTGACTACAGAGCCAATACATCACTTGAGCTTGCGGCGTTTTTTCAAATGTTCGCCGGAAGTTTAGCAATCCCCGTGCCCGCATCACGTCACCACAAGTAACTGATAATCAGTTGCCAGATTTTTTGGAAGTGCGACAGAATGCACGATTCGACCGATTCGCCCTTGCAATGTGCCATTTTGGCGCATGAGAAGTTCGACAACCGGTCCCCTATCCCTCAATTTTTCCCCGTGTTTGACGCAATGTATCCAATCGCACGTGCCGGGTTGTTCCGCCTGGACGCGGAAGTCGCCCACCATCTGAGTATGGTGGGCCTTAGAATTGCCGAAAAAAGTGGCTTGCTGGGTCTCGTTTCCCCTGAGGATGAATTGATTGCGCCAGTCGAGGTGATGGGTCTGAAATTTCCCAACCGCGTCGGACTGGCAGCAGGCCTCGACAAGGAGGGCAACACCATCGACGCGCTCGGACGCCTCGGTTTCGGTTGTGTCGAAATCGGCACCATCACCCCGCGTCCACAGGCTGGAAATCCGAAACCGCGGCTGTTCCGCCTGATTCCCCACGAGGCCATCATCAACCGTATGGGCTTCAACAACCCTGGCATCGACATCGGCGTGGAAAACGTGCGGCAGGCGAAGTCCTTCAGCGGCGTAGTGGGCTTCAACATCGGAAAAAACAAGGACACACCCAACGAAAACGCGGCGGACGACTACCTTGTGTGCCTCAGGAAAGCCTACCCGGTGGCCGATTACATCGCGGTGAACCTCTCCTCCCCCAACACCCCCGGCCTGCGCGACCTGCAGGGTGCCGAGGCCAGCGCGCGGCTGCTCGATACCCTCAAACGCGAACAACAGAAACTCGCCGCCGAACATGGCAAGCACGTACCGCTGCTCTTCAAGGTCGCTCCCGATCTCGATGAAACCCACATCCGCGACCTCTCTAAAGTGTTCGTCGACGGCGGTCTCGACGGCCTGATCACCACCAACACGACTCTCGACCGCGAAAAAGTCGCCGGCCACCCGCGCGCCGCGGAAGCAGGCGGGCTTTCCGGCCGTCCGGTGTTTGAAAAAAGCACGGCGGTGCTCGGCACCTTCGCCAGCCATCTCGGCGGCCGGATCCCGATCATCGGCGTCGGTGGCATTTCCTCGCTGGAGGACGCCCGCGAGAAAATCCGCGCGGGAGCCACGCTGGTCCAGATCTACACGTCCTTCATCTATCAGGGACCGGCCCTCGTCCGCGAGCTGGCAGCGGCACTTTGACCGGACGCCTAGTGAAAACCATTGGCGCGATTTATTTCACGCCCCAACCATTGAAATCCTCGACGGCCCCGCCCCGGCACGTTGAAATCAAGACAACCCATGACCATCTCCGAAACCGCCGCCCGCTTGGAAAGCTCCGTCTGCTCCGTGGTGCGCGGCCAACAGGATGTCATCAGGCGCGTTCTGGCGTGCATGATCTCCGGAGGACACGTGCTGCTTGAGGATTTCCCCGGAACCGGAAAAACCACTCTCGCCAAAGCCATCGCCAAAACGATCGGCAGCGCGGTCTTCAAACGCGTGCAGTTCACGCCGGATCTCCTGCCTTCCGACATTCTCGGGATTTCCGTGCTCGATCCACGCACCCAGGAATTCCGCTTTCATCCCGGGCCGGTCTTCACGGACATTCTTCTGGCGGATGAAATCAACCGCGCCTCGCCACGGACGCAGAGCGCGCTGCTGGAGGCGATGGGTGAACGCCAGGCGACGATCGAAGGCCAGCGCCACGATCTTGACGGCCTGTTTTTTGTCATCGCCACCCAGAATCCGGTGGAATTCCGCGGCACCTATCCGCTGCCGGAAGCACAAATGGACCGCTTCGCCATCCAATGCACGCTCGGCTACGTCAGCGCCGCCGAGGAAGCGGGGATCCTGGCGGATCAATCGGAAACACACCCGGTGGACACGCTGCCATCGACTGTCACCCGCGAGGAAGTGCTTGATCTCATGGCGGCCGCCAAGCGCGTGCGTTTCAGCGACGAGCTGAGGCACTACGTCGTCGCCCTCGTCGGCGCCACCCGCGGTCATCCGGCCATCCAGCTCGCCGCCAGCCCGCGGGCCTCGCTGGCGCTGATGAAAGTCTCGCAGGCGCTGGCGGTTTTCCGAGGTGAGGATTTCGTCTCGCCGGAGCTGATCCAATCCGTCGCAGGGGATGTGATCGCCCACCGCCTGGTGCTCGCGCCGGAGGCGAAATACTCGGGATCGAGCGCACGGCAGATCGTCGCCGATCTCGTTGAACAAACGCCCGTTCCGGCGTAGAATCCGCCGTTTCATGAACGCCCCACCGTCACCGTCCGGCCCCGCGCGAAACGATGGACGTGAGCGGCTGGACTACTGGCTCCACCGCATCTATTCCAAGGTGGCGGGCATCCATTTTTTCGTCGCCCGCCGGCTGCGGCCCTCCGGCATCGCGCTCGGACTGGTCTTCGTCCTGGCAACCTTCCTCGGCATCGGCCACGACAGCAACGCGGTCTATCAGTTATTCTCACTGACCTTCGGCATGATCCTGATAGGCGGACCATGGGCGATGGTGCGGCAGGCCAGTGTGGAGGCGAAACGCGAGCTCCCCCGCTACGCCACCGCCGGCGAGACGCTGCGTTATTCCGTCAGCGTCTGGCAGAACGGCAGAGCGACGCTGCGACGCGCGTGGTTGTCCGATTCCCCGCCGGATCCGCGGCCGAGCCTCGAGGATTTTTCAAAACTGAAGGAACCCGGCGAGGATGAACGAAACGGCTTTGATCGCACGCTGGCGTATTTCCGCTGGCAGTGGCTGATGCTGAGAAACCGTCTTTTCACCGGCGGGGTTTCGGACGCCATGCTGGATTTGAAACGCGGCCAGCACACGCGGGTGTTCATCGAGGTGATCCCGCTGCGGCGCGGCGTCATCCGCTTCGACGACCTGCGGGTGCTGCTGCCGGATCCGTTCGGTTTGTTCCAACGATGCCGCAGGGTGAAGGCCCCCGCCTCGACCCTAACTGTCCTGCCGAAACGTTTCCCGCTGCCACCCATCGAGCTGCCCGGCGGCGCGGCGTTCAAGATCACCGGCGAAGCGAATACCAACGCGATCGGCAACTCCGGCGAGTTCGTCGGCCTGCGCGACTATCGCCCGGGAGACCCGATCCGGCAGATCCACTGGAAAAGCTGGGCACGCACCGGACGTCCGATCGTCAAGGAGCTGGAGGACACGTTCTATCCGCGCTACGGCCTGATCCTGGACACACTTTCCCGCGACAACACGGACGTGCAGTTCGAGGCGGCGGTTTCGGTGGCCGCCTCGTTCGCCGCGTCCATCGATACCAGCGAATCGCTGTTGGACCTGATGTTCATTAAAAATCAGGCGCACATCGTCACCGCCGGCCGCGGGCTGGAGCGGGCGGAAAAACTGTTGGAGGTCCTCGCCGGAGTGACGCCGGAACGCACCAGCAACTACCCGTCGCTCGCCCGGCTGGTAACGCGCCACCGCGACGACCTCACCTCCTGCCTGGTGATTTTCAACGGCTGGGATGAATCAAAAGCCGAGTTTCTCGGCATGCTCACCCGCCAGGGTATCATCTGCGCACCGCTCGTCATCGGCAGCGGGCGTGCTCCCGCCGGGATTCCCGGGCATTGGCTCGATTGCGAAAACATCGTCCGCGATCTCCGTCAGCTTCCCAACCGTCTGCTCATCGCCAACTGAACCTCCCTCGCGCCATCAACGACGTCCGTCCACCTCCCCGTTTCATTCTCGGCGCATCGCTCCTCTTCTGGGGCGCGATGACGAACCGGCCTGTGATCGGCCTGATGCTGGCACTGGTTGTGGAAGCCGCACATTGGACGCGTTTCCGCTGGGACTTCGACGACGAGGCCTGCGGCCGCGCCTGGCAGTTCACCTCCATCGGCATCGGCCTGGCCACCGTGCTGATCTGGCTCGACGGCGACCGCTACACCGCACTTCCCAACCTGCTCACCTGGATGCCGCCGCTGCTGGTGCCGATGCAGTTTGTCCAGGCCTTCGGGCTGCGGAGTTCGATGCCGCTCAACACGTTTTCCTTCCTCGCCAAACAACGCCGGAGACGCAACCAACGGCTGGGCCTCACCGAGGCGGTCGTTTTCGTCAATTTCGGAAACATCTATTTCGTCACCACCCTCGTGGCCGCCACGCTCGGCAGCCGCTCGAACTCGAACACCTGGATTTTCCTTATCGGCACCGTCGGCCTGACCGGCTGGATGCTGTTGTCCATCACCCGCAGCCGGCCGGTGGCACTAATCCTTGCCCTGTTCGTTGCCGCAGTGATCGCTGTCGCGGGACAACTCGGCCTGCAGCGCGCGCAGGACTGGATCAGCAGCGGCGGCGGCACGGGTGATTCGAAATTCAATCCCAACTCCATCACCACCCTGATCGGCATCCCTGGCGTCGTCCGCCAGTCGCCCGACATCGTCTGGCGCCTTAATCCGGTTGGAAAAAGCCCAATGCCGAGGCTGCTGCGGACCGGCACCTATAACAACTACCGCACCTCGACCTGGGAAAACCAAAAGGTCGCCGAGCTGGATTTCAAGGACCTCGACTTCGCCGGCAGCGGCAGCGAGGGCTACTATCTCCTGAAGGACGGTGCCGATTCGGGGGCGACCAGTTCCTCACTGCCCCGCTTCACCTTGCGCGGAGCCGCAGCTGCCGAAACTCCCCTCCCGCTGCCCGGAGACGGGGCCAGCCTGCGGGATTTCGAGCTGGACGGTGTGCAGCGCAACAGTTTCGGCTGCATCCGCGTTTTCCCGAAGGAATCGGTAATCAACGGCACTGTCCTGTGGAAAGGCGGCACCAACCCCGACGAACCGCCGACTCCAAATGAGGACTCCAAAGTGCCGATTTCCGAGCAGAAGGTCCTCCGCCGCATCGCCGGGGAAATCGGTCTGGTTACGGACCCGTTCCCGTCCGAAAGACCTACCTTGCTCAGCACCTGGTCCGAGCCATCAACGCCAGGCGACGAAAGTTTTCTGAATGCGAAATACCGCCGACAACCGATGACCGGGCCGGCATCCGTGCACCATCAGAGCCTTTCGCAAAAACTCGCCCGGATCCAAACTTGGTTCCATCAGAATTTCAAATACTCGCGCACTCTCACCATTTTCAGCTCCCGCTACGTCGCGACTTCACCCAGCGGCGTCGCCCAGTTCCTCACCACGAAACGCGAGGGCCACTGCGAATACTTCGCCACCGCCACCACGCTGCTGCTGCGCGAAATCGGCGTGCCCGCACGCTACGCCACCGGCTACGCCGTGTTCGAGCGCGACATGAAACACAACGAATACGTCATCCGCGGCACCCACGGCCACGCCTGGTGCCGGGTCTGGGACCGGGACGCCGGAGTGTGGATCGACTTCGACACCACGCCACCCGACTGGCTCGACACTTCGACGCCGGTCAACTCCCGCACCCAGTGGTTCAACGACGGTCTGAAACGTCTGCGCGAGGATTTCTTCATCTGGAGAAACCGCCCGCGCAACCATCTGGCGGTCACCCTCGTCATGTCCGCCATCACATTGGCGGTCGCAGCCTTTGTCACGAAACGCCTGTGGAAATCCAAGCGCCGGGTGGAAAACCTCGCCGTTTTCGCCACCTACGAGGGCCCGCTCGTCCGCACGCCGCTGCATGATCTGGAACCGCAGGCGCGGAAACTTCTCGGCTACCGTCCGCTCGGCCGGCCTTTCGCAGAGTGGCTTGAGGGACTGCGGCCGTTCCTAGCCGATTCAAAACTGTTGGACGAGACCCTCGCACTCCACCAGCGCCTCCGCTTCGATCCACAACCGGCGTCGCCCGCGGAAAGCGAACGCCTCGCCGATCTAACACGACAACTCGCCGCCGCCATCAAACGCGGAGGAAAACGCGCCGCCTGAGGAGCGTGGGCATGCTGCCCGCTGTTTCAAGCGGACATTCTGTCCGCCATCCCTGTTTCGGTCGACAGAATGTCGTCCTCAAACAGTCGATAGAATATCGACGCTCCTCACCCCTCCGGCAGCACCGTCCCATCCGGAATCTCGAACGTCTTGAACCGCGACGAGTTCCCCTTCTCCAGCACCACAGCGGATTTCGATAGACCTAACGATTTCGCCAGAAAATCCCGGATCGCGACGTTCGCCTTCCCGTCCACCGGCGGCGCGGCGATGCGCACGCGCAGGATCCGCCCGGCCTGCGGATCGTCCTCCCAACCGATGATCTCGTTCTGGCGGGCATTGGGAGTGGCGCGGACGCGGAGTTTCATGGATTGGAGGCCTTGCTTTTTGAAGAGCAGATCGACTGGAAAGTCTCGCAATCCTTTGACCTCATGGGTACCCGTCGATTCGCAGTTGTGAATCGCTCGACTTGGTTCGTGCCATAGGACCGCGCAGGAGGGCAAAGAGGGCGATGCTACTCACCGCCAACCAGCCAAAGCCGATGACATGAACCAGGATCATCGATTTAATGTCGGTATTCATGAGGAACGAATACGGATCCGCATCAGGCGAATGCCTGACATCAACCCGCTCGCCCTCGTTGAGGGGATAATTTCCCGAATCCGCACCGGGCTCGATATTGGTCGATGTGTGGGTTTTCCCATTCGCGGTATATTGATAGGTGTAAGTGGGGTATCTGTCATGCCCGACCAGCTCCACCGAGACCACCCGGCCTTCCGCTTGCGGCCATGTCTTCGATTGGAGGAGGATCCAATCGATGCGAATGGCGCAAGCAGAGATCAAAATCCCCCCCACGAAAAAGATCATCACGATGAACCACACCGCACGGGGAGTTATTTCGCGATCCTTGCTGACGCTGCCGTCCGCGACGGAGCTAACCTTTTTAAACATGAGGTGATTTCAAGTGGCGTGGGCATGTAGCCCACGAACTTTCACCGGAAGACGTGTAGCCAAGATGCCCACACTCCCTGTTCACTTCGCAGCGGCAACAACTGCGTCCTTGGTGATGCCGAGTTCCTTGAACACGACGTCTCCCGGAGCGCTCATGCCGAAGCGGTCGATGCCGATCGCCTTGCCTTCGGTGCCGACGTATTTCCACCAGAGACCGGTGACTCCGGCTTCGATGGAAACGCGCTTGGTGACGGCCTTCGGCAGCACGCTTTCGCGATACTCGGCGCTCTGGCGGTCGAAGCGCTCAAAGCACGGCATGGAAACCACGCGGACGCCTTCGCCCAGCTCGGCAGCGGCGGAAATCGCATATTGCAGCTCGGATCCGCTGGCGAGGAGGATGGTGGTGAGAGCACCGGTTTCCTGTTTCGCGATGTAGCCACCGCGGAGCACGCCATCACGGCGGAAATCGACGGAAAGCTCGTTCATCAGCGGGATGGCCTGACGGGTGAGGATCAGTGCGGTCGGGCCATCCGTGCGGCTGAGCGCGGCGACAAAAGCACCGGCGGTTTCCTCAGCATCGCCCGGGCGGACGACGTCAAGGTTCGGGATGACGCGCAGGCCACTGACGGTTTCCACCGGTTGGTGGGTCGGGCCGTCCTCACCGACTCCGACGGAATCGTGGGTGAAAATGTAGGTCACCGGCAGACCGGAGAGGGCGGCGAGGCGGATCGAGCCGCGCATGTAGTCGGCGAAGACGAGGAAGGTCGCGCCGCTCGCGCGGAACAGGCCGTCGTAGGCGATGCCGTTGCAGATCGCGCCCATCGCGTGCTCGCGGATGCCGAACCAGATGTTCTTGCCAAGGAAGTTGGTTTCCGAAAAGTCGCCGCCGTCCTTGATGTAGTTTTTCGTGGACCCGAAGAGGTCGGCGCTGCCCGTGAGGAACTGCGGCACGGCCTTGGCGACCGCGTTGATGACGGTGGAACCGGCGGAACGGGTGGCGTCCTTGTAATCCGCGGCGAAGGCCGGGATCTGGGCGCTGAGATCAAGCGGCACGGACTTGGCGACGCCGGCGGTGAGTTCCGCGGCGAGCGCTGGATTCGCAGCAGCCCAGGCGTCGTAAGTAGCCTGCCACGCTTCGAAAGTGCCCTTGGACGCGGCCTTTTTCTCAGCAAAATAGGCGATGGTCTCCGGAGAAACATAGAAATGCTCGTCGGCAGGAAGGCCGAGGCCCTCGCGGGCTCCGGTGATGAACTTCGCGCCGCCTTCGCCGTGGCCCTTCGAGGTGCCCTGGACTTCGACGATGCCTTTGCCGATGACGGTCTTCGCGATGATGACCTTCGGGCGGCCGTTGTCGTTGGACTTGGCCTTGTCGATCGCTTCGGCGATCGCGGTGAGGTTGTGACCGTCAATGGTGACGGCGTCCCAGCGCTGGGAGGTGAAATATTGTTCCGCATCCTCGCCTTGGGTGAGCACCGCCATGGCGTCGAGCGTCACGTCGTTGGAGTCATAGATGAGGATGAGGTTGTCGAGATTGTTGTGGCCGGCGAAGGCGATCGATTCTTTTGCGACACCTTCCTGGAGACAGCCGTCACCGAGGATCGCGAAAACGTGGTGATCAATGAGCGTGTGCTCGTCCGTGTTGTAGAGGGCGGCGGCGCGTTTTCCGGACATGGCGTAGCCGACGGCATTGCCCACGCCTTGGCCAAGCGGGCCGGTCGTCGCTTCCACGCCGGGTGTTTCGAAAGACTCGGGATGCCCTGGCGTTTTCGAGTGCAGGCTGCGGAACTTTTTCACATCCTCACGGGAAACGTCGTAGCCGGCAAGATGCAGCCAGCTGTAGAGGAACATCGAACCGTGACCGGCGGAGAGCACGAAACGGTCGCGGTTGAGCCACTTCGGCGCGTCCGGGAAATAGCGGAGCTTTTCTCCAAACAGCACGGCACCGATCTCGGCACAGCCAAGTGGCAGGCCAAGGTGGCCGGAATTGCAGGCGTGGACGGCATCCATGGCGAGGCCACGGGCTTCATTGGCAGCGTGTGCGAGTCGAGTCGTATTCATAGGTAAAAAAATCTGGAGGGGCCCCCTCCCCAATCAGGGAGCGGAGGCGGTAACCCTAGGAATCCTCCCCCGATTGACAAGACGGGATTCGCGACAATCACTTGATGGAACGCGAACACCTCTCATTCCCGGCATGAATCCGGCACTTGTGAAATTTTTACCCAAAAAAACCTTGCACACCCGGGTCGATTGGGTTTTTTTCTCGCCGCGCCGCTACAGAACGACCCGTTCGTCTATCGGTTAGGACTCCAGGTTTTCATCCTGGCAAGAAGGGTTCGACTCCCTTACGGGTCGCCATTTATTACATGCCTCCGCCCCGCGGGGGCATTTTAGTTTCTGAACGAGTCATCCACGCCCAAGTGACCGCCCTTCAAAAAGCAGAATCCATCAGGTCCCGCAAAAACGGGCCACCCGTCACGGCGCTGACCGCCTACGACTACCCCACCGCGCGCCTCCTTGATGAAAGCGGCATCGATGTCCTGCTCGTCGGCGATTCCCTCGGCATGGTCGTCCTCGGATTTCCGGACACCACCCACGTCACTCTCGAGCACATGCTCCACCACGTGGCCGCCGTCGCCCGTGCCAAGCCGAAAGCCCTCGTCGTTGGCGATCTGCCCATCCACACCTACGACACCCCCGAACAAGCCTTGGAAACCGCCCGACGCCTCGTCGCCGCCGGAGCAGAAGCCGTGAAACTCGAAGGCGGCATCCGCCAGGCGGAAAAAATCCGCGCCATCACCGCCGCCGGCATTCCCGTGATGGGCCACCTCGGCATGCTCCCGCAACGGGTCATCGAAGAAGGCGGCTATCACAAAAAGGGCAGAACCCCCGAGCAGATGGAAGCCCTCCGCGAAGGAGCCCAGGCGATCATCGATGCCGGCGTCTTCGCCATCGTTTTCGAATCCATCGTCCCGGAAACCGCACGCGCGCTTTCCGCATCCCTCTCCGTCCCCATCATCGGCATCGGCTGCGGAAATCACACCTGCGACGGCGAGGTGGCAGTGGTCACCGATCTTCTCGGCTCCTATCCGTGGTTCGTCCCGCCCTTCGCCAGACCGGAAGCCAACGTCGCGGAAATCACCCGTGATGCCGTCACCCGCTACATTTCGCAGGCTCAAGGTGCCTAGAATGTGTTCCGACTGTCTCAGTCGGATCTTGCACCCTTCCTCCCGAATAAGACAGTCGGGACACGTTTAAACTTCGCCTTGCTGCTCTACCTCCACATCCCCTTCTGCCACCGCGTCTGCCCCTACTGCTCGTTCTACAAGCACACGCCCGGCGCGACCTCCATCGGCACCTTCGTGGACGCGCTCGCCGCGGAAACGAAATCCCGTCTGACAGAAACCCCGCGCACCATCTACCTCGGCGGCGGCACGCCCAGCATGCTCTCGCCCGGCCATCTGTCGAAACTCTTCGCCGCGCTGCATGAGAAGATCGATTTTTCGAAACTCGACGAAGTCACGATGGAAGCCAACCCCGCCACCTTCGATGCGGCGAAGGCAAAGCTCTTCCGCGATCTCGGCATCACCCGCGTTTCGTTAGGCATCCAGTCGTTCACGCCGCATGTGTTGGAAATCCTCGGCCGCGAGCACTCCGTCGCCCAGGCCAGCGAATCGATCGGCATCCTGCGGGAAGCGGGCATCTCCTCCATCAACATCGACCTGATGTTCTCCATCCCCGGCCAATCGAAGGACGACTGGCAGCAAACCCTGGAGCACGCGATCTCGTTAGAGCCCGACCACATCTCCGCCTACAACCTCACCTACGAGGAGGACACCGCCTTTTTCGAGTCCCTCCGCCGCGGCGAAATGCGCGAGAACGAGGATCACGACGCCGAGTTTTTCCACCTCGCCGACGATCTGCTAACTGCTGCCGGTTTCGACCACTACGAAACCTCAAACTACGCCAAACCCGGCCACCACTCCACCCACAACCAAGGCTACTGGCGCGGCGAGGACTACCTCGGCCTCGGCCCCTCCGCCGTCTCCACGCTCGACAGCGTCCGCTGGAAAAACGTTGCCGACACCGCCCGCTACGTCGCCCAGGTCCAATCCATCGGCCACGCCCTCACGGAATCCGAAACCCTCGATGCCGAAGCCACCCGCCTCGAACGCATCGCCCTCGGCCTGCGCACCAAGGACGGCATTTCCCTCGATCTCCTCAGCCCGGAATCCCGCGAGCGCGCCACCCATTTCACCGAGGAAAACCTCGCCCGCATCGAAGGCGACCGCCTCATCCTCATCCACCACGGCCGCGCCCTCGTCGATCCCATCGCCGCCGAGCTGGTATAAAAAGTAGCTGGAGAGTCTCGCTCCAGGCCGTTGTCCGGGCGTCTCGCCCGGATTCAGATCGCAGTGGGCGAGACGCCCCTGCAACGGCCTGGCGCAAGATGCGTCAGCCACCTTCCTTCACTCCGGCCAAATGATCACCGGCGCATCTCTTCCCCAAAAGCCATTTACCCACCCCATCGGGACGTTTACCGGAGCCCAAAGGCGGCTTAGCCGAGCCATCCGGTCATTTACCGGGCACGCCCGCCGGGTTACCAAGCGCATCCGTCCATTTACCAGGTCCGTCCGTCGGTTTACGAGGGCTGTCGGGTCATTTACCAAGCCCGTCGGGCGGTTTACCGGGGGCATCGGGCCATTTACCGAGGCCATCAGGTCATTTCGCGTTCGGTGTATCAGTTTTCCCGATCTCACTCCGGCCAGGCGATCGTGAACTTGTCACCCTCCCCCCAAATCGGGTTCGTGGGATCGAGCAGGTTCTTCCCAAACATCATCACATGGCCATCCCGATCGATGGGCACCGAAGTCACACTGTTGTCTATTTTCAGAATAACTGCCCGCCCATCAAACTTTGTGCGGTCAAACCGATCGGTTCCAGGAATCAACGGAGTGACGACAACCGGACGCCCCGGATTTCCTTGGATGGAGAGCCCTGCCAGATAAGCAAAGCCACACTCTCCTTTTTCCAACGCATGAGCCCCTTCGATCCAGTTGTCTGCCTCTCTCGCTCCAGCAATCTTGGCGAAAAACATGCGTTCACTCACAACAAGGCCAGAGGCGATCAATTGCCTGAAAAAATCGTTGGAAGTCTTCACCCCGAGCGGCAGCAGCGTGCCGGCTTTTCTCCGCACAGGCGAAGTCGTGGTCGCATCAGGGAATCTTCCGTATTCCGTATCAAACTCGAATAGAGCGAAGCCGATCTGCCGGGCATTGTTTATCGCTTCGGTCAGCTCCGAATTTCTGTGAGATCGGATCACAACAGGCTGAATGGCCCATACTATAACGCCAACGACCGAAAGCATACCCGCTAACAAAATCGCATCCATCCGCCTCTGCGAGCGAATTGCCTGTGGCGAAGGTGGCGGGGCCGGCGCATCGGGAGGAGGTTGGGGTAGCATGGTCATAAAGTTGTGTTCAAAGATCCGGCCAGGCGATCACCGGCGCATGGCCGTCCCAGATCGGATGATGCGGATCCATCAGATTCCTACCGTCGATGATCACATGTCCATCCTTATCGATCAGGTAGGATGAGACACTGTTGTCCGCCTTCAGAATCACGGCCCTGCCCTCGTGTGGTTTCGGGTCAAAGCGATCTGTTCCGGGAATCATAGGAGTTACGACCACAGGTCTTCCGGGATTCCCTGTCGTTGTCGCACCCAGAAAGTAGGTAAAACCGCACTCACCTTTCGCCAGGGCGCTGGCACCTGTAAAGACGTTGTCAGCCTTATGAACTCCGGCCGTCTTCGCATAAAACATCGATTCACTCTGCGCGATCTCGCTGCCAAGCAGTTGACGGAAAAAGTCATTGGAACTCGTCGTCCCCAGCGGAAGCAGGGTTCCGGTTTGCGTTCTCACCTCGGCAATGGTGGTCGCGTCCGGAAACTTTCCGTATGCGGTTTCAAATTCGAACAATGCCAAACCGATCTGCCGGGCATTGTTCACCGCTTCAACCTGATCACGGCGATGATGGCGGGGACGTAAGAACATTGGACTTATCAACAATGCCACCATCAACACCGAAATGAGGCCGACAACCCAAAGCCATTTCCACTTTTTCCGTGATAGAACCGCCGCTTCGGACGGTGGCGGAGCAGGCGCATCGGGAGGTGGTTGAGGCAGCATGGTCATAACGGTGGGTTTTAAAGATCCGGCCAGGCGATCACAGGCGCATGGCCTTCCCAAACCGGGTGGCGTGGGTCCATCAGATTTTTTCCATCGACAACAATGTGACCATCCTTGTTGATCGGGTATGACGTGACGGTGTTATCCATTCTCAGAATGACCGCCTTACCCTCCAATGGCTTCGGATCAAAACGATCCGTTCCCGGAATCATCGGTGTCACCAGCAAGGGGCGCTTGGCGTCGCTGGTGAGGGAAGCCCCCAGCAAATAGGTGAAGCCACATTCACCCTTCTTCAATGCATCAGTTCCTTCGGACCGGTTATCCGGTTTGCGGACGCCTTCACCCTTCGCGTAGAACATCGCCTCACTCTGCGCCAACTCGCCGGCCAGCAATTGGCGGAAAAAATCATTTGAGAACTTCGTGCCCAATTTCAAATGGGTGCCCGTATCCTCCCGCACAACCGCTGCGGTAAGAGCATCAGGAAAGCTTCCGTAGGCTTGTTGAAACTCGAACAAAGCCAGACCGATCTGCCGCACGTTGTTCACCGCTTCGGTTTGGTCCGCCTTTTTCCGACAGCGAAGCACCATCGGCGCGGTCAGCCCCGCGATGAGCATGACCACGATGGCAACGAGGAAGCCTTTCAAAACAAGCGACCATGATGACTTCCTGCGGGCATCACCAGGTATGGGCGCTTCCGATGATTGAGTTGGATTGGGTTTCATAATCGTGGGTTTTCAAAGATCCGGCCAGGCGATCACCGGTGGATGGCCGTCCCAGATCAGGTTGGTTGGATCCATCAGGTTTCTTCCGCCTGAAGCTATCGCGTGCCCATTCTTGTCGATTTTAAACGTGGTCACACTGTTATCCAATTTCAGCACCACCGCTTTACCTTCGAAAGGTTTGGGATCGAATCGATCCGTTCCGGGAATCATCGGAGCGACAATCAACGGACGTGCCGGGTTGTCAGTCACTTTCGCGCCAAGGAAATAAGTGTATCCGCATTCCCCTTTTTCCAATGCCTTGGCTCCGGCAAAGACATTGTCCGGCTTATGAACCCCAGACGTCTTCGCATAAAACATCGATTCGCTCTGCGCGATCCCGCTGGCGATCAATTGTCGGAAAAAGTCGTTGGAACTTATCGTGCCCAGAGGGAGCACGGTACCAGTTTGTTTTCTTACCTCGGCAATGGTGGTCGGATCCGGAAACTTTCCGTATGCAGTTTCAAATTCGAAAAGGGCCAATCCCATCTGCCTGGCATTGTTTACGTACTCCGTTTGGCCACAACCTCCTCTTCGACGGATGAACATCGGCGGTATTGCGATGGCAGCTCCCAAAACACCGACGCAAGTCACTCCCACGATCCAAAGCCATTTCCATTTTTTTTGAGAAAGAATCGCCGCAGCGGACGGAGGCGGAGCCGGGGCATCGGGAGGAGGTTGGGGAAGCATGCTCATGGTGGTAGGTTTTCAGAGATCCGGCCAGGCGATCACCGGAGGATGGCCGTCCCAGATCGGATGATTCGGATCCATCAGGTTTCTGCCATCGATGACGGCATGGCCGTCTCTGAGCAGGATGGTAATGGATGTCACACTATTGTCCGCTCGCAACACGACAGCTTTTCCTTGGAAGGGCTTGGGGTCGAACCGATCGGTTCCCGGAATCATTGGTGTCACGGCGATCGGGCGCAAGGGATTGTCCGTCCTGATCGCGCCGAGGAAATAGGTGAAGCCGCATTCTCCTTTTTTCAGGGCTTCGGCCTTGGTGAAAATGTTATCCGGTTTCCGGGTTCCTGTGGATTGCGAGTAGAACATCTTCTCACTTTGAGCGATCCCGCTCGCCAACAGTTGACGGAAGAAATCATTCGACGATTTTGTACCTAGGTTCAAACTGGTGGCGGCATTCTGTTGGACTGCCGCAATCGTGCTCAAATCAGGCCGTTTTCCGTATTTCTCTTCAAACGCGGACAAGGCCAATCCGATCTGCCGGGCATTGTTCACCGCTTCGATTTGCTCAGCGCGCTTTCTACCACCACCACCTGGCGATTGGGTCATCAAAAAAATCACCACCGCGAAAATCGCAACAATCCAAATGCCGCTTTTCCGCCACCAAAGAGGTGAATCGAATTCGAAGGACTGCACACGACGGTTGGCCGATGCATCCGGCGAATGTTCAGGTGTCTTGCTCATGGCGGTGGGTTTTGAAAGCTCGCCCGAGCCATCACTAACATACGACTATCAGAGTCGAATCAGACACACGGGCGATAGCCATAACAATTGCCCCGTCCGGCAGGCAAATGCCAGAGATTACGTATCCTTCACGCCTTTTTCACAAAGCACCCGTGTCCGAGAGGCATCTCCCTCAAGGAGCGGTGATCTCCGAATCGCCGATGGCGGTGAACCGTCAATGGGTGAGACACGTCGCTGGTCATTGGCTTCCCATGGGCTCCGGCGGATCGGAGTCCGTCGCCCTCGGGTTGATACGAGCGGGATGAATCCCAATGCCTTTAAGGATTGGCTAGGAACGTTCCACTCTTGATCCCGGCGGGATCCCGGAAATAAGCTCGGGGTCGAGCGATAGCGACCACCCCGGGTTAAATGTCCCATGGGATTCGACCCCGGAAGCGGGTCACAGAAAGCGGAAGGGGCGTGGCAGATCTGGCGGTTCCAGCACGCCCTTCGGGGTGCCAATCCATGAGGAATCCTAACTCCGGGGTAGTCGTCGCTATCGCTCCTCGACCCCGGGCTAATCTCTACAATCCCGCCGGGATAAAGAAATCAGTCGAAGTTTTCACCTGTCCTTAAAGGCATTGGGATGAATCCCGCGGTCCGGTTAGTTCCGGCCCAGCACCTGTGACAGCAATCCGATCATCGCCTGCGCGGCTTGTTTGCCGGTTTCCAGAACTTCGTGGTGGTCGAGGTGGGCGGGGGTGATACCGGCCGCCCAGTTCGTGAGACAAGAAAACGCGGCGACGGGAATGCCGAGCGAACGCGCCTGGATGGTTTCCAAAACGGTGCTCATGCCCACCGCATCCGCGCCAAGGGTGCGGAGCATGCGGACTTCCGCAGGGGTTTCGTATTGCGGGCCGCGCAGGCCGGCATAGACACCTTCGTGGAGCGGCATGCCGGAAGCGCCTGCCGCTGCCAGGAACTCGGTGCGCCAGGCGGCGTCGTAGGCGACGGACATGTCGATGAAATCCGCGCCTTCGAGCGGCGAGGTGCCGGTGAGGTTGAGGTGGTCGTTGAGCATCATCCAGGTGCCTGGAGGAAACCCGAGGTTGAGCGTGCCGGCGGCGTTGGTGAGGATGAGCTTCTGAATCCCCTGCTCCACCATCCAGCGCACGCCGGTGGTGACGAGCTGCGGGGCGTGGCCTTCGTAAAGATGCACGCGGCCCTTCATCAGGACGACGGACGTTCCACCGAGTTTTCCAAAGACGAATTTCCCCGCGTGGCCCGGCACCGACGACGCGGGCAGACCCGCATCGGCAAAAGAAACCTCACGCTCGACGACCACGGCATCCGCCAGCGGTCCCAATCCTGATCCTAGTACGATTCCAATCATGTTGCTATGTTGGCAGGTCCCAAGCAGCTATCGAGCCGATTTTGCACCACGCCTGATTTGTGCGGGCGTCTTGCCATCGGGGCGTTCGGGAGGTATGGTGCAGGCATGGCGGAGAAAGAACAATCAACGCAGGCTTTTGAAAACAACCCGTTGGCGCAGGCAATTTTGCGTGAAGGCCGCCTGATTCAGGACCGTTTCGCGGCCGAGCCTATTTATGCCAAGACTGGCAAAGGATATTTGAAAAGCGTCGGCGTGGAGGAAATCGAGAAGGCAAAGAAGCCCGATAAAAAATAGGACTCATGAACTCCCGGAAATGGCTTGAAGAGATTTCCTGGGACTTGGTGGTCTGGCAAAACCTCCAACTCTGTAACGACAAGCATGCCCACCATGGCCCCACTTCGGACGGCCATGCCGCCTGCCGGGAGCTGTGGGAAACGGCGAGGCCGCAGGCGATGACCTTGGATGAAATGGTCCAAGTCTGCCGGAAATGCCACAGGCTGGCACCTTTCACCAACTACAACGGCAACACGTTCGCCGCCATCGCGCGGGCATTGATCGAAGGACTCGGACTGCCACGGGAGCATCCGCTGTCGCACGGAGCATTGCTGGCCACATCGTCGCCGGGGTGGCGAGCGAGGAGGAGGTCCGGGCGTTTGAGAAATTCTGTGCCTCGCTCGGGTGAGATGAGGCGTCAAGATAAAGACTCGGGGCAAGATGCTCCGACAACGGCCTGGAGCGAGACGCTTCAGCCACTTGGCGTTTAACTACGTGCCTTTTGTCCCTGCTCCTTATGAATTCATCAGCTCCTCGATCTCGTCGGCTTCGATGGGGATGTTGCGCATGAGGTCGAAATTGCCGTCTTTTCCGATGACCACGTCGTTCTCGATACGCACGCCCATTCCTTCTTCGCGGATGTAGATGCCGGGCTCGATGGTGAAGACCATGCCTTCCGCATAAGGTTCGTGCGGCGGGCAGACGTCATGCACGTCGAGGCCGAGGTGGTGCGAGGTGCCGTGCATGAAATACTTTTTCACGAGCGCCTTGTCCGGACCCTGCTCGCGGGCTTCCTTCGCGGAGAAGAGGCCGAGGTTCACCAGTTCGCGTTCCATCAGCTCGATGACCTGTTTCTGATATTCCATCGGCGTGTTGCCCGGGCGCAGGATGTTATTGGCACCGTGGAAGACGCGCAGGACCGAGTCATAAACCTCGCGCTGGCGTTTTGTGAATTTCCCGTTCACAGGAACGGTGCGGGTCAGATCGGACGCCCAGCCGCCATACTCGGCGGCCACGTCCATGAGCAGCATGTCGCCGTCCTGACAGACCTTGTCGTTTTCCACATAGTGCAGCACACAGGCGTTTTTCCCGGTGCCGATGATGGGCGCATAGGCGAAACCCCGCGAACCACGGCGGACGAACTCATGCAGCAGCTCCGCCTCGATCTCCCACTCGCCGACGCCAGGCTTGATGAACGGCAGCAGGCGCCGGAACCCGGCCTCCGTGATGTCGCAGGCCCTTTGCAGGAACTTGATCTCCTCCTTGTCCTTGGTGATCCGCAGGCGGTGCAGCAGCGGCGCGAGGCGTTCGTAGCGGTGCAGCGGATAGCGGGACTGGCAGTCCTTGATGAAACGCGCGTTGCGGGTCTCCACGACGACGCTGGCTCGGAGGTGCTCGTTGGTCGTCAGATAGATATGGTCCACCTGCGGGACCATCCGGTGGAGAAATCCCTCGAACGAATTCGCCCACTCGACGCGCTCGATCCCGGTGGCGGCGCGGGCCTGCTCCTTGGTGAGTTTCTCACCTTCCCAGATGGCGATGAGCTCGCTGGTTTCCTTGACGAAAAGAATCTCGCGCTCTTTCGGATCCACCGCGTCCGGCATGAGCAGCAGCGTGGTTTCCTCCTGATCGACTCCGGTCAGATAGAACAGGTCGCTGTTCTGCTTGAACGACATCGTGCCGTCGGCGTTGGTCGGGTAAATGTCGTTCGCATGGAGGATGACCATGCTGTTCGGCTTGAGGAGGGCGCGCAGGTTGGCGCGGTTGCGGATGAAAAACTCTGGGGAAATCGGTTCGTAGCGCACGTCCCGACTTCACGCCATCCGCCGCCGCAGGGCAACCCGGATTTTCGGATGTGCCGGATCACCAGCTCGGTCTGGCGAATTGAGCAATCCTGTTGCTTTCGTGATTCACCTTGTCGGCCGGGTAACCGATTGGCAGACTGACAGCTTGAAAACGTTCAAATTGCTACTGATGCTACTAGCGTTTTCGTTGGCTCCATTGCATGGTGCGACGACGTTGCCGACTGCTGAATACTACGCTTGGTCCTTCACTCTAGTCTATTGGGGAAGCTCTCCTTCGAATCTTGGCAGCGTCACTGTGGGTTTTCCAACCAGCAACAAACTTGAACTGGGCGATTCGATGACAATCAAGATATTTTCACACGAGGCCACCGTACCATTTCACTCTTTCACTTTCACAGGAACGAACATCCCATCCGATTTCGTCGCAATACCACTGCTGGATTTGGATGATGAACTACCAGGCTTGAAGGGGAGAGTTGAATTGAGCATGGACAGTGGCACAGTCGATTTGTCCGACATCACTATCTATGTTCGGGACGGAACGAACCAATACCACGACTCAATTGACCCCAACGTCCAACTCGTTCCAGAACCGGCAGGAATGCTGCTGGCAATGATTCCGGCATTTTTTGTGATCCGGCGGCGGAGGTGATCCCTTTACCGATACGGAGCGAATCAATGGCTCAGGATTCCCCGCCCGGCTTGAGCCAGTAGAGGACGGCCATTCTAACTGCGATGCCGTTTTCCACCTGGTCGTTGATCAGGCTGCGTTCGTAGTCCATCACCGCGTCACAAAGCTCCACGCCGCGGTTCACGGGGCCGGGGTGCATGAGGTAGAGGCCGCGGTCGCGGATGTCGGCGAGGCGCGCGTCGGTGATGCCGTAGAGGCGGTGGTATTCGCGGAGGCTGGGGAAAAACTGGACGTCCTGGCGCTCCATTTGGACGCGCAGGAGATAGACGAAATCCGGCTTCCAGACCATGGCTTCCTTGTAGTCGGTGAAACGCCGGATGTTTTCCGGTCCCGTCTTTGGCACCAGCGATCCGGGGCCGAGGTAGGCGACTTCCACGCCGAGTGTTTTCAGGATGGTGCTGGTGGAGCGGGCGACTCGGGAGTGCAGGATATCGCCGATGATGAGGACGCGCTTGCCGGTAGGATCAGGAAATTTTTCCTTGATGGTGAAGGCGTCCAACAGCGCCTGCGTGGGATGGGCGTGGGAGCCGTCTCCGGCGTTGATCACAGAGGCCTTGGTCTGGCGGGCGATCATCGCTGGCAGACCGGACGCCTTGTGGCGGACGATGATGTAGTCCGTCCGCATGGCCTGGAGGGTCTCGATGGTTTCCCTAACGGACTCGCCTTTCGTGATCGAGGAATGCGCGACGTCGAAATTCGTGACATCCGCCGACAGGCGCTTCGCGGCGACTTCGAACGACGAGTGGGTGCGCGTGCTGGGTTCGTAGAAAAGCGTTAGGACGGATTTTCCCTTGAGCGCGGGGACTTTTTTTACAGAACGGGTGAAGAGCTCCTTGAAGGGGATGGATTGATCGAGGAGGTGTTCGATTTCCGCGCGGTCGAGGGAAACGATGTCGAGTAGGTCTTTACGTGCCATGCCGGAGTTGGGGAAAATAATGGAGCGCGCCGAAGACGATCACGAACAGGGCGATCACCGAGATGAACGCCGCGTGGTGGCGTGAGAGCGGTTTTTTCACAAAAATGAATCCGGCGATAAGCAGCGCGACGGCGACACAAGCGGCGGTGACGCTGATGGAAAGCTCGTAGTAATAGAAACACGCCGCAGCGGCGATGGTGAGCAGATAGCCGGGGATGACCAGCGCGAGGTGCGCGGTCATGGCGGCGAAGGGAACGACAGCGCCATGTTGGGCGATCGCGGACTTGCGGCGGAGGTCGTTCAACTCCTGATCGCTGTGACGATGCACGGGCAGCTTCGAATCCGCGGGCGGTGTGTGGATGTCGGCGGGCGTCAGCGGGACGAGCTCCGATTTGCGCAGGGAATGAACCACCTTCGGACCATGAGGGCCCGCCGCGGTGGCGTCCGGCGTGATCTTGATCGGTTCCGATTCATCAAGCGGCAGCACGGGGATCCGCTCTGACCTTCGCAACGAACGGACCTGACGCCGACCATGCGATGTCAGAACCGGCAGAGATTCGAGATCGGTCACGGGAGGAAGCGACGGATTGTCGGGTTCAGGATCCGGAGTATCCGGCACGGGCGGAACCGGCTTCGGAGCGGGTGATTTTGGTGCTTTGGCGACCGGCACCGTTTTCGCGGGGGCGGGTTGCAGCTTGGGACTTTCCGCAGGGGTATGGGAAACGACAGCGCTTGCAGGCCCGGCGACAGGCGGCTCTTCCACGGCCGGGGCTTGGCCGGGAATGCCGAAGGTTTCGCGGAGTTTCGCGATCTCTTCGGCGGATTTCTTGCGCTGCGGCAGAAGGCTCATGGTGTTTCTTTCTCGACGACCTGGACCTGATCGGTTCCGTCCGTTCCTTCGAGGGATACCAATACATGGTCGAGACGGCGGGTGTCGAGAACGATGCCGACATAATCCGGCTGGATCGGCATTTCGCGGTGACCGCGGTCGATCAGCACGGCAAGCTCGACTTTCGCCGGGCGGCCGTAGTCGGAAAGCGCGTCGAGCGCGGCGCGGATGGTGCGGCCGGTGAAAAGCACGTCGTCCACGAGGATGATGTGCGCGTCATCGACAGGAAACGGGATGTCGCTTTCCTGCAGCGAGGGGTTCGTGTGGAGGTGCTCGAAATCGTCCCGATAGAGCGAGATGTCGAGCACGCCGAAATTCAGCTCGCGGTCGTCCGAGGAGAGCAGTGTGAGCACGCGCTCCGCCACCTCGTCGCCACGGCTGCGGATGCCGACGAGGCAGATCGGCTTGTCCGGGTTCTTTTCGCGGATGGCCCCGGCGAGGCGTTCCACTCCGGCGGCGATGTCTTCGGCTGTTAGCGTGAGTTCCATGAGGGTGTCAGTCAAAATTGAGGATGCCGATGTCGCGGCGGCGCTGGAGGCCGTCGAAGCGGACCAGATCGGCGGCAGCGTGGGCTTTTTCCACCGCTTCCATGCGGGTGCTGCCGCCGGAAACCACCGCGAGCACTCGGCCGCCGTTGGTTTCCCACTGGCCGTCGGCGGTTGGTTTCGTGCCGGAGTGATAGATACGGGCTTCAGTGATGGTTTCAAGGCCGGAAATGCGATCTCCGTTGCGTGAGGTTTCCGGATAACCGGCGGATGCGAGAATGACGCAGACGCTCCAGCCATCGTCGAAGCTGATGAGGTCCTCGCGGAGCTCGCCCTTCGCGCCGGCGAGGCAGAACGCCGCGAGATCGCCTTTGACGATCGGCATCACCGCCTGGCACTCGGGATCGCCGAAGCGGCAGTTGTATTCGATGATCTGCGGGCCGGTCGGCGTGAGCATGATGCCGAAGTAGAGAAATCCACGATACGGCAGCGACTCCTTGCGCAGGCCGTCCACCGTAGGCCGGACGATTTCCTTTTCGATCTGATCGAGAATTTCCTGCGAGACGAGACGACGGCTGGCCACCGCACCCATCCCGCCGGTGTTAGGACCGAGGTCGCCGTCCAGAGCGCGCTTGTAGTCGCGGGCCGGGGTGAAAATGAGATACTGGTCATCGATGATCGCAGCGAACACCGAAACCTCGGGACCGGTCAGGCATTGCTCAACCAGCACCCGCCCGGGACCAAACCGCCGCTGCGTGAATACCTCGTCGAGAAACTCCAGCGCCGACGCCTCATCCGGACAAACCGCCACGCCCTTGCCAGCAGCCAGCCCGTCGAATTTCAGCACCGTCGGATACTCACCGGCGATCGCGGCCACCGCCTCCTCCAGCGAATCCGTCGCCGTGGCGCGAGCCGTCGGGATGGAATTCCGCACCAGGAAGCCCTTGGCAAATTCCTTGCTCGCCTCCAGTTGCGCGGACTCCTTCGGCGGCCCCCAGCAGGGAATGCCGTTCTTCTCGCAAAGGTTCGCGAGCCCCTCCCCTTTCACCAGATAGCTTTCCTCTCCGGCCACGCAGAGGTCGATGGCGTTCGATTTCATCCATTCCACCAGCGATTCGAGGCCATCCGCAGCGACCGGTTTCGCGAGTTGGAAAATCGCCTCGCTGCCGGGGAAACAAAACATCTCGGGACTGCCCGGCGATTCCGCCAACGCCCTCACCAGCGCGTGTTCGCGCCCGCCTTTGCCTACGACCAAAATTCTCATCCGGCGTGGTTCTCGCGGAATCCGGCGGCAGACTCAACCCTGAATCCGGCCGGACCCGGAAATTCAGGCAAATGCTCCGGCTACCGTCCGGACGCGGACGACTTCGGCGACTACAGGTGAACGATTTCTTCAAATAGACTACCCAATGCCTAGCAGTTCAGCTTCGATGCGACATGAGCATGATTTCCTCTCCCCATCCTGACATGCGCCACCTGCTGTTTTCCGCCCTCGTCATTCTCGCAAGTCTGGCTGGCGCGGAGGAAATTCCGAAGCTGGATTTTTTCGACATCCTGGGCACGACTCCCGCCGAAATCGCCGGTTCGATCCCGGACCGGACACCCTACGACGACATGGAAGCCGTGGTTTCCGGATTTGTCGGGCTGCCCATGTCGGACGACCACCGCAGGGAATTCATCGCAAGTTTGCGTGTTGCGATCAAATCCTCGCCGAATGGGAAATCCGTCACCCGCCATTGCCTCGTGAATCTGCTCGAAGAGGACCGGGCTTACGACGAAGCGCTGGCGGTCATCGGTTCCCAATCTCCAAAACCGAGCGATGACATCGCTCGGGAAATCGCGCTGTTGTTCAAAGCTGGCAAGGAAACGGAAGCTGCCGAACTGGCAGGCCAATTTCAAAAAACACAAGGCAATGTCGATGTATGGCGCTCGTTGGTGAGGGTCGACTTGATCAAGAACCAACCTGAAGAAGCAATGCGGCTTCTCGGGTTTTTAGAAAACCGGACAAAATTGCCTGCTGGTATCCGCACCGCACTCTCGATCCAGCATTTGGAAATTGCCCGTAGAAATGGCGGGGCCACCGAGTTGGTCGAAAAATCAACCTCGCCCGTTCAGCGTGCGGTTTGGAATTCCGCCTTGGGCAAAAGGGATCAGGCCGTTGAAGACGCCCGAGCGGCGGGGCCGGATCCCAGCATCGATGATATTGAAACGCTCATCCGGGCGGTAGGTCCTATTTCCGTAGCAGGAGATTTCGCAAAGGCCGCCCTCGCCGCCACCCGGATTTCCATCGAGCAGCGGCGCACGCTGTTGCGTTGCTTCGATGACTCCCACAAGCGGTTCGAACGTTGGGCGGAGATGCCTACGGGTCACAGCGAAACCGCTGATCTACTCGAACCTCTGCCCTATTCCCTCGCCGAGGTCCCCGAAGCCCGGCAGGCTTTTTTAAAAATCATCAAATCCAATGCTGGAGACGCACGGCTGGAATTACTCGCCGCGCTCCTCACCCCGGATCAACCGGACCAGCAACGGAAGCTGCTGCGGGACGCGGCAAAGGCCGTCAGGGAGAAACCCGATAGTGCTTCCCGGTTCTCGGACCCAGCCATGAGCGCGCTTGAAATTCTGGTTAAGACGAGCGAACCGGCCGAACTGGAAAAGCTGTTATTGGAAGCTCCCGGTTTCGACAAACTCCCTCCCGAGGATCAACTCCGCTATTTCATGACTTCCGATCTCGACCAACAAGTCGTTAGGACAGTGGGCCGCTGTAAGTTCGACCAACCCTCGCATGACGCCCTTGGCTGGAACTTTCTGGAATACCTCAGCCGACGTGCCTACGGACAGGTGATTCCCGAAGAAATGATGGCAGTGATTCTGGATCGGCTGCCGGAAATCGTGATCGGCGGTCCTTCAAAACAATTCAACGCGATCCCGGATCGAACCGGCAAATTCCTCACCCTTCTCGGCTCCCAACCCGTCTCAGAGGAACGCCTCGCGGATGCCATCGCCCGGCTCATCGCCTCCGCCGAATCACGCGGCCCCGCAGTCCGCCAGCAGGTAATCCGCGGATTACCAATATTCGCCTATTCATTCCCCGGGCTGCACCTGCCGCCTCCGGAAAAAAACGTTCTCGTTCCGGCCTCCCCCACTACTGCTCCCTGTTTGGTACTTGGCACTTTTTCTCCGCCAAATCCCCCCACGATGATGAACCAAGACAGATTCGGAACACGACGTCCGCCAGCAATTTTCAACAGACGAAGTGTCACCCCGGATTCGCAACACCTGCTGGTTTTCGACAGCTCTCCGTGGGCTCAAAACGTTCGTTGCTTGACCTACGACCCATCACTCCTGGCAAAACTCCGCACGCTCTTCAGCCAGGATCGTTCGCGCACCGTCATTTACGATCTTCTGGTTTCGACCGGCGCGCTGGCCTGCCCGGATCCAGAGGTAAAAGCCCTCGCAGACCGCGAAATCGCAGCCATCAATACTCCCCTGCCAATCGATCCCGCCCCCGGCGTGTATTTGTGCTTTCAAAAATTGGCCAAGGGAGAGCCTGCCGACAAAGCGCTCGCGCTGCTCGACGGATATGACGCTTATTTGCGCTATGCTCGCATCAGGGTGATCGACCAAAGGATGCCGTATATGCAGATGGGCAATATAAGCCGCGTCAAACCGGCTGACGTTGAGGCGATGAGGGAACGTCTCGGCTTTCCCAAACCCGCCGTAGTTGAAAACCCACCCGCTCCTCCATCCGCTTATGATCGCCTCCAATTCTTCAACGAAGCGAACAAACTCAACTCACCCGAAGCTGTCGAACTGGCGAGGGAGGTCCTATTCAAATTCATTGACTCCAAATATCCCAGTACCTCCCCCGCCGAAAATATCGCGATCCATACATTGGTCTTTACCAAAAACTTCCCCGCATTTCTCACGGATCTGAAATCCCGGATGAAAGGGGCCGGGCGATCAGAACTCGAAATTCAACGGGCGCTCTATCGCTTCCACCTCTATCGGATTGTTCATTCGAAAGGCGAAATTTCCCCCTTCGCCAAGCGTGTTCTGGAGCTCGACCCCACCGATACCGCTGCCGCAGCCGATGTCTTGGAAGCCGCCACCACAGAGCAGAACCGGCCGCTGGCCATCAAAGCACTCGAAACCCTGTGCCACCAGTCACGGCCACTGCTCCAGAGGGCACTCCAGTCCAAACAACAGGTAGACGGGGAAATTCATCTCCACTTTCTATCTCTTTTCACAGGAGCACAGGCACGTGTTCTTGCAGAGGCCCTGCTGCATATACCTCTCCCGCAACAGAAACCTACAACGGATTACAATCCGCCCGACTTCAGGCCGCTTTACCTGCATTTCGCCCAATACGACATGGACAGCCTGAAGCCGTTGATGCGTTGGGCAGGTGACTATTCTCCCGGGCACGCGACGGAGCTGAACCAAGTCGCGGATTTCCTGATCCGCGCAAAACGCCTGCCGGAGGCTGTAGACCTCTTGGCCGAAGCCTATTTCACGCCACCACTTGCCGCAGGGGACCATTTCACTTCCCCGCAAAAACCTTTCCTGGCGAACTCACCTCGGAAACACTGGGTATTCAGGGATTGCAACAGCTCGGCCTTCTCCGGCCCTTGAGCGAAGCGGCAGCCACCTATCCGGTATCGCCTGCCACGTCGGAAATCCGGTTGATGATCGCCCTTGCCGCCGAACCGACCCCGGGAACCTGGAACCGGCTCGTGCTTCCTTATCTCGCAACCTCCCCAATCACCACCCGTCCGGAATTGCAGAAAAAACTCGCCGCTATGGTGAAATATTTGCCGGACTCTATGGCGCTGAATCAACAAATCGCTCTCGGAAACGAATCAGTCAGACCGCCGACACTCGCAGTACTGTCTGAAGCGTTCCGGCTGGCCGCAAACACAAAAGACCCGGACTCGGTGGCAAAAAACTGGGCAACGGCGCTGCCCCTACTCGCCAATGCGACTCCACCGGACCGGCTGCGTTTCCTCTCCTCCGTCACCTTGCCAATGGCAGAAATCGCAGGCGATCCCGTGTGGACGGAATTTTCACAACAAATCCGCACCACTCCGGGATTCGTGGATGCGCTCCAAGGAGAATCCACTGGGACTATCAGATTGTCATCTTTGTCCACGCAACGCATCAGGGATCTCACCGCGATACTGCTCCCGAATCTCAAACCGGATCACAAACACCAATCCAATCTTCCCGTCGAACTCTTCGACCATCTCTGCTCCGTTGATCCTCCTGATGTCGCACTCTTGCAGACCTTCCGCCCGTGGATCGAGGACAACATACTCCGGAGCAACCTTGTTATCCAAACCTCCCCCCGGCTGCAATTCCTCGACCTTATCTCCGGAAATCCAACAGCCATCAGCCCGCAACTGGCAGCCAAAACCGAGGGAAATTCGTCGTGGCAGATTGACTGGTCGCTGGCCGGTTGCAATACCTACCGCAGTGGTTTCCCGTTTGCCCGCAGATTTCCATTCCTGGATCGGCAATTTGACCTGCAGATCCTTGCCGGTGCCTATGCAGACCGCCTCGACCGAGTTCAGACAATAAGCAAAGCCACCGGCACCGGCCGCGTAAGCGTGAAATTGCCCGCCGATGCCCGCTTCGTCTCGCTACTCGCCACACAGTCCGATGGTAGCATCGTCCGCTGGGCAAATCCGGTATCGCTCGTCGATTCGTCTGCTAGTGAACCAGTCGCACTAAACGCTGCTCTCGACAAAATTCCTGACGATGGCCCGTTTTTCCATGGCGACTCGTTCGAGTTTACCGCATCGCCGGGGACCACTGTCGAACTCGCGCAACTCCCGTGGAGCGTTGGGACACCACCACAGGTTTCCGGATGGATTCTGCAAAACCGGAGCGGAGGACAGCTCATGCTCAGCTTCCGCACTGCTGGAAATGTGGAAATCAAAGACGAGCCATTCCAATCGAACAGATCGGATCTGGAAAACATGCCGCTTTGGCAACGGTTCAGGACACCCGCCGATCTGACTCCACCCCCGGCTACCGAAAAAATCGGTGCTCGTTTTCAAACCCTTGTCCTACGACCCGGAATCAAAAATCCGCCTATCGGAAATCCGGGTCACATCGCCATCACCCGCGACCGCCCTTCCTGCCGGAGTCACGCTGCTAGGTCGCATCCCCGCTTCCTTGTACGGAATCGCGATCGACACCCAAGGAAATCGCTTCGCCACCGCGTCCGGTCAGGGTGTCGGTCTGTTCGATCTCGCCACCGGCCGATTTTCCGGTTGGATCCCGCTCGCCAAAACGGCAGATGACGGGGGCATTGTTTGGATCGCCCTCGCCGGCGACCGTATCGTTTGCGCCACTACAAGCGGAACCGTTCACGCCGTTTCACTCACCGAGCGCAAGACGCGGCCTGTCTGCAAAATCGACGACATCCAGCGCTTCGAGGATCTGGACAAATCCATCAAACTCTCACCGGATGGAAATTTCCTCGCCTGGCACGGAATCATGGCAGGTCTGCACATCGTGAAGGTTCCAACTGAAGGTTCCTCCACCGAACGGCTCCTCGAAACGCCGCAAATCTGGTCGCTGACATTTTCCCCGGACAACAAGACCCTGCAAGCCACCAGCGGTAGCAACCGCTATATCCTACAGCTCGACGATTGGGAAAAAGCCTCTCCGCAAATCACCGGCGATGTCACGAACCGTGATCGGGAATCGCCCTCCCGCTACTTCACACAAGGAGGCAACAGCTCCCGGTCGGATCTCAACAACCAGATCCTGTTCCATGTCGGATACGAGAAAACCATGCCTACCGAGCTTGCGATCAGCTCCCGGACCGTCACGCTTCCTCAGGGCCTGCTTGCGTTGGACCAGCATGGCGCGCCGTTCTTCATCGACGGCTTTGGTCAAATATTCCGGATCGAAACCACCAAACTGAAGGGCTTTGTGCCCGTCCCCGCGAAATCGAATTAACGCTCCGGCTTGAACTCCGGACATTTGACCCGTAAGAATCCTAGGAATCGCCGGGTAACAGGACTCGCGCGGTAACCTCTTTCGACACACAGAACCCGATGAAAACCTTGATACCCACAGGATTGGCAGGCGCGCTGGCGCTTTTGGTAACGACCCACACCGTAAAAGCCGAGGACGCCCCCGCCGGTGCGCTGGAGAAAATCACCGCCGCGCTGCCTGACAAGCCCTTCGCCAAACCGGCCAAACCCCGCAAAATTCTCGTTTTCTCAAAAACCAACGGCTTCCGCCACGCCTCCATCGCCACCGGCAAGGTCGCCCTCACGGAGATGGGCAAAAAGACCGGCGCTTTTGAAACCGTCATCAGCGACGACCTCGCCAATTTCGAGGTTGATCGGCTCAAAACCTTCGATGCCGTCTGCTTTCTCAGCACCACGATGAACGTCTTTTCCCCGAACAAGGACGAACTCGCGAAAATGTCCGATGCCGACAAGGAGGCCGCCGCCAAAAACGAGGAACGCTATAAGAAAAACCTGATGGCCTTCGTGAAAGCAGGCCGCGGCTTCGTCGGCATCCACGCCGCTACCGACACCTGTTACGAATGGCCCGAATACGGAAACATGATGAACGCCTATTTCGACGGTCATCCGTGGACCGCTGATGTGAAAGTCAGCGTCAAGGTCGAGCCCGGTCAGGAAAAGCACCCGCTCGTCGCCATGTTCGAGGGACAGAACGTCGATTTCCCCGAGGAGATCTACCAATTCAAGGCTCCCTATGATTCAAAAGCGGTCCACATGCTCCTGCGTCTGGACACGGAGAAAACCGACATGACCCGCCAAGGCATCAAGCGCACCGACGGTGACTTCGGCATCTCATGGGCGCGCCACTGGGAAAAGGGCCGCGTCTTCTATTCCTCACTCGGTCACAACCATGAGATCTACTGGAACCCGAAGGTGGTCCGCCACTATCTGGCAGGGATCCAATGGGCGCTCGGCGACTATCAGGTCGAGGTAAAGGACTGAGAGGGCGTCTGAAAAATGAGGGACGTTGATATTTTATCGACTGTATGGGCCCGACATCCGGTCGGGCGATCCGGGGGTGCCCCGGCGGACAGGATGTCCACCGCAAATAGCGTTCAGAATGAACGCGTTCCCCATGATTTTCAGACCGCCGCTGATCTTGTGAGACAGCGCGTACAGAAATTCATGAGTTGAAAAGGCACTTAACTTTCGCTTCTCATCGACGGGTGGACCGGAGATCCACCCTCCTTACCGGGGCAAGAGTGAGCCGGGCGATTCTTTCAGGTCTTCTCCCCTCCACTCAGGAGGGGCGCTCCATTTCCTACTGCACTTCGGATCTGGACCTGAGCTCGTCCGGCTCTGAAACACTAATGGCACGGGACCGGCGGACTACAAGTGGTTTTCCTGGGATTTCCGGTAAAAGGTTCAGCGGTTACGCTTGCGCTGTTCGTCCTGATCCTTCTGGTCTTTCTGGTCTTTTTCCTGCTGCTGACGCTGGCGCTGGTTGTCGTCCTGCTGGCGTTGGCGGGCTTGTTCCTGCTGGCGTTGGTTGTCCTCCTGCTGCTGGCGGGAGCGTTCCATTTCGCGCTGCTGTTGCGCCTGCTCCTGACGGGCCTGTTCCTGTTGCTGCTGGCGGGCGTCCTCCTGGGCCTGCTGGCGTTGGCGCACCTGTTCACGCTGTGCTTCCACCGCCTGCTTCTGGGCGTCGCGAGCCTGCTCGGCCTGGCGCTGGCGTTGCTGCTCCTCCCGCGCTGGTTGTTGATCCTGCTTGGCCTGCTCCTGTTGTTGCCGGGCCTGCTCCTGCTGGCGCTGTCTGCCATTCTCACGCTGTTGCTGCAGATCGGCGGTCTGCTTCTGCTGATCCTCACGCATCTTTTCAGCCTGGCGCTGGCGCTGGTTCGTGTCTTCCTGTGGATCGACACGCGGTTGCTCCTCGGGCCTCTTCACCTGCTCCTTCGGATCGCGCGGCTGGGTGCGGGTGGGTTCGGCCGGAGCATCGGCGGCGGGATTTTGCCCGGCGGGACGCTGTTGGGGCCTCAGTCCTTCCCTCGGAAAGGAGCCGGGAGTGCCGATGCCGGGGCGCCCCGGATCGTTCTGATTCTGCGTTCCCGGACGTTTCACGACCGATTCCCGATCCCGGTTCTGCTCCGCAGTTCCGGCGTTAGGGCGGTTTTCCTCCGGACGAACGATACGCTCCGGCACCTGCGGCCGGACATCCGCCGTCTGCGGAGGATCATCGGTCTTTACTGCCTCGCGGTTTTTCCCGGGAACGCGGTTTTCGTTGACGACCTGCTTGCGGTTTTCATCAAGCTGTTCGATCCGGCGCTGGCGGAAATTGTCGGCCCCGCCCATTTGCTGGATCGAACGATCAGCAATGCGCAGGTTCTCCTCACGGTTCTTTTTATAGCGGTCCGCGATTTCCGGGCGCAGGGGTTCGTTCCGCTCCACCACCATCGTGTCCATGCGACCCTTGATGCGGCCGGGCTTCAGGCTGCCGTTCCAATCGGCATCCATGTTAGGCGCGGAAACGAGCAGGCGGTCGCCCTTGATCTGCGGCCGGATGCCGATGACGTTGCCACCCGGACGCGGATGGCGGTCGATCACCAGCCTGCAGAATGGAATCGGCCGGCCGAAGCGGTCGCACGCATCCTTGTAACGGGGGCCGCCGCAGATCACCTGCTGGTTTTCAAAATGGATGTAGGTGATGTTGGTGGTCGAGCCGTAGCAACCGAGGTTCTGTGAGAGCGGCAGGCAGTGTTGATAGAGCGGGCTGCCGAAGTAACGGTATTCCACGAAAGTGAACCACCCCGCGCTGATTCCGAACTGCACGTCCACCGAAGAGTCCCAGCGGTGGTTCCGATAGGCCATCGTTTCCGGAGGCAGCGGTGCCCAGCCGATGTGACTGCCGTTCTCACGCCACGAAACCCAGCAGGGAGCCCATTCGGTGCCCGGCACCCAGACCCAGCCGCGATTGCGGACCAACGCCCAACGGCCGTAATGATGGGTGGCCCAGCCGAAAGGTTCGTCGGAAACCCAGGTCCAGCCGCGGTCCGTGCAAACCCAGCGCCCGCGGCAGTAGGGCCGCCAGTTGGAATCGCTCACCACCACCGGCTGCCAGACGTATCCGTAGTCCGGCGTCTCAAACCACGAGCCATACGATGAGAGCGAGTCGTAGAAATTGCCATAGTCCCCCACCGGCTCGGTCTGTTGTCCCTCGTCCTGAAACGGCAGCGCCTCGCGTCCGGCAAGGTCGCGCTCGCGATCATTCAGTTGCGCGCCACGGTTTGATAGATCGGATTGTTTGTCCTCAAGGTCCGCCTGGACCTGTTCCAACTTCCCTTCACGGTTCGCAAGAGCCTCCTCACGCTTCCGGATTTCCTCGGCCTTCGCGGCGGCCGCGTCACCCTGCTCGCGCGCCAAATCAGCGCGGTCGTTTTCGATCTGCTGGCGGTCGCGCTCGATGGCGTCGCGCTCGGCGGCGGCCTTCTGTTCCTCAAGCTGCCGCTCCAGATCCTTCTGCTTATCCTCCGCTTCGTTCGCTTTCCGTTGGAGTTCCTGAAGGTGCTTGGCTGTCTCGGAGGATTTCCTTTCGCAGCCCGGGGTGAAAAGCAGTGCGAGCGCTGCGACCGGAATCAGATATGGATTTTTCATGGGGATGGGGAGTGCTGGCAGCTACGACGCAAACCGCCGGAAGATCATTCAGGAAAATTCTCACCGCACGCCGAGGGTCGGAATTTCGAAAACCACCCGCGGCGGCACCGATCCGCTGCCCGGCAGTTCGCGCCGGGTCACGCGGGTTCCCAGCAGTTGCTCCAGCATCCGGAGTTCCATCGCCACCGCCCGTGGATAGCTCTCGAAAATCCGTTGCAGCGGGTTGTGGTATTCCTCCATGCGGAAGCCCGCCTCCGGATCGTATTTGCATTGGCCAAAACATCCGTCCTTCACCCGCAGCGCTGCGAGCTTGGTGGCCTTTTCCACCAGCGACTGGCATTTCTCCAGCTTCTTGATCCACAGAGTCTGCTGTTTTTCGAAATACTGGAACAGCAGCTTGTCCGGAAAACTCTCACCGTAGTGCGCTTTCATCTCTTCCAACAGACCCAGCGTGAAAGCCACTCCCGCCTGCGGAAACAACGCGTCCGCCTTGTCCGTGAGCCGATAGAAAATCTCAGGCCTCCCCACTTCCGTCCGCGGCACCCGCGTGCGCCCGAGATAGCCGAGTTTTTTCAACTCCTCGCACTGCTGCTTCACCGCCATGTAGGACGCCTCCACCCGCCTCGCCAGCTCGGCGACGGAAAGGCTGCCCGAGAGCTTCAGCTCCTCGAGCACTTTCCGCCACTGGGGCTTGATCAGATCCTGGAATACCGGAAGCAGCATGGGTGACTTCCCGATCCTTGGGAAATCTGGTCATACAGGCAACCTGCAATTTTTCCGTATTGACCCTGGTTTGTTGCTCGGAACTGATCCCTTCTGAGGTGGCCTGAAAAATCAAAAGGAGCGCGTTCATTCTGAACGCTATTTGCCGCGGACTGTCCGCCGGCCCGTCCCGTCCCCGGATCGCCCGACAAGGATGTCCGGCGCCAACAGTCGACAAAATATCGACGCTCCTTATTTTTCAGATGCCTTTTCAGCAAATCAGTCCACGCAAAGCGATCCTTGTCGTCCTCATACACATTCTTACCGCCGACACCATGAGCCATCACATGATACACCGCGCCCGCCGCTTCACATCCCAAAGCCTTGACAAGAACAACACCTATCTAAAACGGATTTCCTGGTCAGTGTCTGTTATTTTGGACGCCCCCCTCGACGGCGCATTCGGATCACTTCTCATCTGGTAAAACTTTTTCGTATCTTGGGTCGATCGATTGTCTTTTTTCATTATCAGGCAAAACAGTCCACACTCCATCTTCTAATGACTTAATGAGATCATCCGTAGCTAAAGGATGATGAAGCTTCTTTGCCTGAACAGCCCAAAAATACGCCGTTACAGCATCTTGCTTTTCAACCGAATAATATCCAACCAGTTCATAGGCAGCGTCGCCGTCTCCATCCTTAACCCTTGAAATCAATGCGAGAGTGTCGTCCCACTCTTTCTTTTGAATCGCCGCCTCAATTTTATTGGGCTTCGCTTCGGTTTTGTTTTCTCCTGAATTTACGCTCTTCTTGTTCGATTTATCGCAACAAGTTAACAGTGGTAAAACAACCAACAATACGATGCCGATGAAATGATTTTTGATAAATGGGGTCAGTCGTCGCGGATTCACACGTTCTGCTATTTTTTCGAGGTTTATTTATTTCCAGACAGGAGCTGTTCCAGCTCGCTTCTCTTGGTTGACAGATCTCAGTCCCCACGGCCAGCAGAAATCAACCCGTTGTCGGTTGCGGAAGCCTCGTATCGCGCAAATCGTTGGCTGCCTTTCTCAGAATCAACACTCCCGGCAAATGACATGATCAAGGTGACGTTCCAAGTGATCCACTTTGAGATGATGCTGCTGAAATCAATTGAAAATAACAATTTGTGTGAATCCGCGAGGACTGCCCCCTTCCTTTGGTAAGGCCACGGATGCGGCGGAAAATGAGAAATTTGACTTTTGATTATCGCCTTTCTTCCCCCTCCCGAGGCATGCCGGTCCACCAGACATGTCAGGAGGTTCCAGCCTCGGACCGTAATTGCTCCAAAAACACCGCCTGCTCAGCGATAATCGCGGGTCACCTTGATGGGGACCAGTACCGGAACCCGGCGCGGTGCGGCCTTCGCCGCCTCCTCGCTCACACGCTTGAACAGGGCGAGCAATGAAGCGGTGAGGAAATACTCTTTCAGAAGCGCCTCACGACGTTCTCCATTGCGATTGATGCGGGTAATTTTCATAGAGTTGAGATTTCTCCCTGCCGGTCCACAAAGCATTTCACGAGCCAGACAAGTGGCCTCTACGCGTGGAAAAACCGTGGCGCAAACCGAATTCCCACATTCCTTCGAGAAATTCCAACAAACTTCTCGATTCCCCCCGCCCGTTCGTTTCTACATCCTCCCCACATGTCCGCACGCTCCGGCATCCTCCTCGTCGTTTCCGGCCCCTCGGGATCGGGAAAAACCACGCTCTGCCGCCTGCTCGCGGAATCAGGCGAGGTCCACTATTCCATCTCCTGCACCACCCGCGCTCCCCGCCCGGGTGAGACCGACGGCAAGGACTACCACTTCCTCACCCGCGAGGATTTCCAACATCGGCTCGATGCCGGAGATTTCCTCGAACACGCCCTCGTCCACGGCAACCTCTACGGTTCGCTCAAGTCCGACGTCACTTCCCACCTCAGCGGCGGCACCGACGTCATCATGGACATCGACGTCCAGGGCGCCGACCAGATCCGCACCTGCCCGGACGCGGAGATCCAGCGCGCCGTCGTCGATCTCTTCGTCCTCCCGCCCAGCGAGGAAATCCTCCTCAAACGTCTGTCCGACCGCGCCACCGACAGCGCGGAAACCATCGCCCTGCGCATGACCAACGCGCTTGAGGAAATGCGCCACTGGCACCGCTACGCCTACTGCCTCGTTTCGTCTTCCAAGGAACAGGACTACGCACAGGGCCTCGCCCTCGTCACCGCCGAGCGCTTGCGCGTTTCGAGAATCACCGGAGCGTGACGCGGAGGTCTCACGGACCTGTCCAAGGCGGAAAGTCGCTGAAGTTCTGAACGGAAGGTTGCTTGAACTTCATGTCCACGAGGGTGATGACAATCTCCCGCTTCTCATCGCTGGCCTTCCAACTCACCGACTGCCCCTTCACCCACTCGCCATTGGCGCTGAGGAATTCCACGACCACGGGATACATGTGGTATTCGTCCACTTTCCTGCTGTGGGAAAACTGAGCGAACTTTCCGGGAGGCACCTGCGGGGTCGTCTCGCCTGATAGAACGAAGCGGACCGGGACCGGAGCCAGGTTGATCGCCCGGATGCCGCCCATGGCGAAGGAGTTCCGGTCATCGTCATAAGCCTGTATCTGATAGGGAAGCCTGCCATCCCCTCCCCCGCTCGGGACAAAGAGGAACAACTGACGGGCGGATTTCCCCAGCGCGACCTTGCCGACAGGAACACGCTGCGGCTTTCCATCCGGTCCGGTTTTCTCGATGAAGAAGAGGGCCTCGTTGCTCCTGAAACTGCCTTCGATGACTGGCGAAAGATCCGTGTAGAGTACGACCTCCTGGCTTTTCGACAGCTCGTCACCCGTGACGAGCACGACTTTTTCCAGGTCCTTGATCTGCTCAAGGCAGAGGGTGCGGAACTGGACCTTGCGAGATTCCTGCGCGAACAGTCCGGTGCCGAGTGCGCACAGGGCCAGGGCCGTCATGATGAGTTTGTTCACGATTCTGTTGGAGATTGGGTTCGCGGACTAGACTTCGTTCGGGTTCATCCAGCGGAAGGCGGTGATTCTGAACTGGCGTCCGAAGTTCACATTCGCAGGCAACGCCGCCGTAGCTTCCGGTCGTTCCGCCGTATCGATGAATTCGGGCACGCGTTGGACGGTGACCTCGCACCACGCGCGGGCTACGACGGTGCCCGCAGCATCCCGTGAGTCACCGTAGGCCCTGATGCGGAAGGTGTCGGAGCGGACACTGGTGAAGGAACCGATGGCGGAAAGGATGTCGCCTTGCGAAATTTCCCCGGGCGCTCCGGTTCCGGTGTTAGGCGTAACCACGCCCGGATTGAGCCAGCCGAATCCGGCGACGTCCGAAGGACTGACGGGCGATGCGTTGGCCGCCATTCCGCCATTGAGTCCGGATTGATCCACCGCGGCCTGAAGCGCCCCCTTGTTTGTCAAATCTCCGGACGGACCGAGGCGGCGGTTTACAAACTCCGCCATGGATAGAAAAGGTCCGCGCGTGCGGACCTCCGCCACGATTTTTTCGGCGAGCAGTTTGATTTCCGACGCGTCCAGCGTGCGATAGCTGTTCCAGAGTTTTTCCTTGGCAGCACCCGTCTGGCCGAGCACCGGCCTGCGCATCCTGAGAAACGGCGCGCCCGAGGCCACCTTCTCGTCCGCTCCGGATGCGAGCGGCACATCGGAGTCCGACAGTCCTGATAGGACCGACGTCCACGCAGCGACGGAGGTGCTGTTCACATTGAATCCCCCCGCCATCAGCATGTGGGCGGCGGACAGTTTCCCACTCGGAGTCGTTGCCGCCGTCGCCGCGTCCTTGGCGGATTCCCCGGATGGCAGATAGGCGGTGACGCGCGGATTGGGAAGCTGGCGGCTGCCGTTGTAGAAACCCGCAGCCAGATCATTAAGGCTCACAGCGGAAGAGCCCGAATACATCATTCCCTCAAGAGTCGCCAGCGTGGAGAACCAATAGCGGTCCCACAACTGGTCGTTGGCCAGCCACGAGTGGTCGAGCACGCTGCGTGAGACATCCGGTTTGAAATTCACCGACTCTGCGGGCAACGCCGGATGCGCACGCGATTCGCCGACGGAATAGGTCACGTAGGGAATGCTGCCGATGCTGGCCGCGTTCGCATGACGGAGCTGGGCGATCGACTGCAGGGGAGCCATCGGGATTTCATAAAGTGTCGCCGAGGTGGTTCCGTTAGTCACGCCATGACCGCCGAAAAAGAAGCCTTTCTCGCCATCCGTCTGGATCGCCGCCGAACCGCCGCGGACGGGAGTGAGAGCAAATTCCAGCGGACTGCTGCCCTGGCTGGAGCTGGTGGTGAAATCGCAGGTCGCCATCTGCATGGCCAGTCCGGTGTCGGCGACCGGGCGCGACAGGGTGTAAGACTCCTTCGTGGTTTTCACTCCGAGGCTGAACACCGCGAAGGCCCGCGGTTTCACATAGGATGCGATCGGCTGCCCGTTCGGAACGTAGATGCTGTCAGTCGTGATCGGGGCGTCGCGACCCGCTTTCGGATAGGTTTCGGGAAAACTACGGACATCGGTGAACCGCGGGGAGGTCCCCTCGGATACGATCGTGCTCAAGCGTGTCTCGTCCTTGTAGAAAACCTGGGTAGTCCCCGCCGTCACTCCATTCAGGCGCACGGTCACGCCGAACTTGTAGCCCTCGCTCTTTGCGGTCGCCGGAGCTTTTGGGCCGTAGCGCACGCTGATCAGATCGTCCTTTTCCTTCCGCAGAAGGATCACGCCGTCCTTCGCTCTCGCCGCAAGCCAGGCGGCGCGCGTGCCCGTGGCCAACCAGTCCACATCGTAACCCACGCCGCTTTTTGCGTCGCTGATGATCCCAGGCGCAGTTAGAGCCGTCGTGCCGGTGCCGGAACTTCCGGTCTTGTTGCTCTGCCAGTCGAACATCAGCCTGCCGTTCGCGCCGCCGCTGAACTCATCGTTGAAGGTCCAGTTCGCCGGAAAGGGTTTGCCGAAGACCCGCGTCTCCCCCGCTCCCATGACCACCTCCACCGCCGATGTGGCGGATGCCGAGAGCTGCATGACGAAACTTTTCTTCTGCCCGGCAGCACTGATGTAGAGGTCGTTCAACGCCACCAGTCCGGACGAGGAAGCGGGTTGCCCGTTCACGAGAAATTCGAAACCGATCGGAGTATCGGCGAACTCGATGCGGATGTCGGAGAAGCGGAGCGGCACGCTGTAGGGATTGTGCAGCGTGATCACCGGCAGATACATCAGATGAAGGTCATAGGGGCACACCGTGGTCGCACGGGTTCTGGCATCCCTCGCGCAGAGACTGAAAACCGTATCGATCCGCACCACCGTTGGCATCAGCATCGCGCCGCGGAGCGTCTTCATGTTAGGCTCGTAGCGGGGTTTGCCAATCGTCTTGTCAGCGATGGCGAGAGGCGCGTAGCCCGATGGAAGAACGGCTTTCAGACCAACGGCCGGGTTGTCCTTTGCAGTGGTCTTCCGATAGAGTTTCGCATAACCTGAGTAGAGCGCCCACAGCGGATCCGATGTGCCGAGCGGCGTGCCCGTGTCCGAGTAGAGAAAACGCGAGGCATAGTCGCCTGGCAGGTTTGCCGAATCGAAGAGAACGCTCAGGTCGGTTTTCAGCCCGCCGTTGGCCACATCCGCCTGCACCGAGGCAGACTCGACGCTGAAGTCGTGGAAATAGGGCATCATCGCATTCAGACTGCCGCCCGCGAGGCTGGATTGGCCGAGGCTCACCAGCTTGGGCAGGACCTCCCGCAGCTTGATCCTGGCTCCCGCCGTTTTGGCGTTGAGGAAATCGAGATCCGCCAGCGTTTCAAATCCATTCCGCGCCGGTGAACCGACCAGGGTGATCTTCTCTCCGATGCTGACCGCCTCCTTGGCCGGCGGCAGATCGATCCGGCCCTTCACCCCTTCATCCAAAACCACCCAGGAAGCTCCGCCGGCGGCGGTCTTCACCTTCGTTCCGGCAATATCAACCACCGGTGCGCTGATCTCGTTCGCGGCTTTTCCCACTCCGACACTACCCGGTCCGACCAGCCGCTGGACCTTCGCCCCTTTCGGAAGTGTGGCAGGATCCGGCGTCGTCCCCGGCGTGGGACTCGATAACAGATAGCCGAGGAAATTCACCCCCGTCTTCGCGGCTGCATAGTTCGGGCTGCTGGACGGAGGTCGCCAGGATTTCCAAACCCCGGTGATTCCGGGGGCGGCGCCCGCATTCACCAGATTGGCCGGCGCGGTGATCCGCGTATCCGGTCCGGCAGTGCGTTGCAGATCACCGATCGCCAGCATCATCGCCAGCTTCGCATTGGCGCGCGCCCGTGCCATCGCATCGCCCTGACCCGAAGCCCGCAATGAAATGGATGACAGGGAAAGGAGGCCGACGGCGACCACCGTTAGCAAAATCATCAGGCTGAGCGTTACGATGAGCGCGAAACCCCTGGCTCCGGCCTCCCTGCGGCGATTGGCTTTCATAATGATGGAATCAGCGGCGGCGACGGAGAATACCGAGGGCTCCCAACAGACCGATGAATGCCGCCGAAGGTTCGGGAACTGCGGTGACGGTGACGAACGCAGTGCCCGTGCCGCCATTCACCCCCGGCTGGTCGTCATCATAGTTGATGAACCAGTTTCCTCCGTTGGCTGAAAATATCGTGTCATCCAGGTGATCGTTGAAGGTCCCGCTGATCGCATCATAGGCGAACAACGTGAACTTGTTGCCCAAGGTGTAGGTTCCCAAATCTTCGAGAGTGAGCGTGGCATTGGCCAGCAGCAAGGTGCCGTTCACATCGACGAGGTCCGCGGCACCTCCCGCACCGGCGGCTCCGGTGTATTGATAGGCATAGGTTCCGTCGCCGACCGTGACATTGCCGTTCACCGTGAGGGTTCCCGGCGAGTTTCCGGGGGCGAGGATTCCGTTGCCGCCGACCGTGACGGTCTGGGTGCCACCGACGTCCCCAATGACTCCGCTTCCTCCGAGTGTGGCGGTGCCGGTGGCAGCGGTGACGGAGACAGCGGTGTTGCCGAGTGATCCATTCACTAACAAAGTTCCGGCACTGACCACCGTCGCTCCGGTATAAGTGCTGGCACCCGTCAGTGCCATCACGCCCGATCCGAGTTTGGTGAAACCGGCGGTTGGAAAAGCCGGCTTGTTAGTGATCGCGGCGGAAACAAGCAGGTCCGTGGAGGCAGCTCCGTCGGCAACGGTGAAATTGATGTTGCTTCCGTTGTCGCCGCGAAGAATCACACGTCCGCCGATATTGGATGAGGACGAGCTGGCCAGGGTGGAAACCGAGCTGTTCGCATCCAGCGTCAGATTGCTGGTGGCCGCCGCGTCGCTGATACCGCCGTTGGATTGGATGGTTCCACCGGTGAGGGTGTAGGAGATGCCCCAGCCTTGGTCGCCGGTGCCGCTGGCAGCACTGAGAGTGCCGCCGTTGACCGCGATGGAGTTGACCTTGGCACCACCGTTGAAGCCGAGGGCGTTTCCTGCGGTCAAATTGACGGTTGCTCCCGAGTTGATGGTGAGGGCACCCCGGATCGCACCGCTGCCGCCACCGCCCGCAAGGGCGAGGGTTCCCCCGTTGACCGTCGTGCCACCGGCATACGTGCTCACCCCTGATAGAGTGAGGATGCCGCTGGTGTTGGACTTGGTCAATCCACCCGTCCCGGACATGACATTGCTGATGCCGACGTTGTTGCCGTTCGTATCGAAAACAAGCCCTCCCGCATTGAGGTTGACGAAGGTTCCAGCCAGGAAATCGGAATTGTTAGCATGGGTTGTCGCCTTGATGGATCCACCGTCTGCATTCAGGACGTTTGCGGTGCTGCTGGCGGCGATCGAAGAGGTTCCCTTGCGGATAGAACCGGTGGAAATGGCGCCGCCGTTCAGATTGATGACCCCGTAAACGGCACTCCCGGCATTGTTGCCGCCAAGAACCACGGTCGAGGTGTTCAACTGTGAGGTGCCCGCCATGTTCAGAGTGGCGAAAACTCCCGTGCCGGTGGAGGCTCCGAACTGCCCGATCACAAAAGTCGAGGCAGTGGCGTTGAACTGGGCATTTCCAGATAGATCCACCACCGCTTGGGCACCCGCCACAGCGGCATTCGCCAGATTGATCTGACCGACCGAGTTCGCATTGAAGACTCCGCCCGTCATGATGATCGAACTTTTCGCCCCGTTGGCAACTCCGAGGTTCAATGACGTTCCGGAGAAATCCACCGTGCCCGCACTGACATTGAACTTCGCATTGGAACCGTTGCCCCAGGTGAAATTCGTCGAAATGGTCAGCGTCCCGCCACTCATATTGTAGACGGGATTCCGGGATCCCCCCGCACCGCCGAAGCCGAGAGTGCCGAGGGAAAGGTTGCCCGCCGTCTGATTGAAGGTCGTCGCCCCACTGGTGAGGTTGAGGTTGAGCGCGGCAAGATTGATGGAGTTGGTCGCGTCGAAGCCGATCGTCGAGCCGGCACCATCCGAGTTGACCGTATCACCGGCGACAGGGGCAACAGCGGGCGTGTATTTCGTGGAGTCACCGAAATTTCCTATTCCTCCGGCCGTCCATGCAGGGGTAGCGGCCCATGCCGATGACAGGGAGGAAGTGATCACCACCGCGACGGTGATGGATGATTGGCGGATCAGCCACGGTTGGGTTCTGAGGGAGGGTTTCATGGGTATTGGTTTTTTGGAAATGGATATGGTTCGCCCATCCCTGTTTTTGTTTCAGGGTGGTTGATTTCAAAAGCGGCCGACGGCTCAGTTTTCGACACCGAAGACGCGGACGAACTTGCGCGCGCTGTTGATCGGGATGGTCGCCTGCTTGCGGGTGTAATCGGTGGGCACACCGGTTTGATCGCCAGCCACCACCGGAGTTACGGCGCTGGTGGGCCATGGAATCTCTGCCAGAGTGGCGCTTTCCTGGAGGGTGTAGGTTGCGCCAGTGGTGCGCTCGTTCCAGCGGACGATCAGGTTCGTGCCGGACGTGACCAGCTCGGTGAGACTGCCGCTGCCCGATTGCGGATTGGAACCATACAAAAATTCGTTGATGTTGGTCAGTCCGTCGCCATCCGGATCGTCCAAACGACCCTTGAGTGCCGAGTAGGCGGGATTGGTGATGTTGGCGTTTGCCCAGATGTCGAAGGCTCCGGCAACGACGGGTCCGTTGGTGACGACCAGTTTTCCGGCACCGACGATGCGGTCGGTGGTGAACTGGGCGGTGAGGTTGTCGGTGGCGCCGTAGGTTCCGGCGGCGACTTGCACGCCGTCGAGGAAGAGGGTGCTCACGGTGTCGTTGAGACCGTGGGGAAGGCTGAGGGTACCGGCCGTGGCGATGCTAACACTCCCGCTGTCGGCGAATTCCGGATTCAAGACGGAGAGCTGGCCGCCGGCGACCGTGGTGTTTCCAACGTAGGTCGGATGGGTGATGGTGACCAATGCGGTGCCTTGCTTGGTAATGTTAGCGGTGCCGGTGACCGTGCCGGTGATGTCGATCTGGTCGGGCGCGGTGGCACCACCTTCGAAGACGACGTTTCCGGCCAATGCAAGCGCGCCGCTCCAGATGCCTTTGCCATTGCCAAGGTTGTTGATCATGCCGCCGCTCTCGATGGTGGTGGCGTTGTTCATGGTGCGGGCTCCAAAGCTGCCGGCGCGGGCACCGCTTTTCACTGTGAGAGTGCCGGTGGCACCGCCGAATGCGTCGGTTCCTTCGGCCCAGATGCCACCGCCGGCGGCGATGATGTTGATGGGGCTGGCGCTGCCGCTGCCGCGGAGGGCCATGCCGTTGTTTCCGGCTTTCGTCAGCGTGTGGGAGTTGCCGGTTAGAACCCCGCCATTGCAGATGTCCAAGCGGCCGCCGTCATTGCCGACCACGGAGTCGGCGTTGAGAACCAGGTTTTTGACACCCGTGGAAGAGAGGATGTCGGCACCTCCATTCACGATCGCTCCGCTTCCGGCGGGTCCGGGTCCGTTGAGGGTAAAGGTGTAAATCGGTCCCAGGGCTTTGCCGCTGAGATCGATTTGGGCACCGCTGGCGATAGTGATGCCGGAGGAAGTGCCGAAGCTCTTGTTATCAAGAGCGATCAATTTTCCGGCGTTCAAGCTGATAGGACCGGTGAAGGCGCTGGCGGAACCACCCAGTGAAACGGTGGAGGTGTTGTTGACCACGATACCGGTGGAACCGGCGATGCCACCGCTGCCGGCAACGCTGTAGGGAAGGGTGCCGTTGAAGATCACCGAGCCCGGGTAAACCATCCCGAACAGATCGACCGCGTTGACGGCGCTCGAGTCGTTGAAAGTAACATTGTCATTATAAGAAAATGCGACGGAATCCACGCCGTTGGTTGTGAAATTCAGGCCGCCGGCGGCTTCCCAGAAAGTGCTTTCCACGCCGGTCCACGTGAGATTCCGACCTGGCGATGCCGGGCCGATGCGCAAGAAGCCGGAGCCGGAGAAAAATTCGCTTTCGAAGATCGCTCCCGAGCCGATCGCGCCGTAGGTGCCGGCTGTCGTTTTTTCAACGCCGTTGAGGATGATTTTGGTGACCTGGTCCTGGCCGCCATGGGAGAGGTTGAGGATCGCTCCGTTGGCGATGGTCACGGTGCCGGCGTCGCTGAGGCTGGCGGTGCTCAGCGAGAGGATGCCGGCGGAAACCACGGTATTGCCGGTGTAGGTGTTGACGTTGGAGAGGGTGAGCGTTCCGTCGCCTTGCTTGGTGAGGCCGCCGACTCCGGAAAGCACGTTGGTGATGCTTACGTCGTTGGCGTTGGTGTTAAACTTGAGACCACCGGCCAGGAGGTTGACGAAAACACCACCGAAGAAATTAGCGCTGCCGATGGATGCCTTGAGCGTGCCGCCGTCGGCGTTGAGCACGTTGTGGGTGGAGTCCGGAGTGACGGTGCTTGCGCCGGTCTGAAGCGACTCGGCCTCGAGTGTTCCTCCCGTCAGGTTGACGACGCCCCATTGCAGGTTGCCGGCGTTGTTCCCGCCGGTTTTGAGGATCTTGACCTTGAAACTTGAAGTGCCCGAGAGATTGATCGTCCCTGCCGCGGTTGTCGGAACTGTGACGCTGCCGGTGAATTGCCCCAAGGCGATCGTGGCCAGGGGGGCGCTGAACGCGGCGCTGTCGGCCAGGGTGATGAAATTGCCTTTTGTCCCATCGTTCCCCATCAGAATGGTGGAGACATTGCTGGCGGTGAAGGTGGAGGTATTCGCCAAGGAAAGCTTGGCAATACCCGCTGCGTTGCCGCCACCACCCAAGGTGATCTGGCTGGAACTGCTATAGTTGATCGCCGCGCCGTTAGTGAGGGTGACCTCGTGTGCGACCCCGTTGTTGCCAAAAAGGAAAGCGCCTCCGGAGTAGTTGACAGTGCCGCCACTGGCGAGGAATTTGATGGCCGAGCCGTCCCCGAAGCTCCAGGTGCCGGTGACGTTGAGAGTGCCGCCGCCGATATGATACTCGGGACTTTTCGAGGCACCCGAGGCGGCGAGGCCGATCCGCAGGTTGACGAGCGAAAGGGTGCCGCCCGATTGGTCGAAAACAGCCCGATTGTTGCTGAGCGCGGTGTTGGCAGCGAGTTCCATCGTGGTGAACGAGAAATTGTTGCCCGTCAAATAACTGATGGTGGTGGCGCCCAGGGTGGTGCCGGCGTTGTTGATCTTGGCAATATCCGCTACGTCCAAGGCTCCCGGAACATTGCCGGTGTCCCAGTTCGCACCAACATTGAAGTTGCCGACGGCGGGGGTGTTTTTCCAAGTGATCGTCGCCGCAGAAGCGGTGACGCCGGACATCACGACGGCGGCCGATGCAAAGGTGAGCGACGAGAGCCAGGACTGGATTTTGTTGGAGGATTTCATGGGATGGGAATTGGGTTTCTAAGTTTGGGTTTTTGTGGGTTTTCCAGTTGAGAATCAGCTTGTGTAAACGTCGGGACTTGTCCGTTCAGAGGACAGCGGGTGCTTTGAAACTTTCATGAAAAGCGATTGCTTCCACATTGTAGTGTCGGATGTTTTTGGATCTGACGTTGTATTTTGTTCCTAATGCGAAATTTTTCTTCAACCGAAGGTTTGACGTGGATCGCGATCATTCAGAACGACCGGTTGATTCCTTTCTGAGGTCCGTAAAACTGAACCTCCGCCACGTTGCCCCAGCCACCATCCGGTGAAAGGTAACGCAGATAGCGGAACGTCCGCTCACACTTCACGGCCAGTATGGTATAGTCCTCCGAGCGCGGATTGATATCCACCTTCGCGAGCATTTCGGCATCGCTGAAGTCACTATGGTTGGCTCCCTGGAATACTCCACCGACCATCCGGTCCGACCACTGTTCACGGGGGAAAAAGCGCACTGCCGTCACGCTGCTGGCACTCGTGGCACCCAGATCGACGCCCGCCCAGATGCCATTGCCGGAAGATGCGTCGAAATAGGTTTTGACGTCGTTGTCATAGACCATCTCGCGCGTGTTCTTCGAACCGGCGAACGTCCCGGTGCTTCCGACCACAACTCCTGTCAGCCGGTTCGTCAGCACCGGCCGTTCAGGCAATGGGACAGCCACCCGCACCGGTGAGGATGCTGCACCATTCCCGCCGACCGACTCCACCTCAAACACCGCCTCCGGTTCATTACCGATCCGATGCGCCCCGCTCACCTCGAATGATTCCACCGCAGTCGCCCCCAGCCAAACCCGCTCGCCGGTCATCGGGTTCTTTTGATAGATCCGGTGATATCTGGCCGCACCACCAGGAGCATTCCATGCCAGCGCCGCATCCAGACAGTCCACTCCTGAAACACTCGACCGCTCCACACGGAGGTTTCCCGGGGCACAGACCGCCGTCTGCATCGCGTCATAGATGGCGAGTCCGCCGATTCTCATTTCGTATCCCGAGGTCGCTGCCGCAGTTTCGAACCGCAGCGAGATCGATTCGATGAACCGTCCGGCATGGGAGGCCAGGTCCAGCTCCAGCGGATTCCAGCCCGCTGAAGAGGCCGGACCAGCATTGAAAAAAACCGGTGTCCGCGGGCCGTTCGTGAACGTCAGACCCACCTGCATGTCCGAATCAGCTCCAGCCTTGCCCCGCTTGAAAACCAGCGAAAACCTCGTGGATGCGGTCACAGGGAGTTTCGCGCGATACAGCATCAGGTCGTTCTTCCCGTTCAGCGTGCCCGAGACCTTCAATGAAGCGCCTCCCTGATAGGGGTCGGCATAGTCCAGTTCGGCATGCAATGCCTTTCCCGAACCGGTGATCGCCCACATGGTGTCCGGCAGCCGGTCCGACAACAGAGCGTTCGCCCACGCCTCCTTCAGCAGCACCTTTCCCCTGTCCGCATACAAAGCCCCACGGCCTGTTCCGAAGTTGGTGATGAACGGCAGTGATGTCAGTCCGGCGGTGGAAGGAATACGCAACCGTGCGACAAACCCGCCACCCGCCGTGCAGGAAATTTCGATACCGGTACCGTTCGTGACCGTCCTGTATTCGATCACCTTGCTCCCATCGCGGATGATCTCCGCCTGATAGATCACACCCGGTTTGAGGAACGCCAGCGGCAGGGACCACGTCCGGGCCTTGTCCGCGTTCATGATGGCCACATACCAATCATCACCCTTGCGGCGGGCCATCGCGCAGGACTCCCCGACCTCGCTGCCCTGCAGCACGGTGGTATCATCCCACATGAAAGGGATGGCCCGCAGCACCGGAGCGAAGGCGCTTTTCGCGATCGTATCGGAGCGCTCGGCAAGAGTGACCAATGGCCCCGCCATGTTGACGACCGTGGCGATTTCGAAAGCGGCCGTCCGGTTGCCCTTCAGATTGCCTTCCAGCCCCAGCGGCGTGTAGTCGGCGGGTCCCGCAAGCAGACGGCTGAACGGAGGATAGACCGACGCCGCGGCATTGGGGAACTGCTCCTTGCCAAACACCGATTCAAGGTTCAGCAGGTTCGGATAGGTCCGGAACTGGCCGATTGGTTTTCCCGTTCCATGCAAATCGGCCACCAGATGATAGGTCGCCGCCTCCTTCAGAATCGCCTCGACCAGTTCCACCCGCTCTTTCGCCGCCGGACTGACCGAATCGAAATCAAAAAAATCCGCCTTGAATCCACTCACACCAGCGGATTTCAGCTTCTTGAAAAACCCGGTCCTCATCTCGCGGGTCGTCAGATTGGACGACCTCACCCACAGCAGGATCCGCACCCCTAACGGATCGGCATGTGCAGTGATCTCGCGGACCTTTTGCCAGGGATCCCCGTTGTTCCAATTCCCCCACCCTTCGTCGATGGTGTTGTATTCCCAACCGAGCTGGTTCGCCCAATAGGAATTCAACTTCGCATTCTCGGCAGTGATTCCACCCGGAAAACGTGACATCCAATCCCACACCGAACGTCCGGGCCGGGCCCAGCTTGTCGCCAAACCTTCGGGAAATACCGCCGGATCAGGGGCCGGCGCGAGGCTCTCCACGATGTCACTATTCACCAACTCGTTGAGCGTGCTGCCGACCATCACCACGTTCCACGGCGTATAGGCATTATCTTTGACGGAAGCGCCATGGCTGCCATCCGCGTTTTTCGGATAAGTCACCTGAAGCGCCCTCCCTGCGGTTTTCGTAAGGAACGGATTGGGAAAGCCATCTCCTGGTGTGGATTGGGTGATCGCCACGTAGCCCGCGTTGTCCGGCAGGCGGCTCACCACCGGAGGCCCCATCACGGCACCGGCCGCGATAGAATTCAGGTCCGCACCGGAGTAAATATTCTCATAAACTCCCGTGCCACGCTGCGACCAGATCCACGTCCTTTCCGGGAGGATGAAGCTGCTGGTTTCCGCAGTCACCTCCTTGAGTCCACGGTGAGTCAGTTCGTAGCGAAATGCGATTCCACTGTCGAAGGCCCGCAGATTCAGAACATAGGTGATTCCGCTTGGCTGGTGGTTCACCGTGATCCGTTTGCCATGATACCTGTTTCTAACGTTCGTGTGAACGCCGTGCCGGGAAGGAAAGGTTTCATCAACGTCGTCAGCAACGGATGAGGTGATCGCCACGTTGTCGCCGCAGTCCACGCCATTGAGCGTGAATCCGAGCGGTGACGTTTGAACCACCACTTTGGAATCATGGCGCAGTGCATAACTGAGACGCGTCCCGACCACCGACACTTCAACACCGAGGCTGCCGTCGGGACTTGCGAGGGTTTCAGCACGGGCAACGGTCAGGGCTCCACCAAGGAGGAAAAGATAAACGATTCGGAACATGGGTTTGAAAACTGCGGAAAGAAATGCAGCTACCCTAGAAGTGTCGGATTCCGGCAAACCTGACTCGATTTCTTATCCCAAGTGCGGGTTTGGCGAAATTTCCGGCACCCACACCTGGTCATGGAGCCCAGGTGACCACCACCCTGCCGAAGCGCGAGGCAGAACCGGCACCAGCGGGATCCGCGATCGTCACACGCTCCCAGTCGGCATTGACGGACTCTATCAACGGGGAGATGGCAGCATCCGAGAATCCGTCCAAGGCCCCGGCGAACTGCGCCTTGTAGGACAGACCCACCACGCCCTTCCGCCGGAGGTATTGCAGGGAAAGCTGCCGGCCCGACTGATTTCCAGGAGTAACGATCATGCGCGGAAGTCCCGAACCGTGCGACAACAACGGATCATACGTCGAACGGTCCGGTTTCGCAGGACTCAGATTGAAGGCGAATTCCAGCAGTTTTGCGATACCGTCACCGTCCTCGTCCGCCAGTTGCGAACCATCGGTGCCGCTGACACCACGGTCGGAAGCCCACTGTTGATAGAAATTCCGCCAGGTGACGTTGAGGGCGTTCGACCCGAGGTTCGCAATTCCGTTCGCGTCGACCACGGTGTTGGCAGGAAGCACGACGGATACGGTGCCGGAGGTTGGGGCAATGGTAAGATTATAGGCAGAACCTGATCCACCGAGTGAAACCACCGAACCGCCGGTGATCAGGAAATCGCCCGCTGTCAGTCCGGTGACCGCACCGGAAAATGCCAGACTGGTGACGAAATTGCCCGCCACAACCGATCTCGAGGTGGTGAGCGTGGGCAGCGGATTCACGTTGACCAGTTCAACCCGGTCCAATCGAGCCCCGTCCTCGCGCGCGAAAACCGTCACCACGTGGCTGCCGGCGGATAGATTCAGGACGACCGGATCAGCGACGTTCCTATTGTTCAGAAAGTCCCACGCGTATGCTGTTCCGACCGGCGTCACATCCCACAGATTAAGGGTTCCGGTGGCCTGGTTGCCGTCGATTTCCACAAGGAATGAATCGCTCGAAGTGTCCGGCGCACGGACCAAACCGCGGACCATCCACTGCCCGGCGCGAGGAACGACAAAGGTGAACTCGGCGCGGTGCTGGGTGGATACCGGCAGTCCGGCGTTCGATGGATAGAGTCCGTTCGGCAACCACAGATACTGACCGTGAGGGGCCGCAGCATCGGTCACTAGAGTCATCCCGCCACCGATGTAGGATGCCTCCGAAGCATTGCGGGCGAGCACTTGGGGAAGATAGAGGACCGATGCAGAAATGCCAGTTCCCATGAGGATACCCGCGTCGTCCGTCACCGCTCCACCGCGCAGTTCGATCCCCACCGATGAATCCGGAACTGATGGCGTCAGGTTCAGCACGTAGCCGTTTCCCGAAGGAATGATCGAATCCAACGTCGCGTTCACGAGTGAAAAATCCCCCGCCCCGAGGCCGTTGACGTGCTCGCTGAAGGAAAGTCCGATTTGAAACGGCCCACTCACCTGATCCGGAATGCCCGTGAATTCGGGCACGGGCGGCAGAGTGTCCTGATAGCCCACCGAGAGAACCGCCGACGCACGGCTGCCGAGCCCGGCGGCATTGGCAGCGTTCGCCGGCACGGTGACCGCCATCAGGGACGACGCGGGCAGAACCGTCGCCACGTAATAGTAACCGCCACCCCGGATTTTCACCACGCTGCCGCCGGTCACATTGATATCCGCGGCGGTGAAATCGGTGACATTCATATCGAACGCGACGGTCACATCAAACGGTCCGCCGACCGTGGCGACGGGCCCCGCGATCTCACAGCGCGCCTTCCGCTTGCCAGCCAGACCATCGTACCGTTGCTCCGCCGTGTCGTTCGGCCAGGTCCCGGATGTCATCAGCGTCCAGTTCGTTCCATCCACACTGTAATGGACCTGATAGCCCGCGATGCGACCGTTCTGGTTTCCCTGGCGCGGCGTGTAGATGAAACCACCTAGACCGCGCGTCGAACCGAGATCGATCGTCAAATGATGCGGCAACGGCGCCGTCCCGCCCGTTCCGTAGCCGGTATGCCAGAAGTTGGAAGTGATTCCATCAATCGCACGGGACGCCGGGTTGGTGGCATCCACTGTTTCCTCACTGTCCACGTCATACACCGAAAGTTCGGAAAACGGAATGGCCGCCCCCGTGTCGTTGAGAATCGTGAACTCGCCAACAGACGTCCAAGGATTCCCGTTCACTTCTGATAGCGCCGTCAGCCGGACGTAACGGGCCTGCGGCGATGGTGTGGTTTGGAATTCCGCATCGGTGATGTTTTCGAGATAATTCCGCATGAGATCGATCGCTTCCTGATCGACCCGGTTTTTCGCCAGCGGCGGCATTGCGGCGCCATTTCCCACACTGGCAAGCCGGACATGAACCGCCGATAGATCCGGATCGCCCGGCTTCAGATAGCGGGCGGAGGGGCCGAGATCGAAATGCCCCTTGATCACACCGTTCACCAGGCCCTGCATGTTGAGCGGCGTCGCGAGGCGGGCGTCGAAGTAGTCAACGGTGCCCCCCGGACGATGGCAATGCGCGCAGTTCGTATCGAGGTAGGAACGCACGCGGTGCTCGACAGGCGCGGTCGGATCGTCGATGGCGCGGGATTCGATAAAATTCGCCAACTCCGCCGCCGTCAGGGATCGGTCGAACATGCCGAGCGCGTTGAACGTGACAAGTTGGTTCGCCGTGCGGCCGGTCGTTTGATAGTAGAAACTCTGGTTCAACGGATGCGTCCGCACTCCGAGCGCCTGACCGGCTGCGGCGTTGTGGCACTGCATGCAATCGGCGCGCGAGGGATATTCCCAGTGCTGCGACTCGGTGCCGCCGCCCTGCAAGGTCACGGTGAAATCCTCGCCCTGACCGGTGGTCAGCAGCTCCGCATCGGTTCCAGCGGCGTTCCAGCGATAGGTGATGCCATATTTTCCTCCGCCAGTGGTGCAGACAAGAAAGCGGGTTTCCAGCCGTTTGATCTGGGACGGATTGCTTTCGTTGGTCGCGACCTCGAAATGCTTCACGAACACCGTTCCAACCGGAAACTGCCAACTGCCTTCGTCGCTGAAAATGATCCGTTCCTCCGCCGAGTCGTGGACTCCGTCGTTGGGAAGAATCATCCAACGCTTTTTCGCCGCGCCATCCGACCACAACGGAGTGGCTACCGAATAGGGAACCACGCCGGAGGCCACCGCCAGTGTCGTTAGATCGGTAAAAACCCCAATCTGCGAGAGAAAGTGCGGTGGCTCCACCGACACCTGCTGACCGGCCAGCTTGCGGATGGTGCCACCCGGCTGGTTGGTGCCGTTGAGAGTCATCAGATAGATCTCTCCCGTCGAGTCGGTGCAGAAATTGCCGAGCCCCGACTTACTGCCAGTAATGAAGCCATCGACAAGCAGCTCGGACACCGGTGCCGGATCGATCGTGGCCGCCCAGATCCGGCCCCGGCCGTTGTCGCCGTAGAGCACCTTTCCTCCGAGCAGCGCGTTCCATTTCGCACCGCGGTAGCGCATCCCTCCGATGACGCAGTTTCCGACACTGTGATCGTAGTCGAAGGCGGGTGGCGTGTCAGTGCCGATGGGTGGCACGGCCGCAGCGCCCTGCCCAGCCACCGATCCTTCACGGTATCCCCACTGGGCGTTGCCGCCCTTCGGCAGCCGCGTCATTTCCTCCCGCGATCCCTCACCCACATCACCGATCCATACTTCTCCCGCCACCGCGTCGTAGTGCGCGGTGTGAGGGCTGCGGAGCCCGAGTGCGAAGTATTCCTCGAGCACCGATCCCGCCGGATCGAGCCAAGGATTGTCGTTGGGGATTCCATATCCCTGCGTGGAGCTGGCGGGCCATCCGACAGGCTTGTTAGCGGGACTGAGCGGCTGCCGGCGGATTGCGTGGGATTTGGCGGGATCATTGTTCACGTCGATGCGGAAGACACCGCTGAACAAACCGAAATTGAGCTTCTGGGTGCGGCTCAAGGCACCGTCGGCACCTGTCAGTCCACCGCCTTCACCGCTGTCCCCACCGTCACCGCAGGTGATGTTGAGGAAACCCTGGTTGTCGAAAAACATGGCTCCGCCGTTGTGCCAGCGGCAGCGGTCATACTGGCTCATCAGGACGAGTTCACTGTTAGGATCGAGCGTGCCGCTGGCAGGGAGCCAGGTGAACCGTGACACCCGCCAGTAGGAATGGTTCGCATCCGCGCCCGCGAGCACCGGCTTGTAGCTGTAGCAGACGTAGGTGTAGTTCGCGTTCGGTGATCCGCTCTGGCCGAACTGCGGATGGAAGACGAGACTGTAGAATCCCTGGTCTTCCGAGGACTGCGTGTTTGTCACCCAATCCAACACCTTCACCACCTGGGCCTGGGTGGTGCCCGGATCGCGGGGAAAGCGCCAGAGCTGCCCGTTTTTCCCCACGAGCAACAGGTTGTTGCCGCCCGGAACCTGCGTCAGCCAGAGCGGATCGATGAACGTTAGATTTGGAAACGCGTTCTCGGTGGACCAACCGGTCGCCTCACCCGGTGCGGTCGGCGGAAAGGTGCCGTTGAAAAACGGAGCAACCGCTTGCGGCGCGTCCAAGCCGCCGATCTGCGCGAGAGCTTTGCCCGTGATGGCGGCGAAAAGCACGCACGCCAGCAATCCGGAGTCCCTTGCTAGACGTCCGGCATTTCGGATCGTGCGCATTATGGATGATACTGGCAGGCTCGGACTACAAAGCATCGAAGCGAGCCCGAGTCCGCGCGGTTGGAAATCTTTGCCTTCACTCGGTTTTCTTGGGTTTGATACCGCCTCACTGGCCTCTCCGCCACTTGGTCAGTCCGCTCGGAGTATCGGCGACAAACTGGACCGCGCCATCGATCATGAGCGCGTTGTAGATCTTCTTGCCATACTTCGGCGGGTAGTTGGCATCGTCATAGGTTTCCGTCATCATGAAACGTCCGGCGATGGATGGATTGATGGGTGACTCCACTTCCTGTCCCTGGTTGTTTTGAATCACGTTCGTCTGCCGGCTGGTACGGTTCGCGATCTCTACAAACGGATGCACCCAGGTATAGGTTCCCCAAACTTCCTTGGCGCTCGCCTTCGAAGGATCGTAGGTTTTGATGTCGGGCACCTTGCATTTGACCAGAGGGGAAAAGAACAGGGAGCGGTCGGTGACGTATCCGGATTCAGGCGATGTCTTGTTATAGAGAGCCATCGCCGGATTTCCCGGAGTGAACGGACTGCTTCCGCCGCCGCTTTCCGAAGGATAGGTGGCTGTTCCGTTCGCAAAATAGAATGGCTCCGTCGAACTCTGGTCGGCCGACCACAACGCCACTCCGACGCCGATGTTCCGCATCTGGCTGATGGCGGTGCTTCTGGCCGCAGATACCTTCGCCCGAGAGACGAAGGCGAATGAGACGGCGACAAGCACGACGATGATCGTGATCACCACCAGCAACTCGACCAAAGTGAAACCCCTCCGGGCTCCATGGCTTTCATTGGATTTTTTATACGTTTTCATTGTGAAACTTGAGTTGGGTTGAGGTTGGTGTCCCAGGACCATGCCCGGGAGAGATGAAACCTTTGGAAACGAGGTATGCCCGCTGTGTTGTTGATGCGAAAGGCATGTCGCCGGGGCAGGAATCGAAGGGTTTCAACCTTGAAGTGTCGAAATCCCTGAGACCTGACATGGTTTTTCATGACAAAGAAAAAAACCGTATGGCCGCCGAAACCGTATTCGTCGCGGAAGGCCTTCCCCTGCCGTGAAACAAGGGGAGGAAAACCTGTGTATTGGCGGCCGAAGCAAGTTTTCGGTGGAAATTCTCCTTTCCACGTCCATCCTGTTTACTAGCTTTATTCTTTACAGGATTCCGAGTTCTAGGTTAGGAATTTCCCGTCTCGAAAAGGACTTCATTCCTTGCACGAAGTCAACCCATGGCCGCATACTCCCATACATCCCTTGAGTCAGCCGAGCGTTTTCCCTTGATTGAAAGACTCCGGCAGATCGCGACGAGACGGGAACCCGAGACTGACACAAGACTCTCCGCAGCCAACGCCGAGGATTTCACCGTCCAATGGTCGCACGCGCAACTTTCCGTCCGTGCCTACCTCAACAGCTACTTGAGCGACCGCTCGTCGGTTGACGACTGCATTCAGGAAGTGGCGTTGCTGGCGTGGAAAAAAGGTCCGCGCGGCACCCATGAGAGCGAACCGTTTCTCGCGTTCTGTCTCGCCTGCGCCAGGCGCATCGCCATGGCCGAGGTCCGTAAGAAGTATCGCAACCGGTCGCAACAGCTCTCCGAGGAAACCGTCGCCTCGCTGGCGGACAAGGTCGCTCTGATGGAGCAGCAGGAAGTGCGGGAGCCGGCCGCCCGGATTTCAGCGCTTCAAAATTGCATGGAGTCCTTGGAACCGGCACCCCGGCGTCTGCTCGAACTCCGCTACTCGTCCAAGGACCAGACCGCACTGCAAAAGGAGGCAAAGGCCACCGGAAAGTCGATGGATGCCATTTACAAGAAGCTTGAGCGGCTGCGCACGTTGCTGCGGGACTGCGTGACGAGAAAATCCCATTTTTCGGAATGACTGGGAGCCCTGACGAAGATCCACCGGATGGCGAATTGCAGCAGCTTGTCTCGCGATTCATTGATCAAAGTCTGACAGAGACGCAGCGGGATCGCCTTGAGCAACGGTTGCGTGAGGATCCCAATGCGGAAAAATACTGCGCCGATGCAATCCGTTTCGAGGCGACCATGCAGGAGGCGCTGAACCCACAGGGCCTCGAATGGGAGGAAACGCGGCGCGTCGTTTTCGACATCAAAAATGGAGCACCCGCCTGGTCGGTGCAACGCCAGCAAACCATCCGCTATGGTGATTCGGACCGTTCCCTGATTTCCCGCGTTGCGGGCCGCAGCCGCAAGTGGTGGCTGGCGGGAGGTGCCGTTGCGCTGACTCTCGCCACAATCGGCGGAGTCGTCGCCTATCAGATTCACGCCAGCACCTTCAGCCTCCGCAACGGGGATTTCGAGGCCATGGACCTCAGCCAGAGCCCGCGGGGAGTGGATCGGTCGGTCCTCTACTGGCAGGATTACTTTTCCAACGAAGGCACCGAACTCTGCGAGGTTGGACGCGTTTCAGGAGGCAAATTCTACGCGAAATCCGGCCGCAACGCCGTCCGGCTGCGGGATCGCGCGTTCATCAACCAGCTCATCCTCAACAAAGCTGGCAGTCGGTTGAAAGCGAAGCCTGGCGAACGGGTGACGGTGAGCGGCTGGTGCTACAACCAAGGCTCCACAAACTATTCACTGCGGGCGAGCCTGCGTTTCGTCGCGAGCGGCTACCCCGACATGATCCAATACGAGGCAGCCAATGTTGCCATCCCTCTGGAAGACGGCGGCTGGCATCATTTCAAAATGGATCTCGTGCTGCCCAACGACCTGCTGCGCAAACCGAGCGACCTTTCCAAAAACATCGAGGGCACCGCTCCCCCGATCGATCTGGAAGGCAAGGAACTCACGCTTTCGTTAGACAATCGCTCGCCCGGCGGCGTGACGTTTCTCGATGATCTCGATATCGAGGTCTCGACTCCCGGAAAATAGGGGTGCCATGGGCAAGCGGGTCACCGGCTGAAACCCAGCCTGTAGAACCGCGAGGACTGGCCTGGCGGGACGTCCACCGCAGCCTCCAAACGGACAAACCCTGCGGCTACACCGTTTTGATCGGTTGACACGTAGAAAGCAACCGGCACCCAATCATCCAGAGTTACCCCCTTCCAAAGCTGCACGCCTACCGCGTCATCCTGCCGGACCACGGCGAGCAGGCGGGTATTTTCCACGCTCAATCCGGCGGGCACCATGTAGGCAACGCCGTTCGCAACGCCATCGCCGTCGGCATCCTGATTGAAGCCGAAGCCCGGCGTTCCAGGTGACCGCCCGTTCGCGACCAGCCATCGGGCATAACCATCGTTGGTCAGAACTTCTGCGGAGTCAAAACCATCGCCCGCCTCGTTAGTCGCGGACACGACATAATGATAGACCGTCTGCGGATCCAAGCCGGAGTCTTGAAACGAGAGTGCGCCCGGATTCTCCGCAATCGTGACATAGGAACCGCTGGTGGTGGACCGCTTCACCTTGTAACCAGTCGCCGTGGGAACAGCGCTCCAGCCGATAGTCACGTTGCCCGCCGTTTGATTTGATAGATTCACACCGGCCGGGCCTGCGGGCGCCGACACACCGTACACCTCCAACTCGGAGATGTTCGCGTTCTTTCCCGTCCCTGTCTGGTACCTGACGAATCGATAGGGCGTTTGAAAAGTCGGCAGTGCCACGGAGGTCAGCTTGCTGTAGGTGGGGGCGATGGGAATGGTGAACAAGGTGACCACTCCCGAGCTGAAGTCCGCCACGGGTGAAACCTGGAAGAGCCCGTTGATCATGAAGTTCGCGTTCGCCAGGGTGCCCGTGCTGCTGTTCCGCGGGCTGTAGCGGAGAGCGGTCAGCACCTTGGTGTTAGCCGCTCCCAGATCGAGCCCCACCCAACCGCTGTCATTGCTGATTTCAAAACGAGTGTTCAGATTTCCGTCGAAAGCCATCGGCGCAGTGTTGCTGCCAATGATCGGTGAGCCTCCATACATGGGGGTTCCGGTGAGTTTCCTCGATCCCGGCGGATTGACGATCAGCCGGTCCGAATCAGCCCCTTCCCCGGCATCGTTGAAGGCGCTGATCCTGTAGTAACAGGTGGCCCCTGTTACGATGGTATCGGTGAAACCGGTGGTCGTGAGGTTGGTCGCCACCACGGTGTAGGGGCCACCGTTGGTGATGGAACGTTTCAGGGTGTGGCCGTAAACAACCGGAGACGCAGAAGCCGTCCACGTGAGATTGACCGTGGTATCCGTGGCCACGCCCTCCAATCCCGTCGGCGGCTGTGGCGGGATTGCAGCGCCGGTTGTGTAGAAACGAATCTCCGCGACGTTCGCGTATCCTCCGCCAGGCGACAGATAGCGCAGATAACGGAACTCCGTGGCATTACTGACGAGCATCGTAGTGAACACGCCTTGGGGAGGAAGCGCATTCACCTTCGCAAGCTGGACGGCATTCGAAAAATCCGCCGAGTTGGAGCCTTGGAACACTCCGCCGACCATCCGCGCCGACCACGAGTTGCGGGGTGCGAACTGAATGGCGGTGATCTGCTTCGCATTGCCCGCACCGAGGTCCAATCCCGCCCAGGCACCGTCGGCCACTCCCGACTCAGGTTCGGCGTAGGTGGCGATTTTGTTGTCGAATGCGAGGCTGGCCGGATTGCTGCCGGTCGTTCCCGACGAAAGGACGACGGTCGGACTCTGGACCGGATACGAGGTGATGACCGGATGATGCAGATTTGGAATGGTTTCAAATGCGAACGTGGCAAGCGGGGTGGTGATCACACTTGAAACACCGTAGTCGGGCCCCACCGCCTCTACTTCCACGAAGCCTCCGCTTTCGAAGGCGGTCCGCCTCACATCCTGAGCGAAGAAATGATCGTTGGGTGTGGCACCGATCCAGGTCCGTGGCGTCGCGGCATCGAGGTCCTTGCGGTAATAGATGTTATAATGGAGGACCGGATCCGGAGACGCGTTCCATTTCAATCTCAACTGTGTCGAAAACGCCTCATCGGGATTGCGGCTCTTTCCTTCCAGCGTCAGCAACGAGGGAGCGGCGGGTGCGGCCGACACCCCATTGCTGATCCGGATGCGCCCGATGTTCGCAGAGTACGCCGCCACCGCACTGCTACTGGAGATCCGCAGGGTTACCAAAGCAAGTGTCTTCCCGGCATGCGCGCCGAGTGAAAAATCCACGGTCGACCAAGCGGTGGAAGCCGCATTCGCCGGAGTGGAATAGAACATGACCGAGGGCGCGTCTTCAAAGGCATAGCCGATCTCGATCTGCGAGGCGTTCACCGTCCCGGGCTTGCATATCATCCGCAAATTGGTCCCGGCGGTGACCGGTAGCCGCATTTGATAGAGTTTCACCTCCTGGGACACTCCCGCCTGAAGGGAGCCGGCGAATTTCAACGAGCTTCCGCCATAGTAGGCTTCGGTGAAATCAATCGACGGAGCGATCGTCTTCGGCCCGCTGCTCGTGACGATCCAGCGCCAGGTGGGCAGGATGTCCTGCACCGACAGATTGGTCCATGGACCGGTCATCGCGGTGGAGCCGTTGATCTTGTACAACGCGCCCTGGCCCGCGTTGAAATTCGTGACGAACGGCAAGGTGGTGATCGCGGAATTCGCCGGAATGTAGTGGGCGACGCCGCTCCAGTTCGGTGTCGCGGTGCCGGTGGCGGCGGTGTTTGCCGGATCCTGGTTGGGACCGGACCAATAGAGCTGGTCCTGGGTCATGACCGTGGCTGGTGAGGAACCTTTGACGAAAGGCGTCTCCGCCCCGAACAACGCGAGCGACAGGTTGTGAGGCTGGTTTTCGGGAAACAGATAGCTCCAGGTGATGGCGATGTTGTTGCTACCGTTAGGATCGGGTGTGTTGCCGAGGGTGCGGTAGTTTTCAGTCCAAATGCCGGCGTAGAGATCGTAGGGATCGATGCCACGGGTGATCGCCAGCGCCCGCGAGTCCGTCAGACCCGACGCATTATAATACCACCAGAAATTCAGGAACATCTCACGGGCGGCCAGCGTGCCCCCTGTCTGCGTGACAGAGGTTCCGGATTTCATGAATCCGTCATTGTTGTTCGTGAATGCGTTCTGAAACGACCGGCTGCCGCTCTCCGTCATCGCATCATACCAGACGATCCGCAGGTGCGGAGCGCCCACGGCCGCCGACCGGGTCCGGAAATAGGCGATGAAATCACGCATGTTCTGCGCGTCGGTGCCATTGGTGCCGCTGGTTTCCTGGTTGATGAACCACCCGTCGAACCCGTAATACACTGCAGCTTCTATCAACTTGTCCGCCACCGGAAATGTATTGCCGCTTTTCACCAGCAGGTCCCGGATTCTTTGAACCCCGGCGCTGTCCGCCGATTGGTTGAAACCGAAAAAGATCTTCCCATAGATCCGCACGCCATTGCGGTGGGCGGCGTCCATCATATGGGCGGTGGGTGCGAGAATCGTCTTGGTGTCACGATCCGAACTTCCCCAGAATACCATGTTGTCGGTGTATTGCCAGATGCTTGGCGCGTAGAGCCGGGTCGTTCGCCAGCCGTTGGGGGAGCCCGCGGGGATCGTGTTGAACGTGGTCACCGCCTGCACCCGAGCCTCGCCCGGACGTGCGTGGGGATTGACGTTCCAGGCGGCATTCAACGCGGGATTTTCGGCCGCAGTGGGAGCGGTGAAGCGAGCCGCCAAAGGAACGGAGCAGCGGTTGAACGGCGCGTTCGGGTCCGTTGCGGGAGCCCAATTGAGGATCTCAACCGGATTCCACTGCGGGGAGGCTGGGACAAAATCATATTGGGCGCTGGCCGGCAGGATGCTGGAGGCCAGCAGGAAAAATGCAGGAATCAGGCGCAGGCAGCGATGCCTGGCCGACAAAAGGATAGCAAGAAACATTGGGTTTTCCCATGTAGTGCCCGCATCCCGCCGATCTGACATGGTTTTTCCCAATGCCGGAGAGTTCACGAGCTAACAATCGTCGCACCGGATTTCAAAGGCCGAGCCGCTTGGCATTCGCTGCCTTCCAGTCAGCACCAAGCTGCTCAGCGGTCTTGCCGGTTGATTCCGTCCAAACCTTTTCGGAATAGCGACCTTCACGGGCCGCCGCGTTGAGCTTGCTGATGAAATCCCGATCATGGGTTTCCACCACCCAGTTGAAGAAATTGGCGGTGGTCCGGTAGCTCGCATCGTATTTGGAAGGTTCGAAATTCCCTTTGGTGATCTCGGCGCCTTTCGACTTCGGTTCGTAGATGAACCAGCGGATATAGTCGGGAATCCCTTCGGTCACCCAACCCGGTGTTTTCGACGGCTTTGGATTGGTCGCCGCCGCCTGCCGGTAGTTCTGGACGATATGAACAAGCTCATGGATCACACAGCCTTTCGCCTCTCCTTGCAACTGGGTCCGGAACCATTGCACGTTCATGGAAAGTTTGTTTCCCAAAGCATATGCAGGAGTGCCGCCCATGTCATCGCGGAACTCCAGCCCCACCTTGTCCGGTGCCTTGTAATGATCGCTCGGCAGGAGGTCGACCAACTTGGGGTACCATTCCAGTACCACCGGCATCAGTTCCTCTTCCTGCCATTTCACGAGATCCGGAGCAAGCGTGGCATCCACGGTGTAGGTGAACTTGAGGTCCTTCGACGGATAGACTTTGACGATCTTTTCCGCCGCAGGAACCCGCTCCGGATTGGCGGCACGGCATTCGGTAGAGGAAAGGTAACCAGCGACGGCCAGACAGGTGGCAATTGTAATTTTTCGTTTCATGATGATGATATGGAAATTGTTTCAGCGGAGCAAAGCCGACACACACCAGAGGAGCGGTGCCTGACCATGCATGTCCCCAGTGGTCCGGGGGCGGGTCAGATAGAAATCCCTGCTGTTCTTCTTGTTGGTTCCGACGCAGACTTCCCTGACATCGCCGTTCCCATCAATGTATGCGGTCAATGCCAGCCAGCCCTTGCGGGCGACCGGGCCATAGACATCAGGTGCCAGCCATCCATTCTTCACGCCGGTGATCAGGGCGAAATCAAACATGCCGGTGCACGAGGTTTCCGGCCAGGATTGGGGATCATCAACGAGCTGATGCCACATCCCGTCGCCATCCTGGAATCCCTTCAAAGTCGCCATCATCGTCCGGTAGCCTTCAAGAATGACAGGCCTGTCCGGATGGCTTTCAGGAAGCGAGCGGAGGAGTTCTGTCATTCCCGCCGCCATCCAGCCATTGCCCCTCCCCCAGAAAAACGGCACTTCAGGTGAATGATAGAACAGCCCGTTGGGCTCCTGCAGCTCCTTCAGGTAGCGGACCATTTCCCTCGAGGCCCGGTCCAGGTACTGTGAATCGCCCGTCGTACGGAAAGCCTGCACCTGTGCGATGGTGATCATATACATGTCGTCGATCCAGAGCCGGGTCTGCCAGCTCAGCCCCAGTTCCATCCATGCGCGCCTTGGAGGATCGAGAGCCTTCGACATCCTCTCATTCGGCAGCCACTGCTCGTCAGCGAACCGCTTGCCAAGCTCCAGACTGCGCTTGTCACCGGTTTGAATGAAAATTTCCGACGGCAGTCCTCCGAAAACCGTATTGTCCACGTGGTCGGGCTTGGGGATCAGTTTGGATTCAACACCGAACAGCGGTTCGAAGCGCGCGACCAGCTTTTTAGTTAGTTCAGCCTGTCCGCTTGCCTTGGCGAAGGTCAGCGCGCCATACCAGGTGCAGACCTCGGGATACGTGATGCTTCCGGGTGGCTTGGGACTACCGAAATTCGGATGAGGCGTGGCAAGGAACCGGCTGACCACCTTGTCTCCGACCATCCGGGGATTCGCCGTCTCGGGCCACTTGCCGAAAAAATCAGACAAGGAAGGTGCGGCAGAAAGTTCGCAGGACCAAACAAACAGGCCCAGAACAGCAAAGATGGAATGGTGGATTTTCATTTTCTCAGGTTTTCTATCAACTTCGCCTCAGCAGACGAGGCCCGGCGCTCGGTGCTGGTTTTCCAGAACAAGCTCTCCGGACAAGCTGGTTGTGGCCGATGATTGCGCGTCTACGAAAGGCGTTCCGGGCAACTTACAGAAGTATTCCCTCTGGATACCAAGCCACATGCAGCAACCCTATTGGCTTCGGGACTCACGTCGAGGTCCGGACGAAGACTGGCGCAAAACGATGACAGCATGCCGCAAACCATTGATAGGGGCATGCTTCATCCCGCGTTCCCCAATATGCGATTTTATGACCTCCCTCCGCCTCATCCCAGCCACCTGCATTTTCACCCTCGGGACTTTCGCGACCGCAACCGCCGTCGGGATCAATGCGCCATCCCCTTACGTGTCCAAGGCACGGGAAGTCACGGACGCCATTCACGAGATTTACTGGATGCCGGAAAAATCGCTTTATCGCACCAAGCCGGGGACCAACGAACCCGAAATGGTTTGGGGCGGGGGCGTTCTGTTTTCCATGCTCACGGCAGCGACACGCCATGACCCGAAAACCTACAAGCGGGATCTCTTCGAGTTCTACGACGGACTCAATACCTACTGGGACACCGGCGTGAAGATCCCCGGCTATGAACCCTGCCCCACCAAGGGCGGCGGCAACGACAAATATTACGACGACAACGCATGGATGGCCCTGACCTTCGCCGAAGCCTACCAGCTAACAAACCGCAGCGAGTTCATCCGCCGCGCTTACGACACCACCGTATTCGTCACCAGCGGCTGGGACGACACGCTCGGCGGCGGCATCTGGTGGCATGAGAAGCACAAGGGTGGATGCAAGAACACCTGTGTCAACGCGCCCGCCGCGGTGGCGTGCCTGACTCTGGCGAAATACCGCAAGGACCGCCGTCAGAAGCTGGTCGAAAAAGCCGCCGAGATCGTCACCTGGACACGCGAGAACCTGCAGGCGGACGATGGATTGTACATGGACGCGATCAACACGGAGACCCGCAAGATCAACCGCGTGAAACTCACTTATAACAGCGCGCTGATGCTGCGCGCCGAGCTGATGTTATACAGGTCCACGGGTGACCAGGCCCACCTGAAGGAAGCCGAACGCATCGGACGGGCTGCCGACAGCCTTTGCAGCAGCGGCACGGCCGTCTATCGGGATCCACCCCGCTGGTCGCACCTGATGGTGGAGGCGGATCTCGAACTCAACCGCCAGACAGGTGACAAGCGGGCGCTGGAACGCGCGCGCGCCAACGTGGATTCCTACTACACACGCTGGAAGAGTGGTGACAAATTCAATCTTCTCGACCTCGCATCAATCGCCCGCGGCCTTTGGCTGATGGCCGACAGCGAGTCCACGGTCGGTCGGGATTTCTGGAAAGCCATGGATGCCCAAGGCCGCTGAAGCCGCGTCACGTGCCTTGACGGAATCCGACGGGGGTCGTTCCGAAACGTTTCCTGAAAAGGCGGCAGAGGTTCGTCGCGTTGCCAAGACCGGTTTCACACGCCACGGATTCGAGTTTCAGATCCGTGTCGCGCAGCAACGATGCCGCGGCATTCAGACGGCGCTCCATCAGCATCTCACGGATCGTCCCGCCGCCAACCGCTGCGTAGGCCCGCTGCAAGGCACGCACCGACATCCCCGCCTCGCGGGCAAGCAGCGGCAGGGTCAGTGGTTCCGAAAAATCCCTGCGGATGCGGAGAACGGTTTTTGAAATCCGCGGATCATCGCAGACATAGGTGGACGTGGATTTCCGTTCGATCAGGTTTCTGGCTGGCACATACACGGTTTTCGCGGGAGCCTCTCCGCGCATCATCCGTTCGAGAAGGCAGCCGCCTTCGTAGCCTAGCAGCTCAAGGTTGACATCGATGGACGACAGAGTGGTCGGCACCCGCTGGTGCACCAGCTTCGAATCCAACACGCCGAGAATCGCGAGATCCTCGGGCACCCTCAGGCCGAGTTCGCGGGCTTCCATCATCGCCTCGATGGCGAAGCGGTCGTCGTCGGTCATCAGCGCGCATGGCAGAGGAAGTTCGGCAAGCTTGCGTTTCAACCACTCAAGACGGCGGGGCTTCGCAGGCCACTGCGAGTGCGGCAGACCTTCGTTTCCCTTGGGGAAATCCAGTATCACGGGCTCCACCCCGGCGTTCCGGCAGGTTTCCATGAACGCGGGAAACACGGCGTTGTCATTCCGTGGCTGATAGAACCGGTAGTAGGCGATGTGCCTCACCCCCAGCGACAACAGGTGCCGGGCCGCCATCACCCCCGCGTCCCGGAGCCGCGGCACCACGGTGGGAATGGAGTCAGGCGGCAGCCCCATGGTCTTCGGAGCACTGTCATCCAGGAGCCTGACGACCGGTGACGACTGTTTTTTCACCCAGTCCGAAACGACGTCGGTCGCTGTGGTCGTTAGAATCCCGTCGGGCACCCAGTCCTGGGGGAGGAACTTGCCATGGTGGCCGCTGCATCGGTCGTCATCGAGGTTCCAGCCGAAATCCCGCGCCGCGCGGACCACTCCCGCGTGGATCTCCGGGTGATACCAATCAAGGATCAGCGTAACGAGCGGTTGTTTCGTTCGTTCTGAACGACCAAGGGACATCCGGGGCGGATTCCAGTCGGTTGCATCGGAAGTGGTCATAAATCGCCGGAAAGCAGCAGGGAGCGCCAACTGCTGTTTGCTACATCAATCGGACGCCGCCAGCAAGTTCCTCATGAGAACCCTTTGAAAACCGGTCAAAGGCATCAGCTCCTCATCAAATGCTTGAGGCTGCGGAAGATCCGATATTTCATTTTCCCCTCCATCAGGAATACCCATGCAAACCAACACCGATTCCCGCATCGTCATGACGCTCGACGCCGGCGGCACGAATTTCAAGTTCTCCGCCATCCGGGGAAACCAGCCGGTCACCCAGCCCTTCTCCGTGCCGTCGAACGCCGACCGCCTCGACGCCTGTATGGCAACCCTGGTGAGCGGCTTTGAAAAAGTCCGCGCCTCGCTGCCGGAAGCACCGGTCGCCATCAGCTTCGCGTTTCCCGGTCCTGCCGATTATCCCAACGGCATCATCGGCGACCTAGGCAATCTCCCCTGTTTCCGCGGCGGCGTGGCTCTCGGCCCCATGCTGGAGGAAAAATTCGGCATCCCCGTTTTCATCAACAACGACGGCGACCTTTTCGCCTACGGTGAGGCCATCGCCGGAATCCTGCCCCACGTGAACAACCTGTTGGAAAAAGCAGGCAGTCCCAAGCGATACAAAAACCTGCTAGGCATCACCCTCGGCACCGGCTTCGGCGGCGGCATTGTCCGCAACGGCGAGCTCTTCTCGGGCGACAACTCGATCGCCGGCGAAGTCTGGCTGCTGCGCAACAAACTCCAGCCCACCATGAACGCCGAGGAAGGTGCCTGCATCCGTGCCGTGCGCCGCGTCTATGCCGAGCAAACGGGCATTCCGACCGCGGACGCCCCCGAACCAAAGGATCTCTTCGAAATCGCCTCCGGCAAACAACCCGGAAATCAAGTCGCCGCTGCGGAAGGATTCCGCCGCCTCGGCGAAGTGGCCGGCGACGCCATGGGCAACGCGCTCACCCTGATCGACGGTCTCGCCGTGATCGGCGGCGGTGTTTCCGGTGCATGGCCTCTGTTCCTGCCGGCGCTGGTGGACGAGTTGAACTCCACCTACACCGGGCCTGCTGGAAACAAATTCCACCGCCTCGCATCCACCGCATTCAACCTCGAAGATCCCGCTCAACTTGAAACTTTCCTCAAGGGAGAAACCCGTATCATCCAAGTACCCGGCAGCACCCGCACGCTCGCCTACGATCCCCTGCCACGGATCGGCGTCGGCATGTCGCGACTCGGAACGAGTGAAGCGGTGGCGATCGGAGCCTACGCATTCGCCTTGAACCGACTCGGCTGAGGCAGAGCTCAGCCTCTGAGGAAAGGCCCGCCGATTGCCGGTATTTCAACTGCTTTCGCAGAAAAGCCAATTGATTCGCGCCGTATCGAGCTGTCACACTGGACGGTCGGCTTGCATCCGGAAAAACCCGCTCTGATTCATGGAAGACCCATTCCGTAAAAGCAGCGGCCCGGCGGATGACTGCCCTTTCCTAACAAACCCATGATCAAGCCCATTCTATTCTTCCACGCGGCCTGCCTGCTGCCCGCCGCCGCACAGCTTCCCGCCTTCCCCGGAGCGGAAGGCTACGGGGCCAATGCCAAAGGTGGACGCGGCGGAGACGTCTATGTGGTCACCAATCTCAAATCCACCGGACCCGGCTCGTTCTATGACGGCGTGACCACGGTTCCTTCCGCCGGCCGCACCATCGTCTTCGCGGTGAGCGGGGAAATCCATCTGGCAGGCGGGATCAAGACGCGGATCACGTCCGGCAAGCTCACCATCGCCGGCCAGACCGCACCGGGCGATGGCATCCTGCTCCGCGACGGCACGCTGCGCATTTCCGCAGGTGACGTCGTCATCCGCCACCTGCGCTTCCGCCATGGCAAGAGCGGCTCCGGCGGCGACTGCGTCGACCTGGATTCCAACTGTGAGAACGTCATCTTCGATCACGTCGCGATGAACTTCAGCACCGACGAGAATTTCTCCTCCTTCAAACGTCCACCCGAAAATTTGACGATGCAGTGGTCGCTCAACGCATGGGGCCTCGAATCCCATTCCTGCGGCGGCCTGTGGGACCAGAACCACGCCACCTCGCACCACAACCTCTGGGCGCACAACCACACCCGCAACCCGAAGGCGCGGCCCGGCGGCCTGCTGGAGTGGACTAACAACATCACCTTCGACTGGGACATCGGCTTCATCATGGGAGACTCCCCCACCCCGGGTTCGTGGAAGGCAAACGTCATCGGCAACTATTTCATCTGCCCGCCCGGAAACGTCCGCAACACGCCACTCGAAAAAGCCTCGCTCGACCGTGACGGCAAACCGAATTTCTCCGTCCACGTCGCCAACAACCTCCACGACAACGATGGCGACGAAAAACTCAACGGCAAGGACCGCGGCTGGGACATCGTCGGTGGCAGCCCGTTCAAGGAAGGAAGCAAGCCTACCGGAAACTACATCCGCCTCGATGCTGCCGTCCCCGGCTCCTCATTGCTTGCTATCGAGGATCCACTAACTGCTTACAAGAAAATCATCTCCAGCTCCGGCCCCCTGCGACTCGACCAATCATATGCCGGAGCATTGCGCGATGAAGTGGACACACGGCTGATGGAAGATGTCGTGAATTTGAAGAAAAACCACATCGCCCGTGAGAGCGACCTGAAGGGCGTCGGCAACGGCGGCTTCGGCACTTTCACCGAAACAACCGCCCTCCCGGATGCTGACGCGGATGGCATGCCGGATGTTTACGAGGACGCGCTCGGGTGGAATCCCAAAGAACAGGACCACAACAAGCAGCTCACGGAAACCGGCTTCTTTCCCGCAGGCACCGCCAAGGGATACACCCGTCTGGAGGAATATCTCCACTTCATGAGCATGCCCCACGGCTATGTCGCGAAGGGCAAGCTCCTGGCGAAGGACATCGATCTCAGCCGCCACACCGCCGGCTTCGCAAAATCGCCCAAGTTCACGATCTCCGGCGTCACCGGCGGCAATGCGATCCAAGGCGGACCGGGAGGAAAACTGGTGCGTTTCACCGCTGACAAGGCAGCCCGACGCGGCGGATTCCTGTTCACCGTCACGGATGCGGACGGCGGAACGTGGACACGCCAGTTTGCAGTCTGCGTCACCGGATCCTGATCACTGATTGACCAATCCGAGCTCCAAAGCCGTCGCGGGTTTCAGGGTTTGGTGGAATTATCGGTCAGGGTGCTTTCGATGCCCCAGGATTTGTTCGGGTGCGGACCCATGGTGAAGACGATGGTTCCGCCATTGGCGATTTCACGATAAGGCAGGAACACGCTGTTCCATGGTTTGCCGTTCACGAGAACCGATTGGATGTAAACGTTCGCATCATCGAAATTCTCCGATTTGATGGTCAACTCGCTGCCATTGGAAAGTTTCATGACCGCATGTTTCACGGCGGGGCTGCCGATCACGTAGTAGTCGCCGCCCGGGCAGACCGGATAGAAACCGAGCGAGGTGAAGATATACCAGGCGGACATCTGCCCGCAATCGTCGTTGCCTGTGAGCGAATTGGGCTTGTTGCCATACTGGGTCTTGAGGACGTGGCGGAGTTTTTCCTGCGCCTTCCAAGGCTGCCCGGCATAACAGTAGAGGTAGATCACGTGATGGGCCGGCTCGTTGCCATGCCAGTATTCACCGATGCGGCCCTGGATATCGTCGAGCCCCTGGCTTGCGTTCGCGCCGAACGTGAAAAGCTCGTCGAGCTTTGCTGCAAATTTCTCTTTCCCGCCCATCAGCGAGATCAGGCCCGGAACATCCTGAGGGACATACCAGGTATATTGCCAACTGGTGCCTTCCGTGATATCGCCACCTTGTTCGAACAGGTGCGGGTCAAAGGGCGTCCTCCAGTTGCCTTTCGAATCCCTGCCGCGCATCAAGCCGGTCGTCGGATCGTAGATATTCTTATAACTGGCGGCCCGTTTCATGAAATGGGCGTAGTCCTCGTCCTTGCCGAGTGACTTCGCCATTTGCGCGACGCAATAGTCGTCGTAGGCATATTCCAGCGTCTTGGAAACCGATTCGTTTTCCTGATCATTCGGCACCCAGCCGAGTTTGTCGTAGGCAGCCACGCCGTCGTGGTCCGGGTTCATCGCCGTGGTTTTGATCGCTTCGTAGGCGCGCTCCTTGTCGAAGCCTTTCACCCCTTTCAAATAGGCGTCCACAATCACCGGTACCGAATGATAGCCTACCATGCACCAGGTTTCGTTGCCTTGCAACGACCACACCGGCAGCAGGTGGTCCGCGCTCTGATCGTAGTGCGCGAGCATCGAGTTGATCATGTCCGCATCCTTGTCCGCCTGGATCAGGGTGAAGAGCGGATGCGTCGCACGATAGGTGTCCCACAGCGAGAACACCGCATGGTTTTGAAATCCTTCCGCCTTGTGGATGTTGGAATCGAGTCCGCGATACTCGCCGGTGACATCTTGATAGAGGTTGGGAGCCTGGAAGCAATGATACATCGCCGTGTAGAATGTTTCCTTCTGCTCCGGACTTCCCTCGACCAGTTTGATCCGTCCGATTTCCTTATCCCATTTCGCGCGGGTATGCTCGCGGACTCCGTCGAAGTCCCATGCCGGAATCTCCGCATCCAGATTTTTCAACGCGTTCGCCGCACTAACCGCTGAAACCGCCATTTTCACCGTAATGGCCTCACCGGCCTGCGTCTTGTAGTTTGTCAGAAACTGGAGATTCGTCCCCGCCGCCTCGTTGCGGCTGCGGAAGCGGTAGTTTTTAAAGCTGTCATAAACGACTTCCTTGCCGTCGCTCATGATCTTGTGGCTGTCGAACGGCCGGGAATACCGCGCGGCGTAGTAGAGATAGCGCTCCTTGCCCCAGCCGTTGATGAGGTGGAATCCGGTGACCGTGGAACTGTCCTCCACCCGCACGTGGGACCAGATCAGTTTGAACCTCGCCCCGTTCAGGAAATGCTGCAGGTCCGTCATGATGCTGGCCTTGTCCGTTGCCGGAAACGTGAACCGCATCATTCCCGCCCGCTCTCCGGCGGTGAGTTCCGCGGTGACGTTGCGGTCCAACAGCTTCACCTTGTAATAGCCGGTCGAGGCTTCTTCCTGATCGTGTGAGAATGGCGCGCGGTAACCGGCTTCCGGATGATCTTTCGACCCGGCCACCAGTTTCGGATCACCCACCTGCGGCATGAAAAGGAAATCCCCGAGATCCGGAACGCCCGTTCCTGATAGATGCGTCAGGGAAAATCCCATGATCGAAGTGTCCGAGTATTCGTAGCCTGAAGCGGTGTCCCACAACTCGCGATCCGTGTCCGGACTCAACTGCACCATCCCGAACGGAGCCGCAGGACCGGGATAGGTGTTTCCCTCCCCTTGCGTCCCGACGAAGGGCCGGATGTGGTCCGAGAGACGGGCCGGAGTGTCGGGCGTTTGCGCCGACGCCGCGATGGAACCACCGAGCACCAGCGTGAGAGGGAAGAGAAAAAGGCGTGATGTCAAAAGTCAGGAAGTGATGGATGGATGGCACCGGTGACATCGTTTGATTCGAAGCAAACTTGCAACAGGTCATCAGTCGCCGACCGACTGTCTCAGCCGCTGATTCCAGCTCAATGATTTCGAATCACCCGCTTGCGCCAATCGATCCGCCATTTGCGCAAGCGCAAGATCCGGGCGATTCCCATCACACCAACCTGCCCAGCCGGAATCAATGACCGCCGCTGACCCGCGCAGCGCCTTCTCCCGCCACTTCATCGGCGCGGGCACCGAAGAAGCCGAAATAAACGAGGTAGGCGTAGCCGACGAAAACGATGCCGAGAGAGGCACGGACGCCGAAGGAGTCCATCAGCGCGCCCTGGATGAGCGGCATGATCGCACCGCCGACGATCATCATGACAAGCAACGAGCTGCCCTGGCTGGTGTCCTTGCCGAGACCGCGGATCGAGAGGCTGAAAATGTTGGACCACATGCTCGAGTTGAACAGGCCGATGCCGATGATCGACCACAGCGCGAACTCGCCCTTCGTGCTCATGGACAGGGCGGTGAGGGCCATCGCGACGAGGGCGAAGAGACCGACCATTTTCCCGGGGTTCGAACGACCGAGGACAAAGAAAACGAAGCTCATCACCACCATGCCGATGTAGGGAAGGATGGTCTGAGGATCGATGTAATGGCCGTGGGTGAGGTTTTCCTTGAAGGTGGCGTTGGCGAAAATCACTCCCGTCGCACCAACGGCGGCGAGCGCCATGAAGAGATACTTCCGCGACTGTTGGATGTTGCTGAGAGAGATGGCGCCCATCAGACGGCCGATCATGGTGCCGCCCCAGTAGAAGGAGAGGAACTTCGCGGAGGTGTCTTCCGACATGCCCATCACGCTGGAATCCTTGAGGTAGTTGATGAGAATGCTGCCGATGGTGACCTCGCTGCCGACGTAGAAAAAGATGGCGAGCCAACCCCAGACGAAATGCTTGTGGCGGAAGGCTCTGACGCCAGCCTCGACCTTGCCTTCCTGGCTGAAATTCGGCAGCGAGATCATTTTGAAAAATCCCGCGAGGGCGATGAAGGCGATGCCGAGGCCGACATACGGGACTTTCACCGCGTCCACGCCGCCGGTGCTGG
>JBDSNC010000242.1:0-22754 GCA_039915545.1 Luteolibacter sp.
GGGGCTTCCGATTTCGCGGTGGCTGAAGCGATCTCAACAACGTTCCAAACTCGATTTGGACGCCGGGCCTGACGGATTCTCCTCTTGGTTAATCCAACGAATTATGGCAAATTCCCGCCATGAGCACGCTCGCCGTGGATTTGCAAACCACCCTCAAGCAACTGGATCCCGACTCGGCATCCAAGCTGGAGCGCTTGGTGCGTGATGCCATCGCACTCGCGCAGCCGTCGAAATCCATCACCGGGGCTGTCGATGACAAGGGCTGGCCGATCGGACATTTCGAAAAATTCGCCGGCTGCCTTGCCGGTGAAGAGTGGGATCCGCCGGCTGATCCGCCGCCGGAGTGGTGATGCGTTACTTACTCGATACCAACGCCATCATTTTTGCGCTGAAGGATGCGCAAGGCCGGACTGCCTTGCGCATCGGGCAAACTCCCCATGACGATATGTTGATCTGCGCGGTGGTGGAAACCGAGCTTTACCACGGTGCCACCAAATACGGCCTTCTGACCAGGCGCCAAGCGGTGTTGGGTGCTTTCCTTGAGCCATTTCACTCGCTGCCGTTTGACTCAGACTGCGTTCCTCATTACGCGGCAGTCCGCGACGACCTCGAACGACAGGGGCGGATCATCGGTGGCAATGACTTGATGATCGCTGCGATCGCCCTGACTCACGGCTTGACCGTGGTGACAAACAATTGTCAGGAGTTCGGGCGCGTGCCCGGTTTGCGGGTAGAAGACTGGTCGGAGTAATCCGGTTCCGAGGCAGCCCTCACATGACACCTTGCCGGAGCATTGGAATTTCGTGATGCTACCGGTATGACAGACCAACTTCTGCCGCAGCCGCCGCCGGACGTGCCCGCGCCGGGACCGGGGGAGCATGCGGTGAGGTCGAGGAGGAAGATGAGGTGGTTGATTGGAATTGGCATTCTCGCGATCGCTTTTTGCCTGGTTCCTTTTTTCAAGATGATTGCTGAACAGCTAATGAAGGCACGGCAGACTCATGCTATCAGCAGTCTCCGCCAGATTGGCTTGGCCCTGTTCCAATTCGAATCGGACTATGGAAAGTTCCCTGACGGCGTGACCGCTTCGGAGATCAAGCGGAAGACTGGCTCCGCGCTCACGCTTTCAGACAGGACATCCAACGATGTTTTCGTTCAAACGCTTGTGGCCGGGGTCAGCCCTTCTGAACTTCCTTTTGACTCCTTCTCGGATTCCACCCGAGATCCTGACGGTGATTGGAGTTCGGATGCCACCGCTCTTCAACATGGTGAAACAGGCTTTGCTTTCATTCCCGGGCTCTCCCCAAAGGACAATCCAGCGTTTCCAATAGTTTTTGGTCCTGTGATCCCAGGCACGAAGACCGTTGATGCAAAATCATTTGGAGGAAAAGCGGTCGTCTTAAAATTGGACAACTCCGTGACGAGTCTGCCAATCGATTCCTCAGGGAAAATCATTTACGACGGCATGGACCTCCTCGATCCCCGTCAGCCGTTCTGGCATGGAAAAGCCCCGGATGTGAAGTGGCCGAAGTGACCCCACAAAGTAGTCTGCGACTTCAGTCGGGTCTTCCCGGATGATGAGTCGGACTGAAGTCCTGGACGACTTTTTAAAAATTTCCTCCTTTTTCGGGTTGCCACCGGGGAAAGTCGTCCCTAGTTTCCGCCTCCCGCGATTTTTAACCTCATCCCGAGATGTCCAAGCACAACAGCCTCAAGTCCAGCGCCACCGTCGGCGGCAAACGTTCCGTCCTCAAGCGCTTCGAGCGCGTCAAACTCCTCAAGGAGCGTGGCGAATGGAAAGCCGGCAAGTCCCCCGTCGGACTTCCGAAGACCAAGCACGAGGGTTAATCCCCTGGCTTTCAACATTTTCTAAAACGCGCGATCCCCACGGGCTTCGCGCCTTTTGCATTTATTCCCATGGCAACCAACGACGGCACGCGCCTCAACAAATTCCTCGCATCCTGTGCTGTCGGCTCGCGCCGCGCCTGTGACGAGCTCATCAAGGCCGGTCGCGTGGAGGTCAATGGCGCTCCGTGCATCAACATGGGCACCCGAATTTCGCCGGGCGATCACGTGAAGGTGGATGGCAAACGGGTGACGCCGCGCGAGGCGATGATCGTCGCTTTCCACAAGCCGCGCGGTTTCGTCTGCACCAAGGATGACGAGCTCGGCCGGGAAACGATCTACTCACTGCTGCCGGAAACCATGCACTCGCTGCACCACGTCGGGCGGCTGGACATGGACTCGGAAGGCCTGCTCATCCTGACCAACGACGGCGACCTTTCCCAGCAGCTCATGCACCCGTCGAAGGCGGTGGAGAAGGAATACCTCGTCACCTCGAACCAGGCGTTTGAAAACGTCCACCTCGACCAATTTCTTGAAGGCGTCCACACCCCGGAAGGCAAGCTGAAGGCGAAGTCCATCGAGCGTCTTTCCTCCCGCCGGATCAAGGTCGTGCTCGACCACGGCGCGAAACGCCAGATCCGCGTGATGTTCGACACGCTCGGCTATCAAGTCACGAAACTCATCCGCGTGCGCATCGGCGCGCTGTGGCTGGGCGATCTGGAACCCGGCCGCTTCGCCCCGCTGAATGCGATGGAAATTCAGATGCTGTTGGGGAATTCGAAGCCGGTGAGGAAGCGCGGGAACTCGCACTGACGAGCTTTTTGGCGGGGTTCTTCAACTGGAGCGCGGAATTCAATTAGAACTCGCTGGTCTTCTCCACCTTCAGCAGCCATCCGGCCTCGCCCGGGTGGAGCTTGTATTCGAGCTGGCGCGTTTTTCCGGTAGGCTTGGTGTCGCCCGGATCTTCGGGGAAAATGGGAAACCGGCGGGCGAGGCTGTTTTCGACGACGGCGAACTCGTCGTGGCCACGGTAGCCGGTGGTGCTTTTTTCGACTTCGTTGAGGTCCGGCAGGAAAATCTGGCTGAGCGATTTTTTCTGGTTCGCGCTGTAGGCGATGAGGTTGGTGCCTTCGCTGTCGTGGGCGTAGATGTAGATTTCCGGTGAGCCGTCCGCGTCGAGATCGCCCGTCTCGATGCGGGTGATGGTGCCGATGAGTTCGATGGTGACAGGCTTGTTGTCGGTTTCCAGGCCGCCGGGCGTGATGGTGACGGTGTTGGCGGACCGGAGATTCGGGCTGGTGACTTTGAAGGAGATTCCCTGCAGGATGGCGGTTTTATCGAAGGGGGGAAGCGGTTCGGAGAAGAGGAGTTTGTCGTCGTCCTTGAGCGTGGCGGTGGCCTCGCCCGCACTGACGGGATAGTTTTTTCCATCGAAAGTCAGCGTGGTGAGTCCCGGGGTGGCCGCGCCGCCGCGGACGGTGGCGATCAGGTCGCGGTAGCCGTTGGTGAGGTTTTGGCTGAGATAGATCGGGGCGGTGACGACTTTCACGGAGCCGAGGCTGGTGAAGCCTTTGCCGGTGCCTTTGAGGATGAAAAGCGTGCTGCCGCCGGTGCCGCTGTAGCTGCTTTTCGCGTTCATCAGGGCGAGCACGTCCTGCTTGCCGTCGGCATCGAGATCGGCGCGGGCGATTTCGTATTGGTCGGGCTTGATGGCGGGGTCGATTTTCTGAAGCACGGCCTGGGCGGGCAAGGGGGCTGGAGGAGCGGCGTGGGAGGCGGCGCAGAGAATCGCGGAGATCAGGAAAATTTGGCGAAAGGGTCTCATCGGAGATTGGCGGATGGGGGAGCAAAGGGAAAAAACAGGCGATGCTCAAGGACATCACCCGCGATGGATCTAATTGAATCGGTATGTGTCGAAAAAGACCGGATTAAACCCTTCTGGGGGCTTGCCGCTCGGCGGATGACTTCCTAGCTTCCGTCCACAGTCCGGGCGAAATGAACTCCCAACTGGTCATTTTACAAACCCCATGAGTGCCAAGAAATCCAATCAGAACCACGCCCAGGACATCATTCACAAGCCGTCCAAGGAATTTTCCGCCAAAGCCCGCATCCCATCGATGGCGGCTTACAAAAAGCTTTATAAGGAATCGATCGACCGCCCCGACAAGTTCTGGGCGAAGGAGGCGAAGGAACTGACCTGGCAGAAACCGTGGACCAAGGTGCTCGATTGGAAGGAGCCGTTTGCGAAATGGTTCGACGGCGGGAAACTCAATGTCTGTGAAAACTGCGTGGACCGGCACGCGGTCGGAGCCCGCAAGAACAAGGCAGCGATCATCTGGGAGGGCGAGCCCGGCGACAAACGCATCATCACTTACGGCCAGCTTCAAAAGGACGTCTGCCGTTTCGCCAACGTGCTGCTCAAGAACGGCGTGAAATCCAAGGACCGCGTGCTCATTTACATGCCGATGGTCCCGGAAGCCGCCATCGCGATGCTCGCCTGCGCCCGCATCGGCGCGGTGCACAATGTGGTGTTCGGCGGGTTTGCGTCCGAGGCGATTGTCGATCGTTTGGAAGATTCCGGAGCCACCACCATCGTCACGGCCGACGGCGGCTGGCGGCGGGGAAAAGTTGTTCCGCTGAAGCCGGTGGTCGATGAGGCACTGGCGAAATACACGCACGTGAAAAGCGTCATCGTCCTCAACCGCTGCGGCAATGAGATCGCCATGGAGCCGACCCGCGACAAGTGGTGGCACGACGAGGTCGCCACCGCGTCCTCGAAGCACGTCGCGAAGGGCTTCGATTCCGAGCACCCGCTTTTCGTGCTCTACACGTCCGGATCGACCGGGAAACCGAAGGGAATTCTCCACACGTCCGGCGGCTATCTCACAGGCACCTATTCGACCTGCAAATACATTTTCGACATGCGCGACGAGGACGTTTATTGGTGCACGGCCGATGTCGGTTGGATCACCGGGCATTCCTACATCGTTTACGGCCCGCTCGCCAACGGCGTCACCCAGGTGATGTACGAAGGCGCGCCGAACGCTCCGGATTTCGGCCGTTTCTGGAAAATGATCGAGGAATACGGCGTCACGATTTTCTACACCGCGCCGACCGCCATCCGCGCGTTCATCAAAGCGGGCGACCATTTTCCCGCCGCGCATGATCTTTCGTCGCTGCGTTTGTTGGGTTCTGTTGGGGAACCGATCAATCCGGAAGCCTGGAACTGGTATCACAAGCACATCGGCGGCGGACGCTGCCCGATCGTCGATACCTGGTGGCAGACGGAAACGGGTGCGATCCTGATTTCCCCTCTGCCCGGAGCGACTCCGTGCAAGCCGGGCACCGCGACGATGCCGTTTTTCGGGATCGATGCCGCCATCCTCGACGACGCCGGCAACGAGTGCAAAGCCGGTCAGGACGGCCGCCTCGTCATCCGCAAACCGTGGCCATCGATGGTGCGGACGATTTACGGTGACAAGGACCGCTACAAGAAAACCTACTGGTCCGACTACCCCGGCCTCTACACCGCCGGCGACGGCGCACGTCGCGACAAGGACGGCAATTTCTGGATCATCGGCCGCCTCGATGATGTGCTCAACGTTTCCGGCCACCGCCTCGGCACCGCGGAAATCGAGAGTGCGCTCGTCTCGCACCCCGCCGTCGCGGAAGCTGCGGTGGTCGGTCGCCCGGACGACATGAAGGGCCAGGCAGTCGCCGCGTTTGTCACGCTGAAGGCCAATTTCGAAGAATCCGAAGCGCTCCGCACCGAGCTGCGCAACCACGTCGGCAAGGTGATCGGTGCAATTGCGAAGCCGGACGACCTCCATTTCGCTCCCGGCTTGCCAAAAACGCGTTCCGGAAAGATCATGCGCCGGCTCTTGAAAGAGCTCGTCAGCACCGGGAAAATTTCCGGGAACGTGACGACGTTGGAGGACTTCTCGGTGATCGAGAGCCTTCAGCGCAAGATCGCCAATTAGTCATACTCCCCCATGACCTCCACGCGCTACTTCATCGCCCGCTTCGCCCAGGCCTTCGGCTACTACCGCAGAAACCAACGTATGGGCGACGCCGCCACCGAGATGCACCTCCTCCGCGAGGCGGAAGCGCAGCTCGGTTCGGCGATTTGGGAAAAGGTGGAAGCCATTGAGGAGCTCTCCGTGGAATACTGGAATTTGCGGAAATTCATCAAGGAGCGCGAAATTATCCGGGAAAAACTCGCCGAGTGCCAGGCCCGGCTGGATCTCGCGCATGAGGAGCGGTCAATGGTGCTCAACAATACGCCGGAAGTGCACCAGGAGTTGTTCGACCAGCGCGTCGGTCTTCTCACCGATCTCGAAAAGCTCGCTCAGGAACGCGATGAGATCATCGCTCACGCCCGTGAGGTCCGCCGGAACTACGACGGCCTCAAGATGAAGCTTGAGGTCCTCACCAAGGAGTCCACCGACTCCGCAGCTAACAAGGAGCAGATCGAAAAAGTCAAAACCCGCCTTACCGAGCTGAAGGAGAAGTTTTCCGAACTCAAGGATGACCGCATCCGTATCGGCCAGCAAATCGAGGAGGGCGATGCCAAGGTCGACATCGTTGACGCCCAGCTCAACGAAAAGAAAAAGGACCGCCGGGTCAGCGCTTCGGAAGCCTTCCAGGTCATTGGCGATGGCAACCGCGAAATTTCCATCCTGCGCGCCGAAAGCGGCGTGCTCGACACCCAGATGCGCCAGCTCTACGCGGAAATCGGCCGCTACGTCAGCCGCAATGCCAACCAGAGCCCTGCCTGCGCCGCCGCCGCCGCCTCTCATCAGGGGCTCGTCGACGTCATGCGCGCCCTCCGCCGCTCCATCGCGCTGAACCACCGTCTGGCAGGGACTGCGTGAAAATCGAGAGCTGGTAACTGCGGTTGCCTATGCTTTCCGGAGATCTCTCAGGCTCCACAACACACCGCGCGCGGCTGTCGCATTTCCTCTCAGCTTTCTCGCGCCGGTTTTCCGTTTCGGGCCGAAACGCTCCCGCGATTTCGCAAACGCCTCGTCCACAAAATTCCGGCTGCCGATCACCGCGCCGTCCGTAAAATAGCGGATCCGGCAGCGCAGCATTTTTCCGAAGGGGATTTCGCCATCCATGTCCCGCGCCTGCTCGGCTTCGTCTTTGGAAATCCCCTTGCGGGTGACTTTCGTGACGGTTTGTCCGTCGCGGCCGATACTTTCCGGGGATTTCCCAACCGCTCCAGCCATCAGTAGTTTCCGGTAATTGCGGGCAACTCCGCTGTCCCAGATCTCAGCATCGGCCCCGATGCCCTGATGGGCTTTCAAGGCACGCACCAGGCCGGCCCGCGCGGTTTTTCCATTGCCTTTCGCTCCTCCGCCGATCGCCTCCCCGTAGCTGCTCCAGCGGTAATCCGCCGGGTCTTTCACCATCCCTGCGCGCACGGGATTGAGATCGATGTAAGCGGAAATCGTCTTTGCCGCCACGCCGTCCTCGATGATCACGCTCTTGAAGCGATCCTCCCATAGCCGTCCCGTCCGCGAGTGAGTCCGGTTGAACCACTGGGTGAATCGTTGCAGCAGGCCTTTCATGAACTCGCCGAGATCGTGCATCCGGTAGGTGAAACGCTTGTGAATGGCCGCCAATGCCTCGTCCAAGCCACCTTCATTCACATAAACCACCGCCCTCGCATCCGCCAGTTCCTTCGCCACCCCGGCGACAAACGCCTCGCTGTAAATCGCCGAAAGCCGCTTCAAAAGCACCCCTTCCGAAATCCCACCTTCCGCCATCGGCGGCACCTCCAGCAGGAGATGGAAGTGGTTGCAAAATCGTCGGTTCCCACATGCAATATTTTTCATTCAACTCTCTTATTATCAACACAAATAGCTTTTTTGAAAAATGACGCATCCTTCGGCACCATTTTGATTTTTGACATTGATGGGCAGAAAATCACTAAAATCGCCCCAAACCAAGACGACTCAGCGGGTGTCCCCCTGCCTCCCCTTCGACCGAGAAAAACGACCCAATAACATGAAACCAACCTACTTGCTTGGAGACCACCACGGCGATTACGAAGGACTGTTCGAAAAGCTCCAAGAGAGACAGATCCGCAACGCCACCGTGATTCACGTCGGCGACGGTGAGGAGGGTTATCCGGGCTGGAATATGGCGACCGCCGAAGCTTTCAACACCCGGTTTGCTGCCCTCGGAATTGAATACCTCAGCATCCGTGGAAACCACAGCAACCCGCATGTTTTCGTCGGCAGCACAATGCTCCCCAATTTCAAACTTCTGCCGGATTACACGCGGCGGGAAATCAACGGTCAGTCATGGTTGTTTGTCGGCGGTGCCGTCAGTGTCGATCGGATCGACCGCACCGCTGGAAAGACCTGGTGGCCAGAGGAAGCCTTTGAATTCCGCCCTGAACTTGCCCGGCCCGCCGACGTGCTGGTCACCCATTCCGGGCCGTCATGGATAGGTCCTTCGTGTCGGAATCCGTTTGTGGATTCCTACTGCTGCGCCGAGGCGGAATTCGGTCGAGAAACTCTAATCCAAGAACTCCGAGCCGAACGCAAAGCCCACGAGAATTTGTTCCGGGCCGTAAAACCAAGAACATGGTTTTTCGGGCATTTCCACGAACGCGCCGAAAAGACCCGCTCTGGATGCCGAACCAGAATCCTTGATTGTCATGAACTCGTTCTGCATGTCTCCAATTTGTAGGGATCTCGATGACAGCGCATGATATCCTACAGCAGTTCTTCCAATTCTTTGAGCAACCGTTCCGCGTCCTCCCAAGATTTTCGATTTTGGATCACGGTTTTCAACAGCTCAAAGCGCTCGACGCGTTGTTGGGAGCGTGTCGGGCGATCTTCTTGCCCGTGGTCCGGGTGAAGGATTTCAAAAACAGCATCCACCACTTCGCGGGCGGTGGGTTGCCCAGCCGCTTTCCTAACTGCCGCATGCCAAGCTTGTTTCCTCATTTCGGGATCGTCCAACCGCTGGAGAGGGCGAACCTGTGATTCCGAAACCGGGATCGAATCGTTACCAATTGGTAACGATTCCGCCAGTTCCCCGGCAATCCGAGATGCTTCAACAAGGCGGTGAGCATGGGGTTTTGAGATCCCTGCCACCTTGCGGCAATAACCCTCCCATGTGCCATGGGTGCTGGCTTTCCAAAGCTTTCGGTCGTGAATCTCAGCCAACGCCTTTCCGGTTTCCATGAATGCGGCCACTCCCTTCCGAACCACCTTATCCAACCGCTTGAAATCGGACGTATCCAAGGGCGACAACTTTTCCACCAAAGGCTTGTTAGTTTTGTGGCGGCGACGGGGTTCGTCGGACACCAGCAATTCCTCGATACGAAATTGGTGAAACTGCCGGGGAAATTCACGGGTTCTCAAGGATGGATCCCACTCGTCCCAATCGCCACCGTGATCGTGGCGGAGTTTGAAGATTTTCCCATCTCGCGAAGGATTGCGACCCAGTTGTTTGAGGAAGAATGCCACGCCGTTTTTCCGGCAATGTTCGCGCAATTCCTCGGCCCATTCCACGGCAAAGGGCCTGGTGAAATCAGCCGAACCGCTTTCCCCGCCAACAATGACCCAATCAATTCCGGTGAGGTCGAGGTTCTCCGGCGGAATCCGTTCCCAGAGCGGTTCCAACGACAGGCCACGCACCGCCGCCGTGACCTCACGAAGATGATCGATCCGCGCCAGTGTGGCGGGGCCAGTGATCGTGGTCATCGCACAAACATTCTCCGGAAATCCACCAACTTGGTCGGCGAATTGCGCCATTCGTTCCGGGCGCTTCGTCAACCACAACCAAAGGTGCTTCCGTCCGTACTCGGAACGGATCGCTGGCATCACGTCGGACTTCAGGAATGGGAAATCTCCCTTGGCGCTCAGAGCATCGCCCATGTCGCTGACAAAAATCATCCGCACCAACCTCGTCTTCCACGGGCTTGCCGTGTCGTGCCGACCCAACAGATCCGGCAGCATGGCGGTTTCCGCCACCCGCCCGGAAAAGCGCGTCACGCTTTCGAAAATAGGCGCATGACCCTTGTGCGGAATCCGCGTGGGATTGGCGATGCTCGCACCTTTGTTAAGGTGGAGTCTCGCGGCGTAGCAGGTGATCGCCTTACGAATCGCGCCGCTGGCGGCAGTCGCCGCCGCCACCCCATGGTCACGGGAAACCTGCTCGGAGAACCGTTCCCGCAAATGCCAGATGTTGGTGGTGTTGACCGTCCGCTTGTGGCCGGGGCCGGGATTTTCAATTATTGAAAAACAATCGTCCACAAGCGTCTTGTAAATGACGCCGCTATCGATTTTCGATCCACTTACAGCGACAGCCGTATTGATCGCGCCAAGAACTTCTTTCGCATTTGGAAAAAGTTCGCAGCCACCACAACCCATGATCGGGTTGACCGTGGTGTCGCACCATTGGATGTCGGTAATTTTGGACATAAGGGAAAGTGAAAGTCGGGATACACTGCCTGGAAGCATTACAGGTTTCGAGGTTATCCATGCTGCTTGTCGATACCCAAAAACTCACACGTTAGAATTTCATCGATGCCGTTGGGAACCGAAAACCAATCCGCTGCAAAAGCGACTTCCCTCTTGCCGGTTCCCACGCGTGCGAGGGTTTTGCCGCCTCCACCGCCTCCATGCGGCTGGAAACCTTTTGGTTGCTGGAAAAATCGTGGAGGCGGCATGGAAAGTTTTGATGCCTCCATGCCGCCTCCACCGCCTGATCGCGTGCGCGTGCGCCCGTTACTAGCTCTCCTACGGAGAGCTAGTAACCCACGAATGCAGCCACGGCCTGAAGAATAAATCATCTTCATCGGAGTGCTGCTTTCCAGATTTGGATCGCTCCTTCCCGGAGCGCGAGACCGGCCCAGCCGCGTGGCCGGGTATTGCGCGGGTAATCGCGGCAACGTGACCGGCTGATGTTCTTGATAGGTGTGACCAGCCCGCACTCCGCCCCGGCTTTCTGCCAAGCCAGGATGATTCTCGCCAGTCGTTCGCCGAACTCCTTCAGGGTGGTATCCTCACCCGGATTCTGGTTCTGCCAGACAACAAAAATCTCGGCGGTGGCGACATATTCAGAATCAGCAAACTCCAGAACTCCCCGGACCCATCCGGCCATGGCATCTTCCGACGCAACCAACCGGGTTCCCGGCCAGGGCAGCCGTTGCAATTCTTTTAAAGTATCGTCAATGAGTTTTGCGGCATTGCCAACAGAAGGGTCAATCAAACCCGCCAACAGCAAAAATCGGGAGACGCACTCCCGCGCCCAATCATCGCCGATGATCTCGCCCCGCTGACACCACGCCCCGGCATCACGCGTCAGGACGAATACACAGGCGGTGAGCCAAGCTTCCCGCGCTGGGCGAAATGCGGGCCACGTTGGAGGTAGCCCCAGCCACGCGAGAACATCGGAGGGAACACACGGCGGCATCACGTCATCGCCAACGTTCCATGGATCTTTTCCAGACAATGCCATGGCCTTTGCAAGCGCCTCGGTGAGGTCGCTGGCGTCAGGCTCAATAGGCGAGTCCAACCATTCTTCAAGAAGCCGTGGAGCTCTCGGAGAGATCGATACAGGAACCATTGTCGGCGGTTGCAACAGCCGATGCATTTCCAAGTAGATTAGGTGAACCAGATTTGTAGAGTCAGTGGTGGACGGGTCGATCAGTCCGGCCATCCGCAAAAACGAAGCCACGGATTCGCGTGCCTCGTTGTCGCCGATGATCTCGCTACAACGCCACCAGGTCGTATCGTCCCGGGTCAGGGCGAATACACAAGCGGTCAGCCAGGCTTCCCGCGCCAGTCGGACGGGCGGCCACGCCGGAGCGCGTTCCAGCCACGAACAAACGCTTTCAGGAACACGGAATGTTGTCACGTCGTCGCCAACGCTCCAAGGATCATTCGCGGACCCCGACATGACCGTTGCCAACGCATGGACAAGTTCATCGACACGGGGGTTCAGGAGCGAGTTCAGCCATTCTCCAAGCGATTCCGGACGCGGCGGAGTGGAAGCGCCATCCGGCACCGCGTCGCCCTCCGCCGGGCAGCCCAAAGGCTGCCCGGCGCGAGGGGCGTAGTCCGGCGGCAGGCAGCCGGTGGAGGGGATTTTAGATTTGCGGGGCATGGGATGTTGTCTTGGTTTGGTCCTTGATTGTCTTGACCGGCTTCGGCGCGAAGGTATCAAGGAAAGTGGTAAGTCGAAGGGTTTTCCCGTCGATCTTGACGGATGGTTCCTTCAAGTCACCACCTCCCTTGGTCTTGCTTTTCACTTCCCAGCCGGGCGGCAACGGCTCACCCAGCAATGCGTCCAGCAGCCCCTCAACGGACTTCTCAGGCCGCTTTGCCGCACACCATTGGAGAAGTTCCTTGGCGGCGTCCTTGCGGGACGCGAATACGTTCCAGGCGCAAAGCTCGACCCGTTCATGCCACGTTTTGGCGGTGGACAAGTCCACCCGTGCCGCCGCCAGTTTTTTCCCGTTGATGACCTTCCCCAAGGAACCCTTGCCGGACGTGATCCCGAGACCAGCGCACCAACTCATATCCTGCATCTTGGAACACAAGGCAGGAGAGAAATCGAGGCGACGGCCCAACTTGTAATCCCAATTTTCAAACGCGATGTGAACATGAGGATGATGGCGGTCTTGATGGACAAATGCCACCCATCGGCAACCCGGCGCGTGAGCCTCGACCCATCTCTCCGCAGCCACAGAAAGCACACGCAGTGTGCCATCGAATTCTTCGGGTTTGGCGTTTGGCGTGGACTCCGCGCTTATGATCGTTTGCCGCACGGTCTTGCCCATTTTGTAGGCATTGGGGCCGGCGAGCATCGCCAACATCCCCCGCTCGAAACCGGGTTCCGTCATGATAACTCCCGTGCCCCGAGCGTTGCCGAGAACGTCAAAAACCCGGCTACCTTCAAACTCGCGCTCGTGGGCGGAGCGTTTCGCAAACCCACGGTAGTTGTGTTCAAGTTCAGGCACGCCGACAGCTCCGTTGCACATGTGAACGATGGCTTTCATGATTTCAGGATTTTTGAAATTAGATGAACGGTCGACGCCCCAAGAGCTTCGGTTTTAACCTTTTCGTCGTCGCTGAGCGAGGACGAGTGGGCCAACAATTCCAAGGTTTGTTGGAGCCGCACCGACAGCGCTGCCAGCTCGTCAACCAGGCGATCCAATCCGGCAATACCGGGGCCATCGAGGACAAGGACAACAGCGCGTTCGACAGTTTGTCCGCGCACCCCATCCGGGATCTGGTTGAGTTGTTTCGCGACGGACGCACTCACGGCGACCGTCACTTTCACCTTGCCAGAGCGAGGGCGACCATGGCGACCACGACGGGCCGACGCAAAAGACTTTTCCTCCGCAGAAACTACAGGGTGACCTGTAGTTTTAAGACCCAATATTGGGCCAGCTACGTTATTGGGTCCCCCAATAACTGCTGACAAGGGGGGGACTCCCCCCTTTGATCCCCCCGAAGGGACCTCACCCTTGACAGGTGAGGTCCCAAAAGAATCAGGAATCATTGTGCAGCCTCCCCGGCATTGCCTTGTTCGGATTTTTCTTCGGCAGCTTTGCGCCGGGATTTTGTCTTGTCGGCGGTATTTCCGCTGACATCACCCGACGCTGGAAGCTTGACGCCAAGCTCCCGAAGCAAGTGATGACCCCGGAATTTTTTGTCCGCCGCAATGCCTTTGGCGTAGTTGGTTGCCTTTTCGACAATCGCTTTAGCCTCACGTCTCACGACGAGCTCCTGAGCCTCGGCAATACGGTGGGGAACAACCAAGCCGTTCAATTCGGCACCGGCCTTTTGGGCCGCCCCGCGCAGAGATCCAAGGATGATTTCTTCAATGGTTGGTGGCCGAGGGCGCGGGTTTTGGCCCCCGGAGGTGTATGGATCGGCGCTCATTATTGGACGCCTTTCCGGTTTGTATCCAGCATCACTTCGACGGTGTTGCGGAGATTGTTGATATAATGACGGCGAAACCGTGGCTCCGGAAATCCGGTCCATGGGACAGTAGTTTTGTTTTCAGTTTGCATGTTGCAGCGCCCAGTTTCAGGACGCCGAATCGCTCGGGCACGGCTCTTCGGCGTTTGCCTGGCCGACCCAACAACTTCGAAAACAACACGCGCAGGCCACCGCACGACATCGAAAGTTATGGTCTTTAGCGGACTAAGGTTTTGGCGACCTCGTTACCCGGTGGGATCTTTCCACAAGCTGTTAACGAACGACAAATTCACCCGAAGGAATTACCCCCAATGAATAGCACGCTACCCGTTTAGCTCCGCAGCTAAATTAGGCAGATCACCCTCCTTGGCAATCTAAAATTTCCGAGAATCTAAAATAATTTGCATCGCCCCCTCCGTCCCACTCATGGGGAGTCCAAGCAGCTTCTGGAAACAGGAATGGTCGGTCCGTCCGCTTTCGCTTCCGCACCTTGTCGCGCCGGGATCGGTAGATACCATGGCAAATCCATCAACAGCATCATCGGTCCCGCAGGCGCTTCCGGAAACCGAAATCAAAGTTACAATGATTGGAGGAAGGCTTCATGAATGGGTGTTTTTTCCGGGGCAATGGCTACCCTATTCGCCAAGGCCAGGCGATCTGTTACGGGTTTGGACTCCGCCACCGGAGCGGCCACCGCGCTCATGATTTTTCGGGTATGTGATGGATAGCATAGGCAAAGTCACACCCGCGCCGACGACGGCGCGGGTGTGATCATGTACCCACTTCCAAGTCGGCAATGCCGGTAAAGACAAAGCCTTTGAATCCGGGAAATCGCGTCTCCGGATTGCGCCCTTGCGGGCGCAATCCGCTTCCAGCGAATTCAAGGAAATTGCCTATGAGCACTTCACCAACACCACAACTAAACAAACCCGATTCCTCCAATCCAAACACCGAATTCCCACCATGGTATCCGGACATGCCGGAGTGTCTGGTTTCGAAATCCTGCCTCGTCATCCTATGGTCCATCATGACCGGCCAGAGTCTTTCCAAGAGGGATGAAACTCTGACCAACCGTTATGTTGATCGAATGAAGGAAGTTCTGGCAGGCAGCGCCGAGCCATCTCCCGGTTTGATTCTTGAGATGGCAAATTCCGTCTATCCTGGAGCGACACACGACATCATCCGTGCCTTCCTTCGTGGAATTGCCGAAACGGTCATCATCAGCCAATCCGTGCCGATTCCGGCTATCAAAAACCTCTTTGTGGACTACCCGCACGTTCAACCGCTGGCGGAAAAACTAAGGAACCTTGCGGAGGCTCATGACGCGTTGGCCGCCATCAGAGCCGCCGCCAAAACATTGAAGGGAAAATTGTCCCCGGAGCAGGGAGCCTGACATTCACAATTCGCATGAAGCAACCCACTCCACCTCCCTGCGGAGGTGGGGTTTTGTTTTGCTTGGAAGCTGGCACCCGCAGCGCCAGTCGCTTTCGCGTCATGCACAATCTTCCCGTTACCCGCTGGCGCAACCGCAGACAATTTCCACATCCGGCTGACGAGCGGGAGCGGAACGGGGGCGTAAGAGCGGCACGAAAAAAATGCGGGCCAGCTCCCGACATGGCGCTCTCCCGGAACCTTTCCCCCGAAAGGTTTCCGGGAGGGCAAACCCAACCCAAACTACAAGCAAACTCATGAGATTTGTCGTAAAGGACTACAAAGCGAAACCCGTCGAACTGTCACCCCGCCTGACCTTCGAAGGAGCGAACACTCCGAAAAAGATTTATGAGTTTTTCAAAGAGGTCGTTGAAACCGATCCCGGCTATGAGCCGGAAAAAGAACATGTCATTGTCATTTGCCTCAACACACGCCTGAACGTCAACGGTTGGCATTTGGTGTCAATCGGATCGTTGACCGAAGCCTCCTGCCACCCACGCGAAATCTTCCGCCCGGTCATCGTCCGCAGCGCGCATTCCTTCGTGCTGTGCCATAACCACCCATCCGGCGACCCCAGCCCGAGCCGCGCTGACGAGGAGATTACCAAACGCATGTCCGAAGCTGCGGAGCTGCTTCAGATCCACCTCGCCGACCACGTCATCATCGGCACTCCGGCACGGGGAAGGAATCCCTATTTTTCCTTCCGGGAAGCGGGCCTCGTCTAGCAAGCGGCATCATCAAGGTCGGCGTGAATCTGGATTTGAAACCGCCGGTCCGGCCCGCTTTCGCGGTGCGTCCACATGGCGGAAATGAGAGCTCTGCCATGAAAACCAGCCAAGCCACCTACCAGACTCTCGACCGCCACGGCAACCCCGCCACCTATGGATTCGACTGCCACGGAACGTGGCTGGAGTTCCCCGACAAACGCGACCGGACCGCGATTTATGGCAACAGTCGAAGGAACCGGGAACGCATGCGCCGTGAAATCTCGGAGCGCGGTATCAATGTGTCGACCCAACACCTCCATCTCTTTGCCGAACCCATAGGACTCGCCGCATAACGTGACTTGCCTCCGTTCAATCGCCGCAAAACAGCACCTAACAAACATTCAATTTTCAACCTGATCATCCGATGAATTTATCTCCGAATCAAAACCCTCTGCTCGACGCCATCTGTCAGCGCGGCGTGCTTGTTTCCACCTCGATCCGTTTCTGGAGAGGTTGCAAGCGCCTCAAGCCGGAAGATCTCGGACTTGACCCGAGCCAGGTATCCGACCGGCTGATCCAACTGGGTCACAAACGACTTATCCCACGCGACGCGCTCGCCGATTTCTCGCTCATCGAATCCCGCGCCCACGCGACGGTCGAAGGATCGAGTTTTCCGTTTCTCGGCGGTATTGCACGCTTCGTGCCCAACCCTCGTCTTGGTGAAATCACCCGTAACCTTGACGCGCTCCGCAGTGAGTTCGACGAGGCATTGGACCGTTTCGTTTCCGGCTATTCAATCATGCGCGACAAAGCCATGGTCGAGTGGCGCCAGGCCGCGCAGCACATGAGCGGCAGCGCGGAGCATCTAATTGCCACCATCGAACAATCGTTCCCACCTGCCGGGGAAATCAGCAAACGCTTTGCATTTGAAACCCAGATGTTCCAAATCGCAGCGCCGGAAAACATCCGGCTCGAAATCGCCGATGGCATCACCGAATTCGAAGTTGCTTCCGACCGTCGTCGAATTGCAGACGAGGCCACCCAGCGCCTTCATGCTGAACTTGATGGTTTCGTCCGTGAAAGCGTCGCATCCCTCAGGCAGGAAACCGCCCGCCTCGCCAGCGATGTTCTGGCGACCATTGATGCATCCAAAAACGGAGTTCACCAGCGCACCCTCAACCGACTTTCGACCTTCATCGACAGCTTCCGCTCGCTCAATTTTGCCGGTGACCAGCACTTGGAATCCACGTTGGAACGGTTCCGCCGCGACTTGCTCAACCGCAGCGCGGAAGACTACCGGAACAATCCCGGAGCCATGGCAAGTCTCACTGATGGACTGAACCGCCTGCGGGAAAACGCCGTGGAGCTTGTCAGGACCGACACCCGCGACGTGATCGCAAGGTTCGGGCAGATGGGAACCCGCCGCCTTGCCGCAGTCAGTTAAACCCAACGGACACAAATCAGAACACCAACAGGAAAATTATGTCACACTTCACCACCATTCAAACTCAGATCCGGGACCTAACATCCCTCGGCGACGCATGCAATGAACTCGGCGTTCTTCTTGTGCCCGATGCGGATTGTCGGGGCTACGCGGGCATTACTCGCAAGGCTCCGCACGTCATCAGACTCAAAGGACCCTATGACATCGCGGTTGACCCGTCGGATGCAGGAGACGGCAACTATAGCCTGACCACCGACTTGTGGGACGACCATGTCGCCCGCGAAGTTGGCGAGGGCTACGGTCGCCTGCTCCAATCTTACGGCGTCCACAAAACCATCCGTGAAGCGCGGTTGCGAGGACTCCGAAGCACCCGAAAGGTCGAAGCCGACGGCTCCATCTTGCTTACGTTGGAAGGAGGTTCGCTGTGAGCCGACGCATTCTTGTTCGAGTCACCCCAGCCGGGGAAATCACCGTCGAGGCGGAGGGCTTCAAGGGCAATGGTTGCGAAGCCGCCACCAAGGCAATCGAGGAAGCACTTGGCAAAACCGGGAAGCGCACACGCAAGCCGGACTACTGGCGGCAGGCGAACTGTCAGCAAAACCCGCAGCGGCTTGGAGGTGGTGAGGAATGATCGCCACTCTCCGCTTCCAGACCGGCGGTGGATTGGTGGACTGCCTCTACACCGAGGCCATCGACCTCCGCACTCTTGGACCGCTCCAGATCACCCGCGCCACCGACATCCGATTCGATGAAACTTCCCAGCAGTGGGAAGTTCATGAAGCCGGATCGGACCGAATTCTGTGTTCCCATCCATCCCGCGCCGAGTGCCTCGCGTGGGAACACCAAAACCTCCAACCGGGTGCGCCAGCCCCGAAACAACCTAACAAACAATCCGTCACCCCATGAATCTCGCAACCTACCTGCTCGCCGGATACCCCGCCCTCGCCGTCGTCACATCCGAAGAGGTTCGCGCCGAAGCGGAAATCGCCGTTGTCTGTTTAGAAAACAACCGCCAACTGCACGCGTGGTCATCTACCGAGGGGCTTGTCGATGTGATTGAGGGACGCGTCAGCGCCTGCCCCGACCCATTGGATGCGCTGCAAATCCTCGACGAATTGTTCGCAAAAGAAGAACCGAGAAACGTTGTGCTTTTCCGAGACCTTCAACTTCACCTCGATCAAAGCGATCCCATTCTGGTTCGCCGAATCAAGGACATCCTGCGCGTTGCCAAGATTAACGGGCACACTCTGATTTTGTTAGGGTGCCGCCTCACGATGCCGCCCGAACTCGACCATGAAATCACCCGGATCGAATTCGGACTTCCCGACGCCATTGCACTCGGAACCGTGCTGGACGGGATAACCGCCTCAGCCCAACTCCCCGAACTCGATCCAGGTATCCGGGAATCCGCATTGGCCAACGCCCTTGGACTAACCACTACCGAGGCGGAAAATGTGTTCGCTCTATCAGTAGTTGAAAGCAAGACCATCACCCCGAGCATCATCGCCCGCGAAAAAGCAAATGCCCTCAAACGCAACGGGTTGCTCGAAATTGTCAGCACCACAACCCGTCTCGATGAAGTCGGTGGACTCGATCAGCTCAAGGACTGGCTCAAGCGCCGTGCAGGAGCTTTTGGAGCATCCGCGAAATCCTACGGCCTGCCCTCTCCAAAAGGTCTGCTCATCGTGGGTATTCCCGGAACCGGCAAATCACTAACAGCAAAGGCGACCGCGAGCGCGTTCAACCTGCCCCTGCTTCGACTCGACATGGGGCGCGTCTTCGGCGGAATCGTTGGGCAATCGGAAGCCAACTTGCGGGCCGTCATCCAGACCGCCGAAGCGATCTCTCCGTGCGTGCTTTGGATCGACGAAATTGAAAAAGGATTTTCCGGTAGCAAGTCCGGCGGCAGTAGTGACGGGGGAACCTCATCCCGTGTTTTCGGATCATTCCTCAGCTGGATGCAAGAAAAGGACAAACCTGTTTTCGTGGTGGCGACTGCGAACGATGTCTCGCAACTCCCACCTGAATTCCTCCGCAAGGGGCGCTTCGACGAAATGTTTTTTGTGGACCTGCCAAACGCCGCCGAACGCACCCAAATCTGGAACATTGTCATCAGTCGCCACGGACGCGATTCCAACGACTACGACACCACCGCAATGTCCAAGGCATCCGAGGAATTCACGGGGGCTGAAATCGACGCGGTGTTTGTCGATGCGCTTTACGATGCTTTTCTCGAAACCCGAGAACCCACCGATCTCGACCTCGTCAACGCAATGGGACGCATGGTCCCACTCGCCAAACTGATGGATCGGCAAATCTCGTCACTCAAACAATGGGCAAAGGGCCGTGCCAGGGAAGCCGCAGGCGAGCGGGCCAAAACCAACCCGGCAAGCCGCCGGATTTCCTCGATGAATTGAAGATGTGCGGTGACACCATACTAACAAGAATCCGGACAGCCCACAAACAAATGATCGTCATCGTCTCAGCCACTCAAACATTCTTCGCATGCCCTAACACCTATACCGGAAAAACCGCCGACGGACGAACCGTTTTAGCTCGCTATCGCTGGGGCCATCTATCAATCCGGGTGCAACCCGCCGGAGTGGATGACGGAGCCGACGGCGCGGAAGGGGATTCCATACTTGAGATCGATCATGGCGAAAGGTTCGATGGAATGCTGGACTATGAGGATCTCCGCACCCTCTCCCACGGTCTGATCCAGTGGCCCGAGACCTACGGATGACGTGACCATGAAAACCTTCCCCTCCGGCCCCGCAGGCCGGACCCGGAATCGGAGGCGTACGCGCGGCGACAATGATTCGTCAGCCAGCCTCCGTGTGAAACCCCTTCCGGTGCCCCCGGACCGGAAGGGGTAAACACTCTGGGCCTCAATCCGCGCCAAGCCGCTTTCGCAGACTCCGGCCTGTCCGGATGACCTCATTTCAAATGCCAGCTTCACCCGATTTCACCACTCCCGACGCTGTTGATCCGCAAAACCCAGCCAAATGCCGGTATGCTGCTGACCATCTCCTGCCCACTCCCACCGAATTGATTGCTCTGCTAGACCGCAAAGTCATCGGTCAGACTGCCGCCAAACGAAATCTTGCGGTTGCTGCCTACAATCATTTTCTCGCATGCGCTCAATCGGAACTCACCGGGAGTGCCGTCGAAACCTCCGCCCTACTCCTGATAGGGCCGACCGGATGCGGAAAATCCGTCCTACTCAAAACCCTCCGCGATTGTCTTGGTGTGCCCATGGTTTATGTCACTTGCACAAGTCTAACCCAGAACGGCTACAAAGGGACCAACATCAACGAAGTGTTGGAGCGTCTTGAAAACGAGCTGTTGGAGGATGGGCGGACCCAACCCGCCATCGTCGTATGGGATGAGGTGGACAAATTGCGGGATCTAGCAGGTCAACATCCTATCGCGTCCCGAGGAGTTCAGCAGGATCTTCTAACGTATTTTGACGGGACTTTTTGCGGCAAAACTGGCCAACTCGACAGCTCGCGATTTTTGAATGTCGCATGCGGTGCTTTTGTAGAACTCGACCAACTCCGCAGACCACGGCCAGCCCCATCACAAATGGGTTTTCACGCAGAAACCGAAACTGTTCCACCTGTCGAAGCCTCCGCCCCACTCACATCCCAACACTTGTTCGACTTTGGATTTATCCCCGAGTTTGTCGGCCGATTTTCCGCAATCACCGAACTCGATCCACTCGATGCCGAAACACTACGGAGCATTTTGACCCAGGCAGAGGACAGCGTCATGATCAAAAAACAGCGGCTGTTCGAACTCCACGGAATCCGGTTGGAATTCACGGTCGACGCGATGGACGAAATTGTGACGAAAGCGATCTCGCTGCACACCGGGGCACGCAGCCTGAAAAGAATCCTCGAAACCACCCTCGACGGCATCGACCACCGCCTGCCGGACCTCGCAGTAATGGGAGTCACAACCATCATCATAAGTGCGGAAACTGTTCGCGGAGAAAAGCCCGCCCTGGAGAAAGTTTCACCCGGAGCAAGGCCGCTCAGCAAACTTCACGCACTTCGACAGCGAGCCGGAGATTACGCGCATTGGAAAAGAAGGACAAAGGAAGGTGAATCGATCTGGTGAAACCCGATGTCCCCTGAAATCGGAAGCCACACATCGATAGTTAGGATTCCTTGCCTTGGGAGTTCCCAACCTGATCCTCCGCTTTCCTGACAAGATCCGCGAAATTCAGATCCAGCGAAACGGCCAAGTCCCGGATAGAGGACATGCTGGGAATCCTCTGCTGTCGCTCAGCACGGCTGATAACTCCGTGATCGACACCGGATAACTCCGCAAGTTGTTCCAAGGTCATGCTCTTTTCCCGGCGAGTATCCGCGAGCATTTGGAGCACTGCGGCTACCACCTTGTCGCTGTTTCCGTCATTGGAGGCCATTTCGAGGAACTTAAATGTAATCTTTACCGGAAATCACGCTCATTTTAATTTTGTCAATTGACACAAAAGGGGGAAATCCCCCAAATCTACTCCGGCAACCAATGTCACAAAGAGAACAAACCGCCATGACCATCAACGGTAGCCTGCACCGGCTGCCGCTCGTGTTGGAAATTCTGGAAGAAATCCACGAAACCGAGGGATCAGGATCACCTGGCGACGAGGATTTGAGGCGCGGTTCCATCCGCGCCGTCAGCACGATGGCGGAACGCCTCGACAGGATTGTTCCGGCCCCGCATCCAGTATCCGAGACACCCTCTGTCGCGGAGCAAATCTCCGCCGAATGGCTCGTTGGAGAACGGCCGGGACGGTTCATCCCCGAACCCTTGCTGGGCAGGCTTTCCACCTCGATTTCGCGGCTATTGCCGTTTCCCCCCGCATCTATGAACCGGACCGGGGAGAAGTCCTGAGATCTTCTCATCCGCACCCATCATCCATGAAAACCAAGACCATCATCATTGCCACCTTGCTGCCGCTTCTCGCGCTGTTGGCCTCTTGCAAAAAAGACGATTCAGCAGAATTGAAGGCCATCCGCGAAGAACTCAAGAAATCCAACAAAAAATTGGAGGACATGCAGCGCAACCAGCGGATCGAGCGCGAGGGCAAAGCCATTGAAAACCAAAAGTCCTATTTCCAATAGTTCCGCCCGATCACGGATCAACACCTTCCCCCGGCCCTTCACCTTTCGGACAAAAAACCAGAGAGGCCAGTCATTGCAGACGGCAGGGCCGGGGGGACTAACCCAACAAAACCTACGATGAACCACCAACCGCCACCGATACCACTTACCATGAAAGAAACCACCGTCCCTTTTTCTCCGCCTACCGGCAAATCACAATCCACATGGGCCAAAACCACGGCCACTCTGTCTCTCGTTTTCGGAA
>JBDSNC010000270.1:0-45685 GCA_039915545.1 Luteolibacter sp.
TGCTTGGAAGCGTATCTCCGAAGCGCTGGACATGACGCATGACGATCAGGAAGTATTTCTCAAACACGGGGCGGTTTTCACTATCCAGCAAATTTCCATGGTTGGAAGTTACCACATTCAAGATTGAGGTCATGAAACCGATACCGACACCCGCCAGCGCCCGCGTCTTTGCCGACCTGATCCATCTGCCAGTCATGGAGCAAAATTGGGTAATTCTCCAATACTGGCATAGTCTCGACAACGCACAGGTGGTCAGGTTGCAAGACTTTCTCAAGGACGCTTGTGATTCCCATTCCGATCCCGGCAGCGGTCTTTACGAAAATGCCAAAGAGCGCTTGCTGGAGGACACGGATCTATCGGCAAGGGAAAAGGTTCTGTTGGCCGCTCTGATGCTGTCTGAGCTTCACGAAATTCAGGAATTTCATGGTAGGCAAGTAACGGAAACCCTCCGTGATGCCTCGAATCCTGTGAACAACATCACTGCGGCATTAAGTGGGCTGATCAGCAGGGGGGAAGCGGAAATTGGAGATCAGGGTCCTACGGCAAGAAACGCCCACAAGCGATATCGACTCACCCGGGAAGGTCTGCTTGCCGCAGGAGACATCGCCAGACGAAATAAGCAGGGACGTGCCAGGAGCTGATGGCGTCAACCGATGCGCACCGAAGCCGGATCGTCACTTCACCGGGAAATGCAGCTCGGTGACGAGTTCGTCCTCGGTGACGGTGGCGGGATCGTTCTGGTAGATTTCGAAGGAGTCGATCTTGTTGTTGGCGGCGAAGATTTTCGCCCGTCCACGCATGACTCCGGCGGCCCAGGCGTTGCCGAGGTAGCGGTAGGGACCGGTGTGGCGGATGGTGTAGGTCCGGCAGGCGGGGATTTCTCCGGTGACAAATCCGGTGGGCGGCGCGGCGGGCGGGGAGCTGATGGGGAAGGCGATGATGTATTCGGTGGTGCATTTCACGTGGTCCCACTTGTGGCAGATGTTGAAGGGCTGGCCGGTCGGCGGGGTGCCGGTGGTGGCGAGCCAGTCGGTGAGTTTTTTCATGTCGCGCTGGATGTTAGCGGGGAGATCGGCGACGGGGCAGTAGGTTCTGACGCCGATGTAGCGGCAGCCGGGAAATTCCTGTGGCCCGGTGAAATCCAGCCGTGAGCGGACGGCGCCGGTTTCCACAAAATCCTTCATCAGCATGAGCCCGCGCTCGAAGTCGGCTCCGATGAAGGCACTGATCACGGTGCCCGCCCAGAACATGAAAAACGGCAGCGCGCCCACCATCGTCCATGTCACCTGGGTACCGCCGTCCTTTTCCTCGAAGTTGAAGCGGGCGGTGTTCACGGATTTCCACGGCTTGAGAAAGGTGAGCTGATAGTCGATCGAGTGCGGGGCGTTCTCGCTGGCGACAGCCATTTCCCCGGAGCCGGTGATTTTGCCGTTCCATGCGTAGTGCTTGCCGTCGGCGGAGAATTCGAGCGGGCAATCCGGCTCGCTGATGAGCCACGGGGACCACGCTGGCCACTGGCGGAAATCGCGGACGAAAGCGTGGACCTGCGCGACGGGAGCGGCGATGTGGATGGATTTCAGGACGTGGAATTTCGGCATGGCGGTGGCGGATTGGAAAAAGCTGTGGCTTCTCTAGCGGGCGGTGCGGGGTTTTACGAGCGGTTTCCGAGGAGGAAAGGGCACTCGGGAAAAAGAATTGCTGACCACGGATAAGAAAATTGGAAATCAGAGCTCAGAGTCTTCATCCGTGTAGATCTGTCAAATCCGTGGCTGAGAATCTTTGCGTTTGTCCGAGGTATTCCTGCGAAATCCAAGCGTGCGAAATTTTTCACCCGCCCCATGCTGGCGGCGTGACGGAGATGCGGGAGATCGCGGAGCGGGTGTTGTTTGCGGACACGCTTGAGGAAAAACTGCGGCTCGGGCCTGCCAGTGTCGCGGACGACGCACGCGGCCCGGCGATCGCGCTGCCGGATGCGCCGGGGCGACCGCAGGAGCTGCGCGTGCGCGGCGACGGCGTGCGGGTGGACTTTCCCGGCATCCATCGTCTGGACGACGACCGCGAGCGCGGGGTGATGCTGCATTTCCTGGCGAACCACGAGTTGTTAGCGGCCGAGCTGATGGCGCTGGTGCTGCTGCGTTTCCCGGAAGCGCCGAAGGAATACCGGGCCGGGGTTTATGAAGCGATGCGCGAGGAGCAGGCACACGCGCTGATGTATGTGCGCCGGATGAAAGAGTGCGGTATTGCGTTCGGCGAGCTGGCGGTGAACGACCATTTCTGGCGGCTCATCGCGCCGATGGAAACGCCTCTCGATTTCGTCACGCGGCTGAATCTAACTTTCGAACAGGCGAACCTGGATTTTTCGAAACACTACGCCGGACTGTTTCGCCAGGTGGGCGACACGGCGACGGCGGCGGTGCTGGAAAAGATCCACCTCGACGAGATCGGCCACGTCGGCCACGGCTTGAAATGGTTCCGCCGGTGGAAGGAGCAGGGCGAGAGCGATTGGCAGGCTTACCGGCGCTGCCTGCATTTTCCTCTGACCCCCGCGCGGGCGAAAGGGCTCGCGCCGTTCAATGCGGACAGCCGCCGCCTTGCCGGGCTGGACGAGGATTTCATCCGTCACCTGGAAGTCTGCGAGCACTCGCGCGGGCGGACGCCGGTGGTGCATTGGTTCAATCCGAACGCCGAATCGCCCGCCCGCGCGGCAATGATCGGGAAACCGTGGCAGCCGGACAAGACGGCGCTCGCTCTTGAGAATGATCTGGAGACTCTCATGTTAGGATGCTGTCGCCGCGACGATGCGGTGCTCCTGCGGCGTGCTCCGTCGGTCGACCATCTCACGCGTTTGAAAAACGCCGGCTACGAGCTGCCGGAAATTCTGACGATCGGCACTCCGGCGGGGCGGAAGCTCGGCGGACTGCGGCCGTGGGCGTGGTCGCCCGATGCGGTGGAGCAGCTCCGCCCCTATGCGGACGATGTTTCTCCTAACATGGAGCAGCCATGGCGCGAGGCACTGCCGCCGGAGTGGTTTTCGAAGGAAATCGGTCTGCGTCTGGAACAAGCGCTCGGGCCTGTTCCGGAAACAGGTGCATTGTTCCACGATGCTGAAGCTGTCGTTGAATCTATCAATCGCCATCTCGCATCCGGGCAAGCCCTCCTCAAGGCCCCTATGTCCCACGCCGGCCGCGGCCACCTGCGGGTGAACGCCGCCAGCGATCCGGCGAAGACGCGTGGATGGATCGAAAACACGCTCGCCAACCATGGCGCGGTCGTCGTGGAACCGTGGCTGGACCGCGTGCTCGATTTCTCCGCGCTGTATGAAATGAAACCCGGCGGCGCGGTTTCGCTCGTCGGCCTCACGCGCATGGAGAACGACGCAGCGGGCCGTTTTCTTGGCATCCGCGTCAGCCCGAAGTGGGGCACGATGCTGAATCCGGAAACCGCCGTTTTCCTCTTCCGCGAGGCGCACGTGATGGATGTCTATCAGGAGAAAATTCCGGCGCTGCTCGATGCTCTGCTTCCGGGCTACGTCGGACCGCTTTGTGTCGATGCGATGGTCCATCGCCGCGCCGATGGCTCGCTCGCCCTCAAGCCGGTGGTGGAAATGAACGTGCGCCTGACGATGGGCCGTATCGCGTGGGAGTGGATGAAGCGGCGTCCCGGCAGCAGCGGTGGCAGCCTGCGTTTGCTCCGCCGCCAATCGCTAACTGATGAGGAACTCGCCACGCTAACAACCGGCCCCGGCATTTTCCTAAACGACCCCGCCACCGCCACCACATTCCTCGCCTACTGGCAGCCGGAATGAGGTGGAGCTGGCGTTGGGTTTACTTCGCCGCTTTTTCGGTCATTTCGATTTCGGTGACATCCAGCGTCTTCTTGCCGTCTTTTTCGGTAACGGTTCCGGTGGCTTTTACTTCTTTCGGGCCTTTGCAGATTTTCTTGTGCCAGTCCTTATCGACCTTGCCGGTTAGCTGATAGGTGATGGTCTTGTCGCCCTCCTTGACCTGAAGCACGGTGGCGCATTCCTTTTCCGTTCCCAGATCGCACTTCGCGCAGGTGGCGGCGCCTTCCACGGTGATGGGTTTGGCCTTGGCCTCATCCGCGGCGGAAGCACTGGCGCTGAGAACAAAGGCCGAGAGGGCCACGGACATGAGACTGGTGACAATGGTTTTCATAGCGGTCGGTTGGTTGGTTTGGTTTTCCGCCGACTTTCCATCGGGCGACGAAAAACCGGCTTTTACAGGTAGAACACTTCCCGAAAGCGCGCAACGGGAAGAATGGAACGGAGAGCGGCGGAATTCCCCAATCATCGGGCGTGGCAGTATCCTAAGAAGGCGACGAGTGAGTTCGTCTTACGGCTGGAAAAATTAGCTGTCGTCCGCATTCCGCCACTCCATCGTTGCCAGATCGAGCAGATAACCGGCTTCGTGATTGAAAATTCCGCCTTCGCCGTTTCCTTCCTCGGTGAAAATCTCACCGCCTGAAACGCGGATGCACCCGCCTTCCAATACCGCACGATGTCTGTGAATCCAACCGGGAGACGGGCCCCGGGTGGAAACGCGTTCGATCACGCCGATTTCCTTATGCCAGCGGTAGACCGGAGTATCACTTCCCCGCGTGCCGTGATAGCCGAGATTTCCAATGATATAAATCCACGGCTCGACAAAGGTGGCCGAATGGAAATCCGTTGGCGGGAAGACCTTTTCCGGATACCCCAGAATCTCGAATCCACCTTGGCCATCGTGGATGATGACATCGTTATAGATGCAAAAATCCGGGTCGTAGTGATCCTCGTGTTCTCCGGCGATCTGGATGAAACGGCCGTCTGGCAGGCGGGTGAGCGACATGCCGAAGCGCTGGTGACACCACACCGGATTGTCCCGACCGAATGAAGTATCACCGAATTGTTCCGCCGCCTGATAGCCGGACCATCCGCAGCGGACCATCGCCCTCCAGAACGGCACATTCATCCGCTCCGGGTTGGCATTTCCAAACTTTCGCGTCCGTGCCTCGGAATACTCGGTCTTGCTGACTGGCAAATCGGACGTGTTTCCCAGTCCGATGAAATCACGTAAGACTTCGGCCTCCAGTTTGCTCATATCCGCACCGTGCTCGTAAAGCAGGCCGAGAATTTCCGGATGGCTGGCATTGGAAATCAGATCGTCAGTAATCGTGTCCACGCCCCCGCCACTTGCTTCAAGCAGCAGGCGGAAGCATCCCGGCGCGCTGTTCTCCGCGGCTTCTGTCAGCGCGGTGTGGCGGAACTGGTTCTCCTGATTCACATCAAACCCTTCATCGATGAGCCATTCCAGCATGCGCGTGTCATCCCGAATGATCGGATAGCAGGCCGCAGGCATGGCGCACCGGCCGGTCGCGTGGCGGTCGGCTCCACTGGCCAGGATTAGCGCTGCCTTCTCCGTATCACCCGTCTGGATGCTGATGAGAAAAGCCGTGCGCTCCCAGAAATCCCTGGCTTCAGGATCGGCCCCGTCATCCAGCAAGGTTTTTACTTCCAGCAAGGTGCCGAGTGCGACCCCGCGCAACAGAGGTGTCCATTCGAGTTCTGCCGGATCAGCCCCACTATCAAGCAATTGGGTGACGGTCTGAAACCGCCCGTTTTTTGAAAGCGTCCGCAGCGCGGATTCGCGGTAGGTGGATTCCCCATCCACCGGCGCTCCCGCAGCCAGCAGCAGCTCGATCACATCCATCTGATCCCGGAAAGCGGCTTTCATCAGCAAGGTGTATCCGTGGGGCGAGCGGTAATTCAGGTCCGCGCCGCGCTCGATGAGCAGCCGGATCTTGGCGCAATCCGCGTTTTGCACCGCGAGGGCGATCAGTGTGGGTTCTTCAGGTGTATCCTTGAGGAATTTCTGTTGGCACTGCTCGACCATGGCACGCATCTCCGCCGTGATTCCTGCGGCCTCCAGAGTTGCATCCATCTCGGCACGGCATTCAGGACTCATGAGATTGTTTTGTGCGACGAGGGTCGTCATCGCGGCGAGCTGCTTGAGATCCGGCTGCTCACGAGCATGCACATCCGCTCCGTGATCGATCAGAAACGCCAGCACGTCCACCCCGGCATCGGGACTCAGGCACGCGGCGATGAGGGGCGTCTGACGGATGTTTTCATCGTAGGAATTGATATCCGCCCCCCCGGCGAGGAGCTGTTGCAGTTCGGGTATATTGCCTGAGATGGCGGCTTTGTGAAGTGGTGAAGAACTTGCCATTACGGGTAGAAGACCCACCCTACGCACTTCGCCCGGGAGCACAAGAATCGAACCTCGATAGAAGATTGGCCCCCGCCGCAGCCACCGCATTCCTTGCCTATTGGCAGCCGGAATGAGACGGCAAAAAAGAAGGGAAATTTTCCTTTGACGCGGAATGTTTCCGGGTGATCCCGAGAACGAACAACGTTGTGAACTCCTGCCTTCGGGCACGGCGTACACAGGGCTGGTGCGGCCATCGCATGGCTGCCTTCCGGAATTGAGCGGGCGGTTTCCGTGACCAAGGGATTTCGATCCTGAGACCGCCCGACCCTCCGAATTTCAAGAAATTCATCCGCACGCATCTTCCCGTGAAGGGCGCGCTTTCTCAAGAATTATCCAACAGAACAACCATTGATAGAAATTATGAAAGCGAATCCATCCAATCTGAACTTCGTCCTCAGGGACGGCAAAGCCATCATCGGACGCTGGTCACCCGCCAGCGCCATGGACGTCACCATCGGCGACCGCGTGGGACTGCCGCAGGACGTCATCCGCGATCACCCGGGGTACGGCACCCATGCGGTGGTGTCGCGGGTGGAAATGGACACGAACAACGGTGCCTGCAACGTCGACCTCGATGTCGAATGCGGGGTTCCTGCAAGCCACCGACCGTATGTGGCGCTCAACTCCAGCCTCGTTCCGGAAGCGCATCGCGGATCGGTCGAGGAAATCGTCCGGGGCCGTCTCGAACTGCCGGTCCTTGAATGGGAGGAAAGTTATGAAACGGCGCCGGTCATCCGGTTTCATCCGTTTGACAGCCGCCCGGGTGTTTCCCTGTCCGAGCTGAACAAGGAGATCCGCAGTCATCTCCATGGACTGCTCGAACCTGCGATGCCCTGACGCCCGCCCGCGGCACACCGACCGTCTGGCTCCTCGCGGGCCAGGCGGTTTTTTGCGTTGAATGCGGGCGCAAAAAAACCCGCCTAGGCATGAAGCCGGGCGGGTGAAGTGGGTGGGCCGATCAATCGAGATCCTTTTTTTCCTGCGCCTCGTCGAGGTGCTTGAGGAAGTCTTCGGTTTTCGGAAATTCGGAGGCGAAGAAACGGTTGAATTCCTTACCGTCGGAGTTGAAAAGAATCACCGTGGGGAATCCCTCGATCTTGTACTTTTCAGCGAGCGGCTGGTTTTTGTCCGCGAGTTCTTTATCACCTTTCGGGAAATCCAGCTCGACGAGGATATATTTCTTCGAGGCGGCATCGACGAATTCCTTTTTGGAGAAAACGTTCTTTCGCATCGCGATGCACGGTGGGCACCAATCGGAGCCGGTGAACTCGACGAGCACGGACTTTTTCTCGGCCTTGGCTTTCACAAGGGCTTTTTCGAGATTGGTGGACCAGCCTTCCGGCGTGGTGGCAAAGGCGGAAGAGGTGAGGGCGGCGACGCTTACGGTGACGGAGGCGAGCCAAGTGATTGCTTTCATCATGTGTATAAGCGTAGCGAGGAGCGGAAATATTCAAAAAAATTTCGCCAGTTGGGATGATTTTCCTTAGCGAATGGCCATGACGCCGCTGCCACGCCTGATCCTCGCCACCCGCAACTCCCATAAAACCGCTGAAATCCGGGCGATGGTGGGTGATCGCTTCGAGGTTTTGGACGCGACGGCTTTTCCGGATTTCCCGGAGATCGAGGAGACCGGCACGACTTTTTTAGAAAACGCGCGGCTCAAGGCGGAGGGGATCAGCCGTCATGTGGACGGCTGGGTGCTCTCGGATGACTCCGGGCTGGAGGTGGATGGGCTGGGCGGAGCGCCGGGCGTGTGGTCGTCCAGCTTCGGTGGGGAGGAGGGGAATCACGGGAAAAACAATGCCCGCCTGCTCGCGGACATGGCCCGGAAATCCGATCGCAGCGCGCGGTTCCGTTGCACGATGGTGCTGGCGAAGGGCGGCGTGGAGCGGGCGAATTTCAGCGGAACGGTGGAAGGCCGCATCATCGACGCGCTGCGCGGGGCGGGGGGGTTCGGCTACGATCCGATGTTCATTCCGGCTGGCTACGAGGAAACGTTCGCGGAACTCGGCGATGCGGTGAAAAACACACTCAGCCACCGGTCGCGGGCGTTGGCTCAGGTCGTGGAGTTTCTCGCGGGCCGGATTATTTAAAATAGTTTGCATATCTTAATAAAATTTGAGACTTTCCGCCCCGTGAAATCTTTCCTCCTCCTGCTCGCCGCCCTTGTCCCGCTTTGCGGAGGCCTTGTTTCGTGCGCCAGCCAAGTCAAGGCGAGGCGCCCGGTTTCCTACCATTTCGAGTACGGCCGCACGGCGATGGTCAAGGACGGCATCGCCTATGCGCCGAAAAGCGCCCCGTCCGCCGTGAAGCGGGCCATCGCCGCCGGGAACCGTCTGCAATCCATGCCGTACAAATGGGGCGGCGGCCATGCCAAGCTCGACGACCACGGCTACGACTGCTCCGGCAGCGTCTCATACGTCCTCCGCGAAGCCGGCCTGATGGACGGCTGCATTCCCTCGAAAGAATACTTCGGTTACGGCAAAAAGGGTGAAGGCAAATGGATCACGCTCTATGTCCGCAACGGCCACGTTTTCATGACTGTCGCCGGCCTTCGCCTCGATACTGGCGGCCCCGGTGGCGAGTCCGGCCCGCGCTGGAAAACGGCGACCCGCCAAGGGAAAGGCCACGTCATGCGCCACCCATCCGGCCTCTAAAGCGCCTCCGCCAGTTCCTCCAGCGAGCTGAAAATCCGGTCTGCCGGAGCGAAATCGAGGCAGTCGGTCACGCGGTTCGGCACCGCCCACACCGGCATACCAGCGGCGATGGCGGACTTTACGCCGTTGAGGGAATCCTCGATGACGAGGCATCCGGCTGGCGCGAGGTCGAGGCGCCTCGCGGCTTCCAGATAGAGATCGGGAGCGGGTTTGATCCGTGGTGCGTCGCCACGGCAGACGATCGTTTTGAAATGACCGGCAAGTGCGAGTTTCTCCAGCCAGCCGTCCACCCAGTGGTGCGACGAACTGGAGACGACGGCGCAGGGAATTTCCGCGGCGTTGAGTTTTTGGAGGAGGCGGACGGCGCCCGGCATCGGTCCGGCGTCCGCAAGGTCGCCCATGATTTCCTCCTGCCGCCGCGCGTCGAGATCATGCCAGTCGAAGGCCAAGCCCGAAAGCTCCTCCAAGTGTGTCTTGGGCGACCAGGTGGCGAAGTCGGAGCCGATGCAACGGGTGTAAACTTCCAGCGGCAGGTCGTGGTCGTGCTTCCGGAAAGTCCGCAGCCAAGCCTGATAGATCGCCCACTCGGTGTCCACGAGGACGCCGTCGAAATCAAACAAAACCGCGGAAAAAGCCATGCGGGTGAGATGCCTTGCCGCCGCTCATCCCGCAAGTGCGGAATCGTCAGCTCTCCAGCGTGAACTCCACGGCGGGAAAAACCTTGCCGTTCAGACGCGGCTCGAAGCCGTGGAGTCCGGCGTGGTAAACGCGGGTGGTGACGGGCTTGAACGAATGGCGGCTTTCGATTTCCCAAGTCTCGCCGGGCGCGAGATCGCGGATGCGGCCTTTGAAAACCTTCGGCGTGAGTGTGCCGTTCGCCTTGCGGTGGAGGATGGCGTAGTCGAACAAGGCACGCTGGTTTTCGCGCGAGGTGTTTCTAACAATGATGCGGTAGCCGAGCGCGCCGCCGGATTTCACGGTGTCATCGAGCAGGGCGAATTCGACGAGTTTCAGTGCCTTCGCACTGCCGAAGCCATGCAGGGTGAGCGCGCCGGAGTGGCCTTGTTTGACGAGCGTGCGGCAGGCGTGGCGGGCGAGTTTTTCGAGTTTGGGATCGCCGGGATTTTCCGCGCGCCACTTCGCCAGTGTTGCCACGACGAGTTCGGGATGGACCTTGCTGAAATCGTTGAGGTGGTTCGAAACAGATAGACGGACGTAATCGCTGGGATCGCGGTGGAGTGATTCTAGCAAAGGCAGCGTGAGTGTGGGATCGGCCATGATTTCAGGCAGATTTCCGCCCCACGGCAGGAGCGGGCGGCTGCCTTCGGAGACGAGGCGACGGACATGCTCGTCGGGATCGGCGCACCACTTGCGGAGCTGTTCGAGCGTGTGCTTCCGATGTTCGCGGAGGAAGGGGCGGATGGCGAACTCGGCGGTGAAACAGCGGGTGATTTCCCGCAGCGCGGCCATCGATTCCTTGAAATGGCCGAGTCCCCGGCGGGCGACGATTTCCGACAGCGGCCAGACGAGGAAGCCGCGCAGGCCTTGCGGATCTGCCTCGTTGGTGGCGAGGGTTTTCACGAGGATCGCGAAAAGCACCGGCGGGTGCGACGGCAGCCCGGCCTCGATGCGGTCGGCCAGCAGGCGCATGCGGTCCTTGAGTTCAAGCGGCTCCAGCGCCTTTTCCAGACCGCGGCGGAAATCCTTGATCGGGAAGTCCGGATGGACGGCGGCGACGCGTTCCGCGATGAGGCAGGCGTTCTTGTAACCGAAGGCGTTCTTGAAGGGCTCCATGGATTTCAGAAAGGAAGGGCGGGCGGGCCATCGGCAAGTTTCAGGCTCACGGGGATGGCCGCGCCGCCACGGGCGAGGTAGAGTTGATAGAGCTGTTTCTGGAGGTGGTGCCAGGTGTAGAAAAGTATGGGAAAGGAAAAGATCCCGCCGATATAACAGGTGACGACGGTGATGACCATCACCACCAGATAGACTCCGGCCATGAACAGCATGGAAACGACCTGCTCTTTCCAGACGAGGGCGATGAAGTCCCTGATGAATCTCAGGCTGAAGGCGGGGCCGAAGTCCTGGGTGAGCGACGCGCGGAGGGTCAGCGGAGTGAGAATGAACGAGAACAGCGCCATGACTGCCAGATAGATCGCAAAGACAAGAAGGATGAGGATCGGGAATCCCTGTTGCACGTAATTGTCATGCTGGCCGAGCGTTCCCATGAGAATCACCGGGCCGATGAACAGCACCATAATGACGGGCACGAGCACCAGGCTGGCGACCATGGCCACGAGGAAGGGCCAGAGCCCGCGTTCGAGGTATTTTACGAAGAACTGGAAATCGAAGGGCGGAAATTCCGCGGGATCGCCCTCGTCACGCCGGGCCCAGAATCCGGTGATGTGCCAACCCTGCAGGACCATCGGGCCGACGATGGGAATGAGGATGCAGACCGCGCCGAGCAGGAGGTTCATCCCCCATTTCGGGCTTTTGAAAAAGTCGGTGACGGAGGCGAGGTGGTTCATGGGGCTGCGGATGGTCCCGGATGCGAGCAGAACGGCCGGCGCTTGTCGAAGCAGGACTGGGAAACCGGCCGGCGAATTGCGGATTGCTTTGTTGCGGCCGGTGGAATATGCCGCGCTGGTAATTTGAATGAAATTTATGAAAACATACGTCTGCTTGTTGGGGATGGCTTTCCTTCCCGCTCTTGCCACTGCCAAAGAAAAGGAAGTGGCTCCCCCAGTTCCGAACGCCTCGCTATCCGACGTAAGTTGGGGGACCCAGGTCAACGAGGCCGTTTTCAACAAGGACCAGCTCGCTGGCAAGGTGGTGGTGGTCGAAGAATGGGGCGTGAACTGCGCACCGTGCATCGCCAGCCTTCCGGACCTTGCCAAGATGGCGAAATCGGGTGAGAAACGGGGTCTTGCGGTGATCGGCCTGGAGCGTCAGCAGAGCAGTAAGGAGGACATCCTCAAGGTTTTGAAATCCGCGCATGTCGAGTATCCCATCATGTCCGGCGGTTCCGCTCCCGGCGGCACGGGCGGCATCCCCCACGTTTGTGTTTTTGATGTGACGGGCAAGCTGGTTTACAACGGCAATCCGCACGACGAGGGATTCGAAAAGGCTGTGAAAAAGGCGCTCCGCGATGCGAAGCCGAAAGCCTGATCCACTGAACTTCACCAGCCCGCCGCGAATGTGTCCGAGGACCGTTGCGGCGGGTTTTTTATGGACCAATCACCAGCCCGGATCCTGCTGGCGGGCGGCCTCGTAAAGCACGATGGCCACAGCGGTTGATAGATTCAGACTGCGGGTGCCGCCGGGTGCCATCGGGATGCGCAGGGCGTTTTCACCGGCGGCGGTGATGAGGTCCTCGGGGAGGCCGCGGGTTTCACGGCCGAAGACGAGGTAGTCGCCCGCCTTGAACTCCGCCTGCCAGGGTGAGCGGGTGGCCTTGGTGCTGAGGAACCAGAAACGGGCGTCGGGTCCGGCGGTGGCCCGGAGATCGTCGAAGGATTTCCAGACGCGGAGTTTCACGTCCTGCCAGTAGTCGAGGCCGGTGCGGCGGACGTACTTGTCTTCCAACGAAAATCCGAGCGGCTCGACGAGATGCAGCGTGGAACCGGTGGCCAGCGCGAGGCGGCCGGCGGCACCGGCGTTGTGGGGGATTTCCGGCTCGATGAGGACGATGTGGAACATGGTCGGTTATTTCGGCTCCGTGCGCCGTGCCAGGGTGAAGGAAAGGCCGAGGGCTCCGATGAAAATGAGATAGCAGGCGAGCAGCTCGAGATAGCTGCGGCAGATTTTGGGGATCTGAGGCGAGAAGGCGGCGGGACCGAGACAGGCTCTCCAGAATTTCTGGCTGCCGATGACGTGGTTGAAGATGTAGATGATGAGCAGCGCGGCGGCGATGAGGCCGGAGCCGGCGTGGTTGCCGAGGGTGGCGAGGAAATGGAGCATCACCCGGCGGTGGCGGAAGGTGCTGACCAAGGCCAGCAAGAGAATGACGCCGATGACCCACGCTTCGGGAAATTTCCAATGAAGGAAACCGGAGATGAAGTCCTCGATCTCCCCGACGAACGCGGCGAGCAGCGCCAGCGCGAGGATGCGGCATACCGGGCGGTTGAAGCCGGCGTGGGACGATGCGCCGATCATCACGGCGGAGGCGGCTAGCAGCAGAAACGCCTGGAGCAGCTCGACGGTGCCGCGCTCGATCTGGACGGACGGGCGGTTCGGCAGCCACGCGGGCAGCAGGATGGCGACGGTGCCGCCGCAGATCAGGGTGGCGCGCACGAGGGTGCGTGACCATGAAGAGTTTCGTTGGGATTTCGGAAGATCGCCGGACACCTGCCGATGGATTAGAGGTTTCCGGCAGAGGGTGCAAGGCTGATGCCGATGTGATGGGTTTGATCCCAGCGGGCGGGAAATGGGAGGGTGGACGACCGCCCATAAATGGAGATGCAAGTTTCTTGCCCAGCCGCGATTTTCCACTAGTTTGTACAGACCCATGCACCCGAATGCGATTTTCCATGCGTTTCAAAAACTAACTCGAAATATAACACGTTCGGGTTACGGGAAAGACCGCGGAGCTTGTACTTTCCTTATTGACAGGCCGAACGTTGCCGACACCAATTCCCTTGTGTCACGTAGGTATTCGGAAACCCATCGTTCTGTCCTTGTTGCTCTTGCGTTGCTCCCCGCGTTTGCCGGTGGGCTCCACGCACAGGCTGTCGACCTGAACCGCGCTCTCAGCGAAGGAGCGGCAGCTTATCAGCAGAAAGACTACGCCAAGGCGATCTCGAGTTTTTCAACCATCATCAAGGCGAATCCGGACCAAGCGCCCCAAGGCGTTTATTATCAGCTCGCATTTTCCTACTACGGCCAGCTCCAATATCAGGATGCGGCAAACACGTTTCTCGCTTATCTGAAAAAATATCCCACCGGGGAAAACGCCGCCGAGGTGCATTTGTACTTGGGCCGTGCGTTGCTCCAGATTGAGGGCAAAGTGGACGAGGCCCTCGTCCATCTGGCGGAAGCTGCGAAAAAGCCCGAATACGCCGAGGATGCCCGTTTCGCCGCTGTGGAGGCCTATCTCAAGAAGGGCGATAAGGAGAAGGCAGCGAAGGCTCTGGAAGTCGCCATGAACGGCAATTCGTCCGGACCGAGCATCTTGCGCGCGTCGTTGCAACTCGTCGATCTCTACATCGAAGGCGGTGAATTCGACAAGGCGATCGCCATTCTCGACCGCTTGGAAAATTCTCCCGGCTATCCGGACGTGATCGTCACGGTGAACCATCGTTTCGTGCAGATCGGCGACAAGCGACTGGAAGCGAAGGAATACGCTGCCGCCCTGGCCGCCTATTCGAACGTCCGCCCGCGCGCGCAAGTGATCGCCATCCAGACGAAGCGCCTGGCGGCCATGAAAAGCCTGAAGGAGGATTACGACAAGCGCATCGCGAACTCGGCGAAGACCAAACAACCACTTCCCCGCGGGACCGAGGACAAGGCCGCGATGCTGGCGGCGATGATGGAGAGCACGGAAAAGGTTCTCGGCGAGGTGAAAGGCCTCACCGAATACGACGCCACCCTGCAATACCGGATCGGCCGCTGTTATTTCAACATGGACCGTTACTGGCCCGCGTCGGTTGCCTTCGAGGCGGTCGCCACCGGAAACGCGGAATCTTCGGACGCGCCGACCGCTCTTTTCGGAGCCGTCATCTGCCAGTGGAAACTGCAGCGTTCCGATGCCACCCGCGCGCTCTGTGCCACCTATCTCAAGAAGTATCCGAAGGAAAAACACGTCGAACAGGTCGCCAACCTGAACGCCACCCTGCTGCTTCAGGAAGGAAAGACCGACGAGGTCATCGCTTTCCTCGATCCGTTTCTCCAAGAGCATCCCGACACCCCGATCCGCAAGGATCTGCTGATCCTGCTCGCGAATTCCCGCTTCCAAGGCGGTAAATACGACGACGCCGCGAAGGACTATGATGCGCTGAAAAAGGAATTCGCCTCTGCTCCGGAGTTTGAGGAATTCGTCTATCGGCGCGCTTTGTGCGATTTCCTCCGCAACGATTACAAGGCGACGGTCAAGGGTTTCGACGCCTACGAGAAAGATTATCCGACCGGCGATTTCCGGTCCGACATCCGCTACCGCCGGGGCATCATCCAGCTTGCTCTCAAGGATTACGACAAGCTCATCGCCTCGATGAACCTGCTGCTGAAGGACCCGAAAGCGGAAGGATACAGCGGCCAGGTCCACACGCTCCTCGCCGACGCCTACTCCGCCCGCGGTAACCCCGGCGACAGCGAGATGGCCGCGACCGAATACGCCACCGCCCTCCGCACGGCGCACGGCGATGAGAACGTCATTTCCTACTCGCTGGAACAAGCGACCAACCTGCTCCGTGGCTCGCGGCGGTGGGACGAGCTGCAGGCGCTCTGGCAGGATTTTCTTGAACATAACCCGAACCACCCGCTCGAGCTCCGCGGTGTTTCGGAACTTTCGAAACTCCTCGCCCGCGCCAACAAGAAGGAGGAGGCCCGCGCGATGCTCGCCAAGTATGTCCTGCGCGATGTGAACAACGTCCGCTCCGAGTATGTGGAAATGCTCCTCAGCCAGCTCGCAGGGTTATACGTTCCGCCCCGCACCTTTAAAAAGGATGCACCGAAGCCGGAGATCGACGCGCTGCTCGCCGAGCTGACCAAGCAAGTTGACGTTCCCGAAAGCGAGCGCACCCCCACCTACATCGCCCGCGTCAATTTCGGCAAAGCGGAACTCGCCCGCATGATGAACGATCCGGTCCGCAACGCGCGGTTCCTGAACGCCATCGCCAGCTCGGCCAAATCCGACGACCTCGGCCCCATCCTGCTTTCCGTCGTCGGCCAGTTCCTGCTCGATGACAAGCAGCTCGACAAGGCTGTCCCGCTCTTCACCCGCCTCCGCGACGCGTTTCCGGATTCCAGCTACTCGGACGCCGCGCCCGTCGGCCTTGGCCGGATCTACCTCGCCAAGAAGGAATATGCGTCCGCTCTCGAGCAGTTTGATTTCGCCCTCAACCGCGCTGCCGGCAGCTCGATGCTGAAGGAAGCCACCTACGGCAAGGGCATGGCGCTGGTCGGACTCAGGAAATGGGACGACGCCAGGAAGTCATTCGAGGATATCGTCGGCAACAAGGAATGGAGCGGCATCGAGAAGGCCGGGTCTGTTTTCCAACTCGGTGAAATCGCCGCCCAAGCCGGTGACAAGGGAGCCGCCAACGTTTACTTCCAGAAGGTCTATCTGTCCCACGCGAAGTATGTCGAGTTTGCCGCCAAGGCCTACCTCCGCAGTGCGGAGATGCTTGAGGCAGACGGCAAACATGACGCCGCCGTGAAAACCTACCGGGAGATGGTCGCCAATCCGAAATACGCCGACACCCCCGAAATCAAGATTGCCCGTCAGAAAGCCGAAGAATGAAACTTTTCATGCGCCCATCATCCGTGACTTTCGTTCCCACCTCGCTGGCGTTCGCAGCGGTCTGCCTGTTCTCCGCCACCACCGCCCGCGGCCAGTCGCAGGAGGAATTCGAGTTGCAGGGCGGCCGTCGTTTCCCGGCAGAGTCCGTGAAGCCTTCTCCGGGAGGTGGCTTCACCGCCACCATCACCGTCGGCACCGCCTTGCAGACCTTCAATTTCACGGCGAAGGAAGTCACCCGTGCCAGCCTGCGCGAGCCCAAGGAAATTTCCGAAGCCCGCTTCCTGATCGCATCGGACAAGCCGGACAAGGCGATCGAATCGCTCGACAAGGTGGAGCCCGCCCTCGTTCCCTTCCAGTCCATCCCCGACTCTTGGTGGCTGCGCGCCACCATCCTCCGCATGGACGCCCTATCCGTTCTCGGAAAGAACAAGGAAGCCGCCGCGGTCGCCAGCGCCGACGTCTTCGGCAAGCTCACCTCGGAAAACACCTCGCTGCTGAAGGATTTCCAACAGGTCGTCGCCCCTGCCGGCAAGAATCTGACCGAGAAGCTGGACACCCTCCACGCCATGGAGGACCGCATCGTGGATTCCTGGGTCGGCGCCCGCATCTGGCTGGAGATTGGCAACACTCTTGCCATGCAGGGAAAAATGGAAGACGCTGTCAAAGCGTGGCTTCGGGTTCCGGTCTTCTTCCCGGCCGAGCGCGACCTCGCCATCCGCGGCACCATCCTCGGCGCCCGCGGGCTCCAACAGATCGGCCGTGCGCCGGACGGAGAGAAGCTCTTGAAAGACTACCTCGAAGACCACCTCGCCTCTCCCTACAAAGATACGATCCAAATCGAAACCGCCAAGCTGAAGCCCAAAGACCCGAAGACGCCACCCGCCGCCGCCCCGCCGGAGCCAACTGAAACCACCAAGTGACCCCCATTCCCCACCAATCCTCTCCCATCCGCCGTATGAAAAACCACCCCATGTTCCGCTCCCTCGCCACCGCCTTCCGTTACACGCTGGTCGCGTGCGCCCTGTGGTTCGCTTGTCCGATCACCCTCGTGAACGCCCAGGAGCCCGCTCCTGCAGGTGAAACCGCTCCCGCCAAAAAGGCTCCGCACAAGAAGACCCTTTTCGACACCATCAAGCAGGGTGGTATCGTCATGGTCCCCATCGGCATCATGTCGGTCTTCACCATTTATCTGGTCGTCGACGTCTACCTCCGCACCTCCAGCAAGAAGCTCGTTCCCGACGAGGAGCTTGAAAAGGCCCGCCAGCTTTTCATGGCCGGTGACTATGTGAATGCCTATCAGGTCATGAAAGCCACTCCCTGCGCGTTCAACAACTGCGTCAAATACGGCCTCTCCTTCGTCGGCAAGGGCAAGGACCAGACCGAGGAAGCCCTTCTTGTCGAAGTCGGCCGCGAGAACAACCGCCTCCAGAACCGCATCAACTACCTTTCCGTTATCGGTGTTTGCGCACCCATGGTCGGTCTGGTCGGAACGGTTGTCGGGATGATGGGCGCCTTCGCCGCCCTCGGCGAGTCCGGCGCAGGTGACACTTCCAAGCTCTCCGAGCACATCGGTGAGGTGCTTGTCGCCACTGCTTCCGGTCTGTTCATCGCCATCCCGGCCTTCATGTTCTTCTACATCCTCCGCAACCGCCTCACCGCCCAGATGCACTGGCTCGAAGACGAGGTGACGAGCATTTTCCGGAACATGCCATACGACCACTTCCACGGCCTCGAAATCGGTGAGGAAATCACCTACGCCGCTCTGCCGAACTGGATCGAAGCCGATCCGAACGCCCTCGCCCAATAATCCTCACCCCTCCCCTTCCAACCCATGGCTAGTGCTGGTGGCAACGGTAGTGACCCGGAATTCCAGGTTGCGCCCATGATCGACGTGCTCCTCGTCCTGCTCATTTTCTTCATGAGCATCACGACGGATCAGGTGGCGAAAATTGACAAGTCGATCACCCTGCCGCTGGCTCCGGAAGCCAAGAAGCGGGATCACGACCTCAAGAACGAAGTCATCGTCAACGTGGACTGGAACGCCGCCGAGAACAAATCCCAGGTCCGCTACGGTGCCCAGATCTGCGATCCGATCAGCCAGCTCACTGATATCATCACGCCGATCCGCGCCAACAATGCCAAGCTCAAGCTCATCATCCGTGGTGATGCCGAGACGCCGGCGATCGAAATTCAGAAGGTCATCGAACAGCTCGCCGCCGCCGGCATCGACGACATCTCCCTTTCCGGCACCAACCGCTAACACAACCCGCCATGTCACATAAGAAAAAAGGCCGCAAGGAGGTGGACGCGGTCCACCTTGGGTTCCAGATCGCGCCGATGATCGACGTGGTTTTCGTCATCATGCTATTCTTCATGGTCATGGCCGGTGCCGTCCAGGTGGAGCATGAGCTCAATCTGAAACTTCCGGGCACGGTCGTGGGCGACAAGCCGGTTTCCGTCGAGGAAACCCAGGTCCGCATTCTGGATTCGGGTGATGTCCTGCTCAACGACGAACCCGTCGGCGAGCCCGGCGATGCGAAACTCGTCAACCTCACCGCCACCATGCTGCGTCTGGTGGAATCCTCCAAGGCCACCCCGGACAGCCAGATCGTGGTGACCATCGTGGCCGACGAGTTCGCTCCCTATCAGCGCGTCATCAACGTGCTCAACTCCCTTTCGATTGCCAAGGTGAAGAACGTGACCTTCGAAGTCCCGCCGCAATAAACCCCCAGCCATACCACCGCCATGGACGAATACTACACAGATCCCGCTTTACAGATCGAGCCGCCGAAAAAGCAGAGCAAGTTCAAGGCCCTGATCATTCGCTTGGGCCTTGGTGCCTTCACTATCGCGGTGCTCGCCCACTTGATTGCGATCATCCTCGCGATTTTCGTGTTCTACAAATGGGTCTATCCGCCCGAAGAGAAGATCGATTTCCTCCCCGGCGGCGGCGGCGGCGGCGGCTCCGGCGGCGAGCAGGTCCACAAGGTCCAGCAACAGCAGCAGAAGCGCATGATGAGCAACACCGCTGTCACCAAGCGCATCGCCTCCACTTCGAGCACGGCTGCCTTCTCCCTTCCGGATTCCTCCAATGAGATGATGGATCCCGGCCTTCCGATGGAAGCGAACTCCGCGGAGCTCGGTTCCGGCGGTGGTTCCGGCGGCGGCCACGGCAAGGGCATCGGCACCGGCACGGGTTCCGGAAACGGCCCGGGCAAAGGATTCGGCAACGGCCAGCTCGGCATCGGTGCTTTGATCCCGACGATCATGAAAGGCCGCTGCACCGACACGGAACGTCTCAAGATGGTCCAGGAAGCCGGCGGCACTCCCCAAGTCGAGGTAGCGGTGAAAAAATCCCTCCAGTGGCTCAAGGGTTGTCAGAACTCCGATGGTTCGTGGGGCAAGGGCAACAATGTCGCCATGACCGGACTCGTCCTGCTTTCCTATCTCGGCCATTGCGAAGGCACCCAGTCGGTCGAATACGGTGATAACGTCACCAAGGGGATGACCTATCTCATCAACCTTGGCATGAAGAACGGCGGCCGCATGGGGACCAATCTTGCGGACAATCACTGGGTCTATGAGCACGCCATCGGCACCTACGCGCTTTGCGAAGCACTCACCTTCTCCCGCACTCTCCAGTTCAAGGTGCCGGAACTTGAGTCCACGGTCGAAAAAGCCGTTGATATCATCGTCAAGGGCCAGACCAAGGGTGGCAGTTGGGATTACAAATATACGGATTCCACTCGCGACGACCTTTCCGTCGCGGGTTGGCAGATGCAGGCGCTCAAGGCGGCCAAGGCGTCCAACGTGAAGATCGACAACTACGACAAGGTCATGCGCAACGCGGTGGATTATCTGACGAAGACCGCTTATCTCGGTGACGGCAGATTCGCCTATTCCGGCAAGGGTGGGAAACCGGCGATGACCGCCGTCGGGGCGCTTTGCCTGCAACAGCACGAAAAGGGCAGCACCAGTCAGGTGCGTGAGAGCGTCAAGCTGATCATGGACGGCCTCGAGATCCGTGAGAAGAAGAAGCCCAAGGATGATTTTTCCATCATCTATTCGATGGAATACAGCGGTCCTGATTTCGACATCTATGCCTCCTATTACGCAGCCCAGGTCATGCGGAATGCCGGCGGCAAGGAATGGGATGCGATGAACAGCGCGATCCTCGCCGATATCCTCCCGGCCCAGAAGGAGGACGGCTCGTTCAACCTCGAGGGCACCACCAACGGGATTGTCGTCGCTGGCGGCAGCAAGGGAGCCGGCGGCTCGCGGGACATTTACGCCCAGACGCTCAACACTCTCATTCTCGAAGTTTACTACCGCTTCCTGCCCACCTCGGCCGGTAAGAGCCGCAGCTCCAGTTTTGACGACCTGCGCTGAAGCGAATCTCGGGAGAAACCGGGGTCATCGTTCCGCGTAACGGCACTTCACGTGCCTCTTCAAACTGGAGCGCGGAAATGCCTCCAAGGATTCGTTTCCAAAGCTCCGCTCTCGAGCCCGACAAAGGTGGATCACGGATTTTTGTCCGGCGGACTCTGGAGCATTCGACCCCGGCATTCCGGGCGCTCCTAGTGTGCGGATTCTTTGGGGCGGTCCGGTTCGCCGAACCTTGCAGGCGTGGGGATGATTTCCGCACTCCGTTTGAAGAGGCACTTCGTTTTTCAATTTGCTGTGAAATGCCGAAAAAAGCCGGGAACCGCACGTGGCGATTCCCGGCTCTCTCACTTTGGAATATCAGGCGGTCAGGGATTCAGCGTGACCTTGTAGAACGCGGCACCCGTCGGAGCGGTGGCATCGTTGTAGGTCGTGGTGCCGGCGGTGCCGGGGTAGGCGGCTTGAAGCGTGGACCATGAGCCGGTCGCGAGACTGGTGCTGCGCTCGATCTTGAACGTTACTCCCGTTTTGCTTGGCCAGGTGAGGGTGAAGTTGCCAGCGGTCGCTTGTGTCGAGCTGACCGCGAAACGTGAGCTGCCGCTGTTCGGGATGAGGCCGAGGCGGAACTCGGTGAGGTTGCTGGTGCCGTCGTTATCGAAGTCGCCTGCATCGGTCTGACTGGTGTTGCCGAAGTAGGTGTTTTCCCAGGCATCGTCCAAGGAATCACCGTCGCCGAGGCCGGGCTTGCTCACTCCTGCCGGGACCGCGAGGTTGGCAGCGGTGGGATCGACATAGATGTTGTCGATGTATGCGGACAGGTTCTCAGCGGCGTTGTTGACGATGAGGAAGGTCGACAACGTGTTGGCGGCGGCCCCGTTCCGGAAATCGAAGGGGTTTGCGGTTAGGTCGGCGGTGATCTCGACTTGGCCAACCTGCCCGGTGGGGGTCTGGACATAGACCTTGACGGTGTCGCTGCCATTGTTGGCCACGACCCAGACGTTCATCCATTGGTTGACCGTGTAGTCGAAGTTCGTGTCCCGGTTGACGGTGGCTGGCAGGCCATCGCGCACGATCAGGTTGCCGCCGACGGTGGCGAACTGAGCTTCCAAATCCGTGAAAGTAATGCCCGTTGATACGTCGCTGAGGCCGATACTTTGGTCGAGCGCTCCCACGCTGCAGTAGATTTGGAAAAACAGCGTGCCGGTGTTGCCTTCCCGAATCTGCAATCCATCCGCGCTGATGGATTTGCGGAGGAAGGTGGCGGTGGTGTTGGGAGCACGGACCAGAAGGCCGACATGATCCGCACCACCCGAGACGGGTTCATTGGCAACGGTGCCAAAACTGCTGACACCGGCGACCCAGCCGTTTACCCCGTCGAATGTCTGTCCGACGGTCATGCCCGCGCCTTGGAAGTCCTCCAGCTTGGTGAAGCCGACGGGCTGGGTGGGGAAGCTGAGCGCGTCGTTCGGCAAGGTGCCGTGATCGACCTCGTATTTGTCGTTGAAACTGTCCCCGTCGGTGTCGACGAGGAGCGGGCTGGAAGAGTAGGTGGTCACCTCGGCACCGTCGGACAGTCCGTCTCCATCGGTATCCACCACCAACGGGCTTGTGAAGTAGGTCAGGACCTCGGGGCCGTCGAGCAGACCGTCGTTATCGCTGTCCTTGTCGTTCGGGTCGGTGTTGTAAGTGAATTCCTGGGTATTGGTCAGGCCGTCGCCCGTTCCCTCATCCAGATCGTCCGCCCCGGTTTGGGTGGGGATGCTATAGAAGGTTTTCCAAGAATCGGGAATCGAATCACCTGTGGAGCTGAAGAAGCTGAACTTGGAGACCGGGTTGTTGTTGTTGGCATATTCCACCGAATTGGTGTCATGGTCACCGTCGGGATCGTCGCCGGGATCGCCGTTCGGGTTCGACAGGGTGGGGAAGTAGCTCAATTCCCATGCGTCGCCCAAGCCGTCCGCGTCGATATCGCCGGGGAAGGAAAGCGGATTGGTCGGGTCCGAACCGGCGGTCTGCTCTTGAAGGTTGGTGAAAGTGTCGTTGTCGGGCGTTTGGTCGTTCGCGCTGTAGAGTGCGAGCTCTGCCGGGGTGGCGGTGCCGTCGTTGTTGCCGAAATATTGGTCCTCCCAAGCATCGGCGAGTCCGTCGTGATCCACGTCGGCGGCGGTCACGGTCAGGATCACCTTGTCCACGTCCTGGAATGCGCCGGTGTTGGCTTTCAAACCGAATCCGATCTGCTTGCCGATCGCGGGGCTTCCCGCAGGAACGGTGTAAATGAGGCTGCGCCCGCTGCCGAGAGTGGTACTTGTCACCTCGGCGGTGGTGAGACGGGTGATGGTGCCGGCTTGGTTGTAAACCAGTCCGCCTCGGAGTGACGGGTTCGCTCCGCCGACAACATGGTCGAAGCTGAAGGCCAGGGTTTCGCCCTCGACGGCGATGTGGCCGGTGAGGTTGTAAACCGCATTGCCGGTTTCGAGATAGCCGTGTTTGGTGCCGTGCGTGATGGGGGCCTGCGCCTCGGTGCCGCTGTTGGTTGCTGCGGTCGATTCCACCGGCCACAAGGTCCAGAAAGTGACATCGCCGTCAGGGTCCGTGTCCCAGTGGGACGCCTGCGCCAGATTCTCGGCTCCGGGCGCGGCACCCAGCAGCTCGAAGCTGCCGTTGCGGACATCGGTGCCGATCAATGTCAGCAACAAGGGGACACTGCTGGAATCGTTCGGATTGGTCTTGTACTGAACGATTTCGGCGTAGTCGGGAAAGGAGTCGAAGTCGCTGTCCGCAAGGTTGGGATTGGTGGCGAGGCTGCCGAAAGCCGTATTGAGCGATCCATTTTCCTGAAAATCGGTCAAGCCGTCGCCGTCCGTGTCGGCTTTGATCGGGCTGGTTGGCGTTCCGGGGCTGAAAATGTTTGAGGTGCCATGTACTTCGGCCCCGTCATTCAGGCTGTCGCCATCGGTGTCGGGGTTGATGGGACTGGTGCCTGCGGTTTGTTCTTCAAGGTTGGTTAGCCCGTCGTTGTCGCCATTGGTAGCCCCATCGGTGGCGGTTTGCGCGGTGTTGCCGAAGTAGAAGACTTCCCAAGCATCGTTCAGCCCGTCGTTGTCCACATCAGGGTTCGCGACGAAGGTCGGATCGGCAAGGTTTGTGCCGGTATTGTCGATGTAGAGGTCGTCGTAATAGACCGACGTATTGGCGACGTTCGATGTGAATTGGGCCGTCACCAGCGCCGTAGTGGTTCCATTGCGGAAATTCCACACACCGTCGGTCGGTAGAAATTCGGTTTGCGTGGCGTAGGTGGCGTCATCGTCACTCTGCACATACATCCGGTAGTTGTCCCCGGCGAGACCTGCGGTGCCGTTGCCAGTGACGTTGTTGACGATCACCCAAACCTTGTACCACGAGGTGGTCAGCATGTTGGGAACCACGTTCGGTGTGGCGTTCACGTCCCTTCCACGAAGTGCCAGATTGACGATGTTAGGTTGGACTTCGTAGTTGCCGAAAGTACCCACGCCTCCCGCAGTAGCCGTCACATCAGAGAGTCCTACCGAAGTATCGCTCGTGGCGCTCACCCGTTTGACACGGAAGAAATAGGTTCCCGTCGAGTTTTCCGGAATGGTCGCAGGAAGGGGAATACCCGCGTCGCCAGCTCCGGCGTGGCGGAAGATCTTGTTGATCGGGTTTCCGGGATCGACGATGACCTGTGCCGAGGTGGTGTCACCGGCAGTGACAACCCAGCCTCCCTGGCCACCGATGTTGCCGAGGGGGCGGGCGTTGAAGTTGTCCACCGTGGTGAATGCTGCGTGAGCTTGCCAAGCGGTGCACAATAGCACGGCGGTTGGCAGCAACCTGGTTTTTTGGGTTTTCATGGGTTTTTTGGGATGGGGATTTTCTGTAGTATTCGGTTCTGGGTTGTCGGATGAATCATCCAAAAATTGGAAAGGTGGAAATTGGTTGCATAATTTTGCTTGTGCAAAAATGTGCAATTTAATTAAATATGGATAAGCGAGGTCGGCTTGCAAGGATATTTTCCAAGCGGCGCGACCGATCAGCGGCGGTGACTCAATGGAGCGTTGCCGTGTTTGTTACTGTCTTAACGTCAGTCGATTATGAAAACCCAACGAAGATTATCGGGCCTTTCGGCTCTGCTCGCACTTGGCTTGGGGGAACCCGCGCAGGCGAATTTCACCCTTGTCGAGGACTTCCAATCGCATGTGACAGGGTCCGATGTGGATACCGCGCATGGCTGGGTTTCCAGCGCCGATACGGTGGCGGTGGTCACCGCTGATCCGGTCACGCCTAACAATAAGGCGCTTCATCGTACCGGCAATGGCGGCGCGTCCAAGTCAGGTTCCCCGATCAATATTGCCCAAGGATCGACGGCTACTTTTTTCCTCCGGGTCCTCCGGGACAGCGCGGGCAACGACGACGTGTTCGGGCTCTCGGACGTCTCGAATCCGAATCTGGCAGGTGATTTCGGTGTTTTCGAAGCGCAGTCCGGGGTCAACGGCACCAGTCTCCGGATTCGCGATGGGGGTTCCCTCCAAAGCCCTGTTTCGATGGCTGCGGGCACTTGGTATAACCTCTGGATCGTGGTCAACAATGCCACCGACACCTGGCGGTTCTATCTACAGAGTGACGACGATCCGGCTTTCTTCAACCAGACGGAATTCACCAGCACGGACGGCACGATCAACTTCCGCAATCCCCCGGGGACCAACGCGCTGGTGTCATTCCTCGCCAAGGCGACTGGCGGCACCAACTCGGTCTACTACGACGACATCTACATCGACACGGCCGGATCCAACCTCACGCTGCCTCCGTTCCCCGGAAACATGCCGGTTGCAGTCGATGACGCCGTCCAAACCGGAGTCGGTGGCGCGATCGCGTTCGATCCGCTGGTCAACGACACCGGCTCCATCAACCGCTCGTCCGTGGTGATTCTTTCCGGACCGTCCAACGGTACTGCGGGCTTCGATGCGGCGGCGGGAAAGTTGGTTTACAAGCACACCGGCGGCACTGCCGGCGTCGATAGTTTCAGTTACCGCATCTCCAACAAAAGCGGGACGCAGACTTCAACAGCAACGGTGCACGTGAGCATCAGCGGAAATCTCCGCCTCGCAAACCTAACGGTCAATGTGCCCGCCGATCCACCCACGGGCGCGGCCGGCGGATTGACGATCGTCGATGCGCTCCCCGGCCTTAGTTTTTCCGGCGCGGTGGGAATGACATCCATTCCGGGCACTCCGGCCGCCTTGCTGGTGGCGTCCACCGACGGCTCGGTCTGGTACGTGCCCGATTCCACGGCGACGACTTCGGCGAAATACAAGGTGCTCGACGTTGCCTCACTCTCCAACTTCACCCGCGGCCGCAGCATCTATTCGATCGAGTGTTTCCCGGACTTCGCCACCACCGGCCACATCGTCGTGAACTATCAGGGCGACTCTTCACGGCTGCCCGCCCCCGGTCCCGGACAGACGGTATTCGACGTCATGAAAAACCTCGAAAAGGACGGTGTCCCAAACGCAACCATCGAGTGCGACCTGCGCGTCTCCCGCTTCACGCTTTCCCCCGCCCTGATCGCCGACGCCGTGGCGAACGGCATGTCCGCGGCGGAAAATCTCGCCGCTTTGGGAACGGAGCTGCCCTACATCAATCTCGCCGAGCAGCATCTTTTCCATAGTATCAACGACTGCAAGTTCGGCCCCGACGGCTACCTCTACGTCACCTTCGGCGACGAGGGCGATCAGGGCGACCCCCACCGCAACGGCCAGCGGCTGACCAAGGATTTCTACAGCTCGATGATCCGGATCGACATCAATCCCGCCTCCACCAATCCGAAACCCAATCCGCACTATGCCATCGCGGTTGGCGGCCTCAACGGCCTTCACAGTCCTAACACTCCTTACTCCGGCGCGGCGCAGAACCCGAACTTCCGCGTTCCGGCGGACAATCCTTTCATCCACACCAGCCTCGGCGGCACGTGGAATGGAAACTTCGACGGCAGCGATTTCTCCAGCCAGCTCCCCAATGTCCGCACTGAAATGTGGGCGGTGGGATTGCGCAATCCGTTCAAGTTCCATCTCGATGTCGAGGACGGCACCGGTCTGACCGAGGCTTGGATAGGCGATGTGGGAAAGGACTCGCGGGAGGAGTTTTCCATCTTGAAAAAAGGCGAAAACGGCGGCTGGTCTTATTATGAGGGCGACATCGTCACCCCCGGGCTTGCATTCGTCCCGCCCATGCCCTCGGGAGCCACGCCACCTAAGGCACCGCTTTACGCCTATCCCCACAGCAATGGCAACAACTCCGCGACCGGCGGCGTTTTCTATCGGGAAACCGCGCTGCCCACCCTCACCAACCGCTACATTTGCGGCGACTACGGCTCCGGCCGGATCTGGAGCATCAGCCGTGATGGAACTTCCGTCATCGAGCTAACCGACCTGCGCCTGAGCGGCAACCGCATCGTCGATTTCCATGTCGATCCGGTGACCAAGGAAATCCTCGTGCTGGAGAACAGCGGTAGTGGCCGCGTGATGAAAATCACGGTGCAGGTCGCGGGTCCGGAAAACTACCCGTCGAAACTATCCGATCTTGGCATTTTCGCCGACCTCGCGGATCTCAGCCCGAACGCGGGGGTTCTGCCTTACACGCCGAATCTGACATTCTGGTCGGATGGAGCAGAAAAGAAGCGCTGGTTCGTCATCAGGAACACCAGCGACATGATCGGCTATTCGCAGGATGGAAACTGGTTCTTCCCCAACGGCATGGTCTGGATCAAACACTTCGATTTCGACCTCGACCGCAGCCACCCCGGCACCGTGAAAAAGCGCTTGGAAACCCGCGTGCTCGTCCGCAATGCTACCGGAGCCTACGGCGTTTCCTACCGCTGGAACGAAGCGGGGACCGAGGCTTTCCTATCACCCAACAGCGGCGAGGATTTCCCCGTCAGCTATACCGACGGAACCGGCGCTCCCGCCAACATCCCGTGGCATATTCCGTCACGCTCCGAGTGCATGTCCTGCCACACCGCGACCGGCGGCCACGCGCTGAGCATGAACACCCGGCAGTTCAATCTGGACAACCTGATCAGCGGCCAGTCCGGCAATTTGCTCAGCCTGCTTTCAAACAGCGGCTACCTCGGCGGTTTCTCCGGCAGCCCCGCCGTCCTGCCGCGCCACCACCGGCCTAACGAAACGGCGGTGGATCTCGAAGAACGGACCCGCTCCTACCTCGCCGTGAACTGCGCCTACTGTCACCAGCCCGGCGGCGGCGCTCCGGAATCGTGGGACGCGCGCGCCCACCTCACCATGGCACAGACGGGGATGCTCTACGGCCATCCGGCCAGCGAGGCCACGCCGGACCTCACCGACCACATCGTCCGCCCGGGCGACAAGGCGAATTCCGCTCTCTGGAACAAAATCAACGCACGATCCGTGATCAACGGCAGCTACAACGGCTACTCGCAGATGCCGCCGCTCGCGACCAACGTCTTCGACACCGAAGGCATCGCATTGATCGGTGAATGGATCGACCATTACGCCAACGCCACGCCAGCACCGGCGGCCGGCAGCACGGCGCAGGTGAGCGTTTCGGAAAACGGTCTCGTCGGCTACCTTCTCGGGACCACCGCTGCGGACGATCCCGACGTGCGGGACAGCGTCGCCGATCAGTCGTTGCTCACCTACACCATCACCTCCGGAAACAACCAGGGCCTGTTCTCTATCAACCCGGGGACCGGCGAACTGGGTTTGAACGGCATCATCGACTACGAGCGGAAATCGCAACACCAGCTCACCATCGAAATTTCCGACCATTTCGGCCCGAACCTCGGCGTGCTCCAGCGCACCGTGATCGTGGACCTCATCAATGAAACCAGTCCCGACGCCACCGCCGATCTCGACGGCAACGGGATTTTCGACCTCTGGGAATCGTCATTCGGCGTCACCAATCCAGCCGGCGATGATGATCACGACGGACTGCCCGCTTTCTTCGAATTCCTCGCCGGCAGCGATCCCAATGTTGCCAACGCGCCTTCGCTGCTGGATTTTTCCCAACAGCTAACCGGATCGCCGCTCAAGCAGGAAATCGGCTGGAAAGTCCGCAACGGTTTCGTTCTCGGCGAGCACTACCACGTGCAGAAATCTGCCGGACTGGGCGATTGGACCAATCTCCAGCCCGCTGATTACGTGGTAGAATCCGTCACTCCCGCAGCCCCCGGCGTTTCCCGGGTCGTGATCAGGGTTCCGGTCGGCAACGCGCGGCAGTTCCTCCGCCTGAGCGGGCCATGAGCGGGTCCCGCTGGCATAAAAAAGCCGCCCGGATCGGTTTCCCGCCAGGCGACTGATAGGAGACAACGTGTTGGGAACGCTTATTTCAGAGCATCGAATTCAAGCGCCTTCACGCGTTCGCGCGCCGCATCCGCAGGTTTCCAGAACCAGCCTTTGGCGTCCCAGCATTGGGCGAAGGAAAGATTGTCCGCGAGGAACTTGAAGGGGGCGATCGCTTCCTTGCCCTTGCCCTCGGCCTCGAGCGACTGGCCGAGAATGAAATAGCAGACACCGACGTCATTCAGCGCCCAGCTCTTGAAAACCTCTTCTTTTTCGGTGGCGGGAGCCGTCAGCGCTTTTTGCATCGCGACTGCCTGATCCTTGAACGAGTCGATGCACTTCTGGGCATACGCCTTTGCGTTCACATAGTTCTTCGCGTTGTAAGCTTCCCAGGCTTTGCCGGTGATGGTCTCGGAGCTGAAGTTGCCGAAATCAAGGGCCGGTGCCGCGGCGGTGGCGGGCGCAGCAGGGGTGGTGGGAGTCGTAGCTGGCGCGGCCGGCGGTGGTGTTGGAGCATCCTCCGCACGAGTCGTTGGAAGCGTCATGAAAATGCCAAGTGCGATCGGAATGATGGAATGTCGTGGGTTCATAGTTCCTCAACCAAACACGGCTCTCTCAAACGGTCAAATGAAAATGCAATTTTATGCACATCAATATTCTCTTCCCACCGTGTGAGAGGCATTTTTAATCCGGTTTCAGGGGAAGTCGGGGTCCTGACAGCCCCATTTCGATCCAATTGAAAATTGGAGTTGCCAAACGTTGCAATTTTATGCACAAGTCGTCGACAAACCCGTCGATCCAAGCTCATGATTTCCATTCAAACCCGATTTCTCAAACTCGTGCTCCTGTCCACCGCCATCAGTCTTCCGCCAGCTGCCTTGCAAGCAGCCCCGGTCACCATCAAGGAGGATGCGCCGGGACATTTCACCCTGCTTCGGAACGGCAAGCCCTTCCACATCAACGGGGCGGGAGGCACCCAACATCTCAAGGATCTGGTCAAGTATGGCGGCAATTCCATCCGCACCTGGGGCATCGACTCCCTCGACGAGAAAATCGATGGCAAGCCCCTGTTGGACTACTGCCAGGAGCTCGGCATCGCCGTCACCGCCGGAATCTGGATCGGTCACGAGCGTCACGGTTTCAATTACTCCAATGAGGCCCAGTTGAAAAAACAACGCGACATGGTGCGCGCCGCCGTGCGCAAGTACAAGGACCATCCCGCTCTGCTGATGTGGGGTTTGGGCAACGAAATGGAAGGCCCGGAGTCCGACGGCAAGGACTCGCGGATTTGGAAGGAGCTCAATGTCCTGGCCGGGATCGTGAAGGAAGAGGATCGCGCCCACCCCGTCATGACCGTGATCGCCGGGGCCGCGCCCGCCAAGGTGAAGGGGATTCTCGAAAATTATCCGAACATCGATATCCTCGGCGTGAACGCCTACAGCGGCGCTTCGGGTGCCGTGCGTGGTGCCAAGCAGGCGGGTTGGAAAAAGCCGTTTGTGCTCACCGAGTTCGGCCCGCAGGGGCATTGGGAGGTCGCGAAAACGTCGTGGAATGCCCCGATCGAACCCTCTAGCCGTGACAAGGCAGCCAGCTATTATGCCACCATGTCGCTGCTCGCCGATAACTCGGATATCTGCCTCGGCAGCTATGTTTTCCTGTGGGGTCAGAAACAGGAAGTCACCTCGACTTGGTACGGCATGTTCCTCGCCTCCGGCGAAAAGCTCCCCACCGTGGACGCCGCCTGCTACGCGTGGTCCGGAAAGTGGCCCGCGAACCGCTCGCCGAAGATCACCAGCTTCGATTCGCCGCTCAAGCACGCTTCCGTCGCTCCCGGCGCGACCATCGCCGCCAGGATCGAGGTTACTGACGCCGAAAGCGACACCCTAAAATTCGATTGGAGTGTCCGCGAGGAAAGCACCGACCTGAAATCCGGTGGCGACAAGGAATCCGAGCCCCCCTCGGTGCCCGGTTCCATCGCCAGCCAGGACGGCCCGAAGGCGACCGTCAAAACTCCCACAAAACCCGGCTCCTACCGGCTCTTCGTCATCGTCCGCGACGGCAAGGGCGGTGCCAGCGCCGACAATATCCCGTTCCGCGTGAGCCGCTGAGCCACTTGTTTGCCGGATCCTCAGAGGTCCGGATTCCACTGAGAAACCAAAACTTCCGAACGCGCGTGGTTTCGATGCTCCCTACCGGTGGGAGAACCACAATCATTGTGGGGGGCGGCAACACGGCAGAGATCAATTCCGGAAATAACAATGCCGCCTCCAAGGCGGAACGCCACCGACCTGACCAGCACCGGAGGCGTATTCAGGGTCAGTGGAGGAGCCTTGTTCGTCCGGGTGATAACAGCATTTGAAGCGGATGCCCCGCCGTCATCGCAGGGGCGACTGGCTGATTCGATACATAAATTTGCATAATGCAAATTTATGCACCAATTTCCTTGCCAAATCATCCGAAGCTTCCTATTTCCTGATTGAAGCACCCATAATCGCCGGCTTTGGCCCCGATGATGTGGAGCAAAACCCACCAACCCACTGCCGCTGTGAAATTCAAACCCTTTTCGTATTTCCGCGTCTCCACTGACAACGGAGCCTCTCCCGCAACGATCGTGTACACCCCTGGTCCCGGTGGTTGCATCCCCCGGATGACCTCCATGAAAAAGCCGTGGAGCACCACCTTGCCTGTCCTCGCGATCGCACTCGGCACGGCGCAGAGCGCGTGGGCAGCAAATAAGACATGGGGTTCTACGCCTACGACCGCCAATCTGAATCTTGCTGGGAACTGGGGTGGAACTTTGCCTGCGGCAGGCGATCTGTGGTTTTTTGGAACCTCATCCCAAACGACCCTGAACAATGATTTTGCGGCGGCTTTCAGTGTTCAAAGCATCACTTTCAACTCCGGAGCCAATGCGTTTACGATAGGGGGTAACTCCATCACGCTGGGAGGGAATATCGTCAACAACAGCACAAGTTCCGAGATTATCAACTTCGGTATCGCCACCACCGCCGTCCGCACTTTTCAGACAAACGGTGGAGGCGGCAACCTCTCGATTGGCGCAGTCAGTGGCTCCGGCGGTGGTATCACCAAGACGGGTTTGGGCACTTTGACCCTCACTGCCATCAATAGCTATACGGGAAACACGCAGATTGATAGGGGTTCGATTATTTTTGGCTCGTCCAGTCTGGCCAGCGTTAGTCAGACCCTGGGGAATTTGGTCCTGTCCAACAATAATAGCACCGCGGTCACCTCGGTTTTCGGCAGCAGCGGAAACGCCAGCCTCACCTTTGGCGCGCCAACATTCAATACCTCCGGTACGGTCAATTTTGTAGTCAGCGGCGGCACCAACGGTTCGACCAACCAGATCAAATTGACAGCTGCAGCGGGCTTTTTGAACAAACTCGCCTACTTCAACGGTGCGGATTATGCCTATGTGGATACGACTAACGGCTTTCTTCGCGCTGCCGTTTATGGCACCGACGCTGGCTTTAGTAACGCCGGAGGCAGCTTGGCTACTAGTGCGCACAATCAAATATCCTCTTCTATTACCGGCCAAGGCTCGGACTCTGTAAACACCCTCAAGTTCACCGGGGCGGGTGCCGTGAATCTTGCCCAGACCAGCGGCACCACGTTGACGCTAAACACCAACAGTGGTATTCTGCGTTCGGGCGGCGGTTCCACCACCATTAGCGGTGGCACCATCACTCAAGGCAATGGCCTTACCTATGTTTTGCGTGCCGATAGCGCGAGCGACAGCCTTACTATCAACAGCAATATTGGTGCAAACGGCGTCAACGCGCTGGTTACCGGCGGTGCAGGCACCATCACGTTTGGTGGTACCAATGCGTATACTGGCACCACTACGGTCAATGAAGGCACGACCACGGTTACCGGCACCCTGGCAACCAATGGTGTTGTGGTTAACGGCGGCACGTTGAATCTGAATAATACCAATGCACTGACCGGTTCGGCTACGATTGCGGTGGGACAGGGCGTCGCTGGCAACGGTGCGGGTACAATCAGTATCACACAGGCCAACAACAACACTGGCGCGATCACCTTGAACGCGGGCGGCACGTTGGTGGTCGGCGCCAGTGGTGCGTTGGGAACTGGGACGCTCACGGTCAATGGCGGCCTGATTCAGGCAAATGGCACGGCGAACATCAACAATGTCTTCAACAACGGAGCTCTAGGAAACACCATTGGTGGCAGCGGCAATCTCACGTTCGGCGGACAGCTCAACAATAACATAAACGGCACCCAGGTTTTCATCGTCAACAATACGGGCCTGACTAAATTCAGCGGCGGATTGGTGGAGTCAAATGCAGCGACTGCCCGTGTCTTTACCATTTCGGGCACTGGTGATGTGATCATAGATTCTGCAATCAAGACTTTCAATGGCGCGACCGGAGCCCAAGGACTTGCCTACCAAGGCACGGGCACGCTCACCCTTTCGAACGCCAATGGCGGCAACACGACCGTTGATGGTGGGGGTGGCGGATCCAACGCCATTTCCATCGCTACGGGTACCGCTCCGGTTACCGGCGTTGCCGGCACCTCGGGAACCACAGGAAACTCCACACTTAAAATCAGCGGGAACTACACCATCGGCACGGCCGGTATCAACACGTTGACCATCGCAGGCGGCAATGCGACCACCACGACTCGCGGCACGCTGAGTCTGGTTGATGGAACCGCGGGCAATACTCTTACTATTAATAGTTCGGCTGCGGCAGCGAATGTATTGACGATTGCGGGTGGCACTGGTGCCGCCAGTAACCTGAATATGGAGATCGGCAGCAACACGACCGACACCATCACCTTGGGTAGCGGACAAAAAACTGTTGTCGGGGCAGGTGGCGTTTTTCTCAATGTCGCCGGCTTGGGTAGCCTAACGGGCGGCGGCAAATCATTCACTCTTCTGAGTGCACCGGGCGGCGGCATGACTGCCGCAGGCACAAACTTTACCTTGGCGACTTCCGGCAACTTTGGCGGCTATACGACGGCGAATTTGACCAGCACGACCACCACGGCATTGATCCTTACGCTGGGTGGCTATGTGAGCGCGCCTAATACAGCTTACTGGAAAGATGTCAATAATGCCTCCTGGGGCACTCTGACAGGCGGTACCAACAGTGTCGCCAACTGGACGGACTCGGCGGGGAGCGTAAATACTCAACAGACGGTCGGTTCCAATTCGGATGTATTTTTCAGCGCAACCGGTGCAGTCAACACGGCGACGACGCTCGATACCAACTATAGCATCAAAAGCCTCACTTTCAATAGTTCCGCGAGCATCAGCAACAACACGCTGACCGTCGGAAACACGACTACCGGCATCACGGTCGCTTCCGGCCAGACTGGCACGATCAACAGTGCCTTGGGTGGCACATCCGGCGTTGTCAAAAATGGCACGGGTGCGCTCATGTTGGGTGGCAACAATACCTATACTGGTGGCCTCACCATCAACGACGGCTTGGTAACGGTGGCCAATGCGGGTGCGCTCAATTCCACCACCCCGCAAACGGTCACGTTTGGCATGAGCGCACCTTCGACGGCCAAGCTCCAGTTGAACGGCAATAGCATCAGCATCGGTGCGCTCTCGACGAACGCGACGCCAGGCACTCCGGTCATCGAAAACGGTCATGCGTCCACGAATGCAACGCTCACGGTTTCGCAGACGTCCAACACTACATATGCGGGAACGATTCAGAACGGCAGCACGGGCACCTTGGGTCTCGTCAAGAGTGGCAGCGGCACGCTCACTCTCAGCGGAAACAACACCTACACGGGCACCACGGCGGTCAATTCTGGCACGCTGAACGTCACGGGGACCACCTCGGGCAATGGAAATTATTCAGTGGCCAGCGGCGCGATCCTGAGCGGCACGGGCACGGTGAGTGGAGCGACCACCATCCTCAGCGGCGGCTACTTGGGGGCCGGAACAATCGGCGATATCAGCGGCGGTGCTCTTGGCACCAGCAACGGCGCTGTCGGGACACTTACCTTTACCTCCGGTCTTTCCCTCAACTCCGGCAGTGTCGTCAATTTTGACAATGGTGATTATCTCAACGTGGGCGGCATTTTCACCGCGGGCACGGGCACGTTTTTGCGCTTCGACTCCTCCCTCGCCGGAGGCAGCTATAACCTCATCGGTTTTACCGGCACGGCTCCGACTCTGGCCAACTTCACCCTCCAGTATCAAAACGGCAACCCGGTCACCTCCAGCTATTCGATCGGTTACTCCTCGGGCAATCTCGTGCTGACGGTTGTCTCCGCGACTACCCCAACCCCCAGCCTCACGATCTCCAGCCCTTTGACCGGCTCTCGTCTGATGCAGAACACCACGTTCAGCATCGGTGGAACCATTTCTAACGTGGGTGCGGGCACTCTCAATGCCACGCTTGCGGACAATGGCGGCACGATCACCGCCACCAGCATCAGCCCCACCAATCCTTCGGTCGCCGCTGGCGCGTCAACCGCCTACACGGCTTCAGGGAACACGGGTTCTACCTTGGGTGCCAACACCTTGAGCATCATCGCGACGGATCCGTTGGCCAACCCCACCAGCTCCACGGTCACCAATAACATCTCCGTCCTTCAGGACCGCGTGGTCAGCGCGAGTATGGTTTCCGACTTCGGCTCCAAACACGTCGGCGCGTCCGTCACGGGCAGCACTTCGCTCACGTCGACCGGGGCGGATGATTCCAACACCCGCGTGACGGTTGCCAATGCGGGTGCCGATGCAAATGGCATTTCCGTCACCGGCGGCAGCGGTCCCACCTTCAACGGCACAACCTCCGACACGCGCACCGTTTCGGGCAACCTCAGCACGCTGGGTTTGATCACCGGCGCGATCACCCTCACGACTACCGGGGAAGCGGGTGTTTCCGGCCAGATCCCCGTCAATGTCGCGGTCAACTATTCGGCTTTGGTTTATTCCGGCAAGGCGGCTTGGAACGGAGATGACGGCAGCTGGGTCACTGGGGGAAACTGGGCGGACACCCAGGGCGGCGGCGTTGCCGGTTCACCCGGTGTGGACGGCGCTCTGAGTATTGGTGACACCGCGACCTTTGGTGATGCCGTTGCTGGCAGCCACCCGTCCAACATCGCGGTGAGCCTCAACGGCACCAGTCCCACGCTGGCTGGCATGACGTTTAACTCGGCCCTTTCCACTTACACCCTTGCCACGGGCAGCGGCGGCACGATCACTCTGCAAAGTGCGGCCACGCCCATTGCCGTATCTACGACTCTGAGCCCCACCATTTCGGCCGTATTGACCGGGGCGGGCCTCAGCAAGACCGGCACGGGCACCCTGATTTTGGGCGGTGCCAATACCTACACCGGTGCCACGGCGATCATCAACGGTGCCATCCAGACGATTGCAACCAACGCCTTGCCCGTTGCCACGACCTTGACCCTGGGTTCTGGTACCAACAGCGGCAAGTTGATCCTCGGCGATGCCAACGGCGCACGTAGCCAGACGCTCGCGGGTCTCGTAATTTCCGGCACGGGGAGCACCAACAGCCTGGTAGGTGGTTCGGCGGTCATCTCCACGCTGACCTTGAATATTGCTTCAACGAATTCCTTCGCCGGCATCTTGGGCGGCGCCGGAACCAATGAGAACAACCTGGCCCTCACCAAAACTGGCGGCGGCACCCTAACACTAACTGGAAACAATACGTACGCGGGTGGATCGACCCTGAGCGCGGGCACCTTGAATCTCGGCAGTGCCAATGCGGTGGGCACCACGGGTTCCATCACCTTCGCCGGCGGGACGCTGCAATACAGCGCCTCGAATACCACGGATTATTCGAGTCGGCTTACCACCACGGGCAACAGCGCCTACCTCATTGATACTAACGGCCAAAACGTGACGTTCTCCACCGGCCTGGCTGCTTCCGGCTCCAGCGGATTGACAAAGACCGGCACCGGAAGCCTGACCTTGACCACCGGTAATACCTACAGCGGCCTCACCACGATCAATGCAGGTGTTTTGGTCACGGCTGATCTGTTGACCAATTCGGTGAACTTGAACGGCGGTGTCTGGCAGCCGACGCTAACGGGCAACACCACCTTTAACGGAACCTTGGGCAGCACGGGAGCGGGGGCATTAAACGCCTGGTTGCAAGGCGGCTTTGCGGCCAAGGGCGGCAAATTGACGGTCACCATCAATAGCGGTGCCGATCTGAGCTATCAAGTGGGAGGATTTTTGGGAAGCGGCACCACCCCGATGATCTTTGGTTCTTCCGCCGCCGACAATCAGGTCGAAGTGACCAACAATATCAACTTGAACACAGGGGACGCTTTCCAGCGCATCCTGATTGTAAATCCCGGTCTCGGCGGCGATAGCGCCCTGCTTTCCGGCGTTCTCTCCGGTGGTGCCGGCGTAGGAGCCGCCACCGGTTTCAAAAAACAGGGTGATGGCATTCTGATTCTTTCCGGTAACAACACCTTGACCGGCCTCAGCATCATCAATGCAGGCACTCTGGTGGCAGGTCGCGATTCGCTATCCGGCAGCTCTGGTGCCTTTGGGACGGGCACGGGTCCGAGCAACGCGCCGACAGCACCGTCAGCCATTCAATTGGATGCCACCACAGGGGCCAGCCCATCGTTGATGATTGGTGGTGCCTTCACGGTGGGCCGCGCGGTTACAATCAATAACACCGCCACCACCGGCACCTACAGCATCGGTGGCAGCACCGCCAGCAGCGCGACCTTCTCCGGCTTGGTGACGACCAGCCAAAACCTCAAAGTAACCCAAGTGGCGGGCGGCACCTTGAATATCACGGGTGGCATGACCGGTGGTGCCAACACGCCCACAGTCACCTTTGACAATATCGGTGATGTCGTGGTCAGCACGACCGCCATCTCCAACGGCGGCGGCACGCTTGCCCTCAACAAAACCAATTCCGGCATTCTGACTCTATCCGCCGTCAACACCTACACCGGCACCACCCTCGTTTCTGGCGGAAAACTCATCGTCAATGGCTCCATCTCGACCGGAGCGGTCACCGTCGGCAACAGTGCCACCTTGGGCGGCTCCGGCACCATCGGCGGCGCGACGACGATCCAGTCCGGCGGCGTCCATGCGCCTGGCAACAGTCCGGGAGTCGAAACATTCACCAGCAACCTCAACTATGCCGACGGTTCGATTTTCGCATGGGACATCGACCGCACTCAGTCGGGACGCGGCGCAGCTTATGACGCGGTGAATGTCACCGGCGCACTGGCCGGATCGGATGGCGCGGACGCCGGCTCTACTTTCGACGCGGTGTTCCGAATTGTCATCGGGGACAGCGATTTCTCCAACGCCTTCTGGTCAGCCAACGACCATTCCTGGACCGACATCTTCACCAGCGCCGACGGCACCACCGCCAAAACGGACTGGGCGAGCATCTTCGGGGGCGGATTCCAATATTATCACAGTGGTGGCTCGGTACTCTCGAGCGCTCCGACCACCGGCAGTTTTTCGCTGAGCGGAAACACCCTTTCCTGGACCTATTCCGCCGTGCCCGAAGTTTCCAACGCGCTGGCAGGTGTCCTGTTGGCGACCGGCCTCCTGCGCCGCAAGCGCCGCACTGCCTGACCATTTCCAGAGATCAGGGGTTTTCTCCGGATTCCAAGGGTCGCCGATTGGAGGTCGGCGGCCCCGAATCTTTTACCATACGGTGGTGATGGCGACCCATCGTTGAGAAAATGCGGCACCGGCCTTTCCCGGAATGCCCTGACGCTGGATTCCACCCCGTCACTTCAAAATGTCAGCCGTCCGTCCGACGTCGGCGGCATTCGGGATTCGCTAGATCGACGTCCGGAAATCACGCCACAAAAAACCCTGCAACCTTTTGAGGTACAGGGTCTTGAGAGTGGTACACCCGAAGGGATTCGAACCCCTGGCCTTCTGATTCGTAGTCAGACGCTCTATCCAGCTGAGCTACGGGTGCCTTGCGACTTGCGCGGGGCGGAAAGAAGCCGACTTTTCGCTCCGGTGTCAAGATTTTCGGCAGAAATTTATGGAAAAAGGGCGTGACATCGTCGCCTCGTGAAACGGGAACGGCCCTGCTAGCGCGGGGCCGTTCGGGTTTTGAGGGATTCCCGGGGATCAGGGTGCGGGAGCGATCACCTGCAGGCGGACGAAGACCTTGCCCGTGCCTGTCGGGGTGTAAGCGATCGTGTTCTGGGGAGTCGGGGTCGGGCGTGGGGAGACGTTGGTCCACGTGACGAGATCGGGTGAGGTTTGCACCTCATAGGTGCCGCTGAAGGCAGGGTCCTTCGGCCAGGTGACCGTTCCGGCGACGAGGCTGGGATTGGCGGTGAAGGTGGAGCCGGTTTGGCCCATGAAGTATTCGACGCCGTTTTTCACGCCGTCACCGTCAAAGTCCGAACCGGAACCCTGACCACCGGCGTTGGTGGTGGCCCAGACGTTGTAGCCGCCCGCGACGAGTGGATTGGCGTCCACGAGATCGTTCGAGCCGTCGCCATCGGTGTCCGCGCTGGTGGGATCGGTGTTTTTCACAAACTCGGCCTCGTTGCTGACGCCATCACCGTCGGAATCAGGACCGGTGGTGAGTCCGTAGGCGGCGAGATAGGCGGTGACGTCCGGAAAGGCCGTTCGGGTGACCGATTGGACGAGCGTGACGTTGTTGAAGGCGAAACGGTAGAAGCCCTTGGCGGGAATCGTGGCCGTGAAATCATTGCTGCCGTTGCCCCAGTTCACCGTCCAAGAACCATTGGCGGCGTATTTGTAGGCGATGGCGCCGATGACCGTGAATTTATAGTCGAGCGTCCAATCGTATTGGGTGATGAGGCTGGCCGTGTTGCCTTGGACCATCGTGTTTCCGGCGGATCCATCCTCTTTCCACTGCGGCGTGGTGAAATTTCCCGGAACTGCCATCGAGTTGTAGTTCGGTTTGTTCGGATCGGAGAGGTAGCCGAGGTTGCCGTTTACCTCGTCGGAATCCGTAACGCCGTCTCCATCCGAGTCGACCACAAGAGGATTGGTGCCGGTATTGGTGGGTGAAACGTAGATGCCGGTATTGGTTTCGGCGGTATCCAGAAGGCCGTCGTTGTCGTCGTCGGTATCGACGTCGTTGGTGAGACCGTCGCCATCGGTATCGTTGTTGTTCACCGCGAAGGAGAGCGTCTGTGTCCCGGCCTCGGTTTCGAAATTGAAGGAATTGATGCCGCCGCCGATGTCGCCAGTGGCGCTGGTGCGGGAGCCGAGCACTTGGTTCGACGCGTAGTTGGAGCCGGCGTCTACCATGATGGCAGTGGCCTTGACCGTCCCCACTCCGAACGGCACGCCCATCGATGCGAGGCCGAGTTTCATTTCCACGCCGAGACTGGCGGTGGCGTAATCGGCCAGGACAAAATCTCCCCAAGCGGTTTTCATATCCTGGATGATGCCGCTGGAAGCGGGTGCGGTACCGGAGTTCCCGGCGTAGCTCCTCACTCCGGTCGTCAGGTTGTAGATATTCACGTAGGCATCGCCTCCGTTACCGTAAATCCGCACGGCGTAGTCCGGATTAAAACCGGTTTCAAAGGTGAGTCCTGCGGTCGGGGAGGTGCCCAGACGGTTGATGAACTCGCCCTCGCCGCCCGAAGTGATGAGGTTGTTGGCGATGAAACTGACACCTCCCGGCTTGGTATCGAGGAAGATGATGACCGCGCCGTCGTTGGCCTTCGAAGCGAGATGGAGGAAGAGGCTGCCACCTTCCTGTTTGGCGTAAAGATTCGCCAGACACCGGTTGGGGCTGCCCCAGTTCGACGGCGTGACTTGGGTGTGCAGCAGTGTGTAGCCTTCCGGATCGTCGCGGATGCCGTCCACGGAGACGGTCTGTGCAGGGCAAGTGAGACTGAAGGCGGCGAAAAGGGCGGCGGAGATGCCACCGGCTCCGCATGGGATCGGCGTGGATTTCATGGGTTGGTCAATATGGGTTCGATGCCGGATTCAACGAGGTCCACGGTGGGTTGGACCGGACCTCGTCATCCGCCCGCAGGCATCGGCCGGGCAATAATGGAAATGTTTCCTGCTGAAGGTGTGGTTTAGAAATCTTGAAAAATTTCTTCAGGCATGGACGCCGCAAACCACCTGATATACGGTCGCGCCATGGAACACCGGGTGGAAATGTGGCGCACGCTGCGCCGGATCGTGACGGCCGCCGCCATCATCGGTGGCGTCTATTTCCTCGTCGTCCTGCCGGTCGGAAGGGCGCTCTCCGGCACTAAAACCAGCATTGAGCGCGGCCTGAAGGAAGTCCTCGGCGCGATCACCAACAAGGACACCCGCGTCGTCGAGGGCCGGGCGGAAATTGTCGGAACCGCGGAAATTTCCGAGCTCTCCCTGTTGGAAATGCGGATGAACGCCACCCGCACCATCGAGAAGTCCGAGAGCTTTTCCGGCCTCCCGCTCGGCACAAAAAAACTCATCGTCCGCGGCCACTATCAGGTGAAGGGCGGCTACAGGCTGGAAAACGGCATCTCGCTCCGCATGCAGGATGGGAAGCCCGTCGCCCGTTTTCCCCGGCCGGAAATCCTCTCCGTCGAGCTCATCGACTTCGACGTCCTCAGCGAGGACAGCGGCTGGCTCAACAAAATCCAGCCCGCCGACCGCGCCCAGATTCTCCGCGAGCTGCGCGAACAAATGCGCGCCGAAGCGGAAAAAAGCGGCATGCTCGACACCGTGGAAGCCACCCTCCGCACGCGCCTGCGTGACCTCCTCGGCGCGGAGCAGGTTTCCGTCGAACAAGTCCTACCCTGACCCTACTGCGGCCTCGGCAACGGCTCGTCGCCCAGCAGCTTGTCCAGCTCCGCCACACGTTCCCACGGCAGGCGCTTGCGCTGGTATTTTTTCCAAATCACATCCCGCAGCTCGCGCAAGGCTTCCTCCGATGGCGGAGTCATGTCCGTCCACGTCGGGTTGCGCTTCTGCGTCGTAGTCATGATGGTCCACTTGCCGCCGAGGTAATAATTCGCCCGGTAGTAAACTTTCCCCTCATCGGTATTTTCAAACCACTCGTGACTTTCCATGCCCCGAGAATGCCGCTTCGCGAAACGGGAAACAAGCGGCGAATCCGCCGACCCGAATGTGTCCCGGCTGTCTCAGCCGGATTCAAAGCCGCCTCAAGATCCGGCTGAGACAGCCGGAACACTTTCAAGCCGCTGGCACAATCGCCATCGACTCGCCGCCACTGCGGGTTCATCGTCCCGCCATGGCGAAAATCGGCGAGCGCGCGTCCCTCCAGGTCCTCCGGGAAAAACCCCACGGGCTTTTCCTCGACGGCGATGATCTCGGCGAAATCCTGCTGCCCCACCGGGAAATTCCACACGGCACCCCCCTCGGCGGTTTCCTCGATGTCTTTCTTTATAACGATTCCGAAGACCGCCCGGTGGCGACCCTGCTGAAGCCCAAAGTCATGCCCGGCCAGTTCGCCCGGCTGAAATGTGTGGCCGTCACCGGCGTCGGCGCCTTCCTCGACTGGGGCCTGCCGAAGGATTTGCTCGTTCCCTTCCGCGAGCAAAAAGTCCGCATGGACGTCGGGAAACAATACGTCGTCCACGTCCATGTCGACGAGCAGACCGCTCGCATCATCGCCAGCACCCGCATCGCCCGCCATATGGACCTGGAGCCACACCATTTCCGTCCGGAGCAGGAGGTCGATCTCATCGTTTTCGGAAAAACCGATCTCGGCTACAAGGCGATCATCAACAGCACCCACAGCGGCCTCATTTTCGCCAACGACGTCTTCCAACCGCTCCGACCCGGCGAAACCCTCAAGGGCTACATCGCCGCCGTCCGGCCTGATGGAAAAATCGATCTCACCCTCCACGCCCCCGGCCGCTCCAAGGTCGACGGCCTCGAAGCCCAGATCCTCGCCGAACTCGAAGCCCGCGGCGGCTTCTGGTCCCTCGGCGACCACAGCCCCGCCGATGAAATCAACAGCGAACTGGGAGTCAGCAAGCGCACCTTCAAACAAGCCACCGGCGCTCTTCTGAAAAAACGGAGAATCACCATCGAGCCAAACGGCATCCGCCTGATGGAATCCCCATAAGGACGGGTGGATCTCCGGTCCACCCGTCAATGACAAGCCGAAGCAAGCCCCCATATCGGACCGCGAAATTCATTTCGCCAGTCAATGAACCGCCGATGAAATGAATCGCTTTTCATCGCATCCATTCGCCCGGTCGACCGAAGATCGAAGATCGACCCTCCCTACCGCCGCCGCAGCGCCTGACCAAACAAAAAGCCGGGAACCCAAACAGGCCCCCGGCTTTCATTGAATCTTCAACTGAACGCGTGATCAGTTCTTCTTCTTCGCGTCAGGATCCTCTTCCTTGTCCTTCTTTTTGTTGGCGGCAGGCTCTTTGCCTGCAGTCGGCTCACGGTCAGGCTTGGCCTGGCGTTGCTGCTGTGGCTCGGCTTGACGCTTCGGTTGTGGCTCGGCTTGACGCTTCGGTTGTGGCTCGGCTTGGCGCTTCGGTTCGGGTTGAGCCTGGCGTTTCGGTTGAGGTTCAGCTTGGCGTTTCGGTTCGGGTTGAGCCTGGTGTTTCGGCTGCGGCTCGGCTTGGCGCTTTGGTTCGGGTTCGGCCTGACGCTTTGGTTGTGGTTCAGCCTGACGCTTCGGTTGTGGTTCAGCCTGACGCTTCGGTTGCTCGGCCTGCTGTTCGCGTTCCTTTTTCGGTTTGGTCTCCGGCTGTTCCGTTTGTTTTTTCGGTTGATCGGGTTCGTTTTTCGTGCGGTTGGGATTGTCCGCTTTGTTCGGCTTGTCTCCATCAGGATTCCGCTCGGGGCGGGTGTTGTCCTGATTCTTCTCCTTCATCTTCGGCTCGCCTTTTTGATCCGGGCGCCCGTCGTTGTTGCCATCCGGCTTGATTGCCGGTCCGTCGTTTTTACCACGCGGTTGGTCCTGATTTTTATCTTTGCCCTTGCCGTTTTCAGGCTGGGCCCCGCCATCACGGTTTCCTTTGTTCGGGCGATCGGCGTTTTTCGGTTCGTCGCCGTTGTTTCCACCCTTGCCGGCGGGACCTGCGATTTTCGGATCACGCACATCGGCATTCTTCGGGCGTTTCGGCGGTGCCTGGTTGCCGGACAACTGGTCGGGGCGTTTGCCCACCACCGGCGATTTTTCGAACTTCTCGCGTTTCGCCTGGATGCGCTTGTCGGCACCTTCTGTGGCTTGGTCGTTCGGGCGGTTTTCCAACTGCTGGCGGTCCTTGCTGAATTTCCGGACCTGCTGGTTGCGGGCCACGATCTCCTTGCGGTTCTCGGCGCTCACGGTTTGGAAACGCTGGCCCTTCGAACGGTTGGCATACTGCGGCAGCGTCTCGGCGAACTGATAGTTGTCGCGTTGTCCCTGCCTTGCCGCCATCGGCCGTGACTGCATCGCAGCCCAGGTGCGCGGCGGACGCGCGTCCTCGTGGGTTTGATAGTAAGCGAAGTTCTCGCGGCGTCCGCGTTCCCAATCACGGTCATCCCGATGCTGCCAACGGCTCTGCATGTAGATCGGATCGTAACCCCGGTGGCCGGAGCTGTAGGAAAACGAGGCGTAGAACCCCTCGCTCTGATAGCGCGGCGCGTAGTAGTCACCGTAATAATAGTGCCCGTAGTTCGGACGCACGAACAAGTGGTCGGCGAAAACCCCCAGAGCGATCACCACCGCCGGTGTGTACGAGTAGTTCGGACGGTCATAATATTCATGTTGGAAATGGACCGGTGCGAACACCACTCCGCGGTGCACCACAGGATAGTCCCAGTAGCCGTCCACGAAGATGTAGCCACGCGGCGCCCATTGATAGTGAGCCGGGGTCCACGACCAGTTTTCCTGGCCGGCCTGCCAATAGCCCGGTCTCCACGCATAGCGGTCGTCACGGTTGACCCAGGTTCCGGAAACCCAGATGTGGTTGCGCGACGGCGCTTCGACATTCGGGCCGCTTTCGATCGACTTCGGGGGTTTCGGAACGTAGGTCACCTCCTCGGCTTCCTCATCCGCCCAGTAACCGGATGTCCACTGCCACTGGCTGCCCACTTCGCCCCAATAGCCCGGCACCCACTGGCGGCCCGGCGGCAGATTCCGCCACACCCCGCTGATCCAGATGAAGTCGCTCTGTTCGTCGTCCCAGCCCCAGTAGCCCGGGATCCAGGAAACATTGTCTCCCTCAGGACGTTGGTCGGGCGGCACCTCTTCGATCGCTCCCGGCGGCGCGGTTTTCACAAACACTCCCGGCTCCGGATCGAAGTTCACGGACGCTGCAAACGCCTCGTGCACAGGACCTCGCGTCAGTTCCTCCACTCCCTGTTCCTCGGCACGTGCCAGCGGCGGAGCCAGCAACGCCCCACCGGCCGCGAAGGCGGTGAGCGAGCCGATCATTTTAAATTTTCGTAAATTCATGATTTTCGTTTTTTAGGTTTCTTCCAGCAACAGACAGACGGGTCTCACGCGGCATTGATTCGGTTTATTTCCCCGCCACGCCGGAATCGCATCCGCCGCACGATCAACCTAAGCCCGACATCCGGTCGTGGCAAACGGAGATCGGTTGTCAGAAGCCAGAGGCCAGAGGCCAGAGGTCAGAGGTCAGAGGTCAGGGGTCAGGGGTCAG
>JBDSNC010000218.1:0-17312 GCA_039915545.1 Luteolibacter sp.
GCTTTTCACCACGATCCTGCCGCACGGGCTGATGGAGACTTCCACGCCTGGCAGCAGGGTGCCGACGTCGTCCGCGGTTTCGCGCGGTGCGTCGCTGGTGTCGAACGAGATCCCGCCGCACTCGCTGGCACCGTAGAAATTCCGGATTTTCAGGCCGGACGCGGTAAAAACATCGTTTTCCAAAGCGAGTGCAAGCGGTGCTCCGGCGGAGAGTGCCAGGCGGACGGGCGCGCCGGTTAGAATCCCGGCCCGGTGCCATGCCCGCCACATCGAGGGCACGGCGGGGACGACGATAGAGGGATGGGCGTTGAAAATTTCCTCCACCACCCGCGGGAACGGCACCGGCGCTAGGTGGACCGGCACGCCGTGGAGCAGCAGCGGCAACACGACATTGGAAAAGCCGTAGGAATGGGCGAGCGAGATGACGCCGAGGTTCGGGACGTCCGGGGAGAGCTGCATCGCGGTGACGAGGCGGTCGGCATCGGCGAGGATCTGGGAGGCATTGAGGAAAATCCCGCGCGGGATGCCGCTGGCACCGGGCGTGTATTTCACCAGCCGGGTGCCCTCGGGCGGCGGCGACGCGAGGACCGGCTCCGGAGCATCGCGCTCGACCGGGATCACAGCCTGTCCGTCACGCCAGGCGCGGAGGATTTCCAGGAAAAATCCGACGCCGCCGCTGCGCGCGATGACCGGCGCGGTGGCGGTGGGAAGCAGGGCAAGGGCCGTGGCAAGGTCGGAAAACGTCACGGTTTGCCCGCCTTCGATGATGGCGGGGCGGGCGGCGAAGCGGCGTGAGGTTTCCAACCAGCGGAGATACGGCATTTGACAAGGTGCGGGTGCCTGCCTAGCTACCTGAGGCCCCATCTGACGAGCCTTATCTGATCCCGATTTCCCGTGGCCTATTCCTCCGACTCCCCACCACTCCCAAATCCCCGCCCCGTGGTGGTGACCGGCATGGGGCTCGTCTCGCCGATGGGCAGGGACGTTGCGGAAAACACGGCAGGCTTCCAGGCAGGGCGGATGGCGTTCTCGCCGGTGACGCTGTTCGACGTTTCGCGGCAGCGGGTCAGCACGGCGGGTCAGGTGGATCTGCCGGAGAGCGCGCCGGATTTCGGGATTTCGAAAAAAGCGTGGGGCCGCATGGATCGTGGGACGCGGCTGGCGATTCTGGCCGCGCGCGAGGCGCTGGCGGAAGCGGGATTGTCCGGTGGAGAGATTCCTCTGATCGTCGGCACCTCGGCGGCGGCGATGCCCATCGGTGAGGATTATTTCAAAGCAGCGCTCGCCAACACACCCGCCCGCCACCTGCAGCTCCGGCGGGTGGAAACCTATCAGGCCCAGCGCCAGATGACGGACATGGCGCGCGAACTCGGCGTGCACGGGCCGCTACGGATCATTTCAAACGCCTGTGCTTCCGGCGCGAATGCGATCGGCCACGCCTTCCACCTCGTCCGCTCGGGCCGGGCGGAAATCGTGCTCGCTGGTGGCTACGACGCGCTGTGCCAACTCGTTTTCGCCGGCTTCGACGCGCTGCAGGCGCTCAGTCCATCCGGCATTCCCCGCCCGTTCGACGCGGCCCGCGACGGACTGGCGCTGGGTGAGGGTGCGGGGTTTGTGGTGATCGAATCTGCGGAATCGGCAAAGAGCCGGGGCGTGAAAGTGATCGCGGAAATCCTCGCTTACGGCGCGGCCACCGATGTCCATCACCTCACCCAGCCTCATCCGTTAGGCGACGCGGCGCTGGTCACGATGCGGGCCGCCTGCGCGATGGCGGGGCTCGCGCCGGAGCAGATCGACTACATCAATTCCCATGGCACTGGCACGCCGCTCAACGACATCGCGGAAGGAAATGCGATCCAGCGCTGGGCCGGAGAGGCTGTCGGGAAAATCAGGGTGAGCTCCACCAAGTCCGCCACCGGACATTTGTTAGGCGGCGCAGGCGCGGTGGAATCCGTGATCAGCCTGATGGCTCTGACCGGACAATTTCTCCCTGCCAGCCTCAACGTCCGGGAAGCCGACGCCGTCTGCACCTTTGATCTCGTTAGAGAACCGCGCGAGGCCGTCGTGCTGCGGGTGCTGACGAATTCCTTCGGTTTCGGCGGTGCGAACGCGACGCTCATCTTCGGCAAGGAGGGCATCGCATGAAACTCTCCATCACCGGCACCGGCGCGGTTTCGTCCGCAGGTTGGGGAGTGGCGGCGCTGATGAAGGCGCTGGCCTCCGGAAAAACGCCTGAGCCGACTTTGCTCGACCGCGCGGCGGGTGAAACGCTGGTCCGGTCGCCGGTCCTGCGTGTCCCAACAGAAGGTGCCAACACGCCGAAATTCGCCCGGCTCCGCCGCACCAGCCCGATCTCGAAATTCGCCGCGGCGGCGGCGGTGGAAGCGCTTGGAGAAAGCCGGATGACCGCCATCGCCGCCGGAGAATTGCGGGTAGGCGTGGTTTTCACGCTGCTCAACGGATGCGTGAATTATTCCAACAGGTTCTTCGGCGAGGTGCTGGTGGATCCCGCGATGGCAAGTCCGATCCTGTTTCCGGAAACCGTCTTCAACGCTCCGTCCAGCCATCTCTCGGCAATGATCGGCAGCCATGCGCCCAACGACAGCCTGATCGCCGACAGCACGGGCTTTTTCAGCGGCATTGATCTCGCTGCCGAATGGATCCAGCGCGGCGAGGTCGATGGCTGCCTGGTCGTGGCCAGCGAGGAAATCGACTGGCTCAGTGCGGAAGGGCTCAGGCTCTACTCAAGAAACTACCTGCCATCCGAAGGTGCCGGCGCGATCTATCTGGAAGCGGCGGACGGCCGCGTGCGCCTGCTGCATCTGCCCGATCCCGTCTCGTTTTCCAGCTATTCGCGGACAGAAGCTGCCGGAAAAATCCGTGAGCGTCTGAACGCGGAAGACGACGGCAACACGCTGCTCGTCGACGGCCGTGCAGGCATCCCCCGCTTCGATCTGCCGGAAACGAAAGCGTGGAGCGATTGGACCGGCCCGAGGTGGTCGCCGCGCGTATCGCTAGGAGAAGCGATGGGAGCATCGGCCGCGCTACAAATCGTCGCGGCGGTGGAAGCGTTGAAATCGGGGCAATTTCAGGAAGCCATCGTCACGGCCACCGGCGGGAACCAGCAAGCGGCGGGAATTTTGTTGGGGCACTGAAACGGACTCAAAAATCGTTAGTGCGAGATCACTTCAGCAATTACTGCGGAAACTGCGACCACCAACATCACGATGGCGGGCTGGCAACCAACGTAAACCAAGAGGAATCGAATCAACGCCCGTTTATTCAGCTCTCCTTCAATTTTTGGAAATGAAGGATCAAGCATGGCGTCGAACCAACCGGCTCCCACCGCCAGAACCAGCCAAACGATGATTGTAACGGCCGAGTATCCCCCCGGTGTCGACTGAAATGCATTCAATGCGAGCATCGAATGACGGCGTCTCAAGAGCTCCAAAGTCAGCATCACCGCGACAGTCCCGAAACCGGGGCACAGCGCGACAAGCATTCTCAGCACCCGGAACTGAGCGGGCTTTTTCCGCGCCGTCCCCCTCACCGCGTCGCCTGTGCCGGTTGGCTACCGGGCAGGCGCGACATCTGTTTGAAATCGCCGTTTTCACAGGCGCGGACGAATCCTTCGGCGTAGCTCTTCAGCTTGTCCCAGCACTGGCGGATTTCGTCGGCTTCATCCTTGCTGACCGAGTGATCGTCCGCCGCATCCGAGATGCGGGTGAGGAGGTCCGAAAACTGACCGATGATTTCCTGGGTGGCGGGCAGCACGTGGTCGTGCCTTTCCGCACCCACGGCCGGGTCCTTGACGTAGTGGCCGCTTTGTTGCCTGCAAAGCCACTCGACGATGCCGGTGTCTCCGCTGAGGTCGATGATCTGGAGCAGGCGATCGAGCGGGTTCTTGCTGCCGGATCCGTATTCAGTCGGCTTTTCCGCCCACTTGTAAACCAGCGAGAGCGACACTCCCAGCTCCGCAGCCACGGCCTTCGGAGTGGTTTTCTGCAGCGCCCTTCTCAACACCTCGTGACTTTCCATGCGCGGAAGCTGGCAGGTTTCCCCGCCGTTGAAAAGCGGGGAAATCAGTCCGCGAGCGGGAAGAATTTTAGCCGCAAAAAGGTGCAGAGGACGCAAAAAGAAGATGTATGTGGCGGAATATCGCAGGAACTTTGGGTGATTCTCCGCCGTTTCAGCCGTCGGAAACGTGATCCGTTGCCCGCAGATCCAGTTGCTTGAGCGAATCACCGATTTCCAGTTCCTCGTCCGAATCCTTCTCGGCTATTGCCAATTCCAAGGCGCGCTCCAAGCATTTCCTTGCTTCGAGTAGGTCTTCGAGGAAATCCCCGCGGGTTGCGGCGATGATTGCGCGCTCACCATATTTTCGTTCCAGTTCGTCCAACAAATCCATCAGACGCTCACGTTTCGACGCCGACAAGACGGGATCATCCATCATCACCGCGTTCACAACCTCACAGGCAGCATCCGCTACCCGGTCCCAATCTGATTTCAAAACGCGGGACTTCATGACTCCCATCAGCTGGGATTTTCCTCAACCGGAGGAGTGGGAACGAGAATCACCTTGGTCTTTGCCCACTCGTCACCGAGGCGGCGGCCGCGGTCGGGTTTGTCCTCGCGGGTGAGCAGGATGAAGAGTTCGATCAGTCCCAGTGGCGGGATGACGAGGATCAGGTTGCGGACCACGGCGGCCTCCCAGTTTCCGGTGAGCGGTTTGTCATCGAGCGTGACAGCTTTGATCTTCATCGCCTTTTTGCCGATGCTCTGTCCGCCGAGGAAAGGAATGGAATCGCGCAGGATCATGTAGGCGATTCCGGAGAGCCAGGCGAGCTTGGTGGCGAAGCCGGGCAGCAGCATGGTCAGCGTGATATTGATGCCGATGACCACCACGATGTCGATGAGCATGGCGACCGCCCGGGTGTTGAAGGGAGGAATTCCTCCGGCCGCCGAATCCTCATCCGGTTCGGATCCATCGAGGATTTTCACTTTCACCGGAGGCTCTCCCGACACCGGTGGTGGTGGCGGAATAACCGGTGGTCTGGACGAAATCAAGGCGTCCATGGGCGAGGAAGGCGGCGGAGGCTGCTTTGACAGGTTCGGCGGCGGGATGGCGGGTGTGGTCGGCTTTTCCGGTTCCATGGTTGCCTTTCTGATACCACAGGGATCGAAAAGGTCGAGGCGGAATCATGGTTCCGTCAGCCTTCGCGGACCGCGTGGATCTTCACGTGGAGGTGGACGAGATCGTTGACGACGTGTTTACCCAAGAACTGGAAGAACCTGCCAGAGCCGTAGCGGCTGCCGAACTGCGTGCGGTCCAGTTCGAACTGGCATTGCCCGGTGAGGCTGCCGTCGGCAGCCAACGCGACGAGGATGGGAAACGCCAACGGCCGGGTGACGCCGCGCAGGGTGAAATTTCCGGATAACAGATAGTTCGACGTGCCTTCGGTGCAGGCGTCGATCTTCGTCGCGCGGGTGGCGACGAATTCCGCAGACGGATGGGTGGCGATTTCGAAGAAGTCCGCGTCATGGAGGTGGCGGAGGAGCATCGCGTTCCAAGTGGGATCGGTGAGGTCCTCGCAGGCGATGCTGTTCATGTCGATGGAGAAGCACGCGGTGATGAGTTCGCCTTGTTTCAAAACGATTTCGCCGGAGCCCAGCCTGACGGTGCCTGTGTGGAAATTATAGAGGTTCCTGCCCGTCCAGCGGACGACGCTTTGCGGGACATCGACGGCGAAGCGTCCGTCTAACTCCGGCGCGGCAGGCAGATCGTTTCCGCTTTCGATCGGAAATCCCGCAGCACGCCACTCTGCCAGGCCGCCGGTGAAGGCATCGACATCGGAATAACCCGCCATTAGCAGCTTTTCCCGGGCGGTCACCGCGTCCAGAGAGTCTCCGCCCGCGCCGTAAACGATGACGGGCTGAGTCTTGTCGGGAGCGAGCGTTTCCATATTGGCCAGGAACGCCGTTTCATAAACGCAGGCGTTCACCGATCCGGCGATGCGCGATGCGGCGAAAATTTCCTCGGGCAACACGTGAACCAGCAGAGGGACCTGAGCGGCAGCAAGACCTTCGCGGAGTTCTTCGGCATTCATGATCCTCATCCGTCAGCGAAATCACGATGGAACGCCAGAGGTTTTTTCCCGAAGAACACATCGCTCCGGCGGACCGCGAAATTCATTTCGCCAGCTCACGAAGTTCCGATGCGCGGGGACAAGCCGCGTTTCACGGGCTTTCCATTGGCCCGGCGGATCGGAGTCCGCCGCTCCCTGCGACCGAAGTCATCAGCCTTCCACCTGTACTTCGGAAAGGCTCTCGGCGATCGCCTTGATGACCTCGCCCGATTCCTTCTCGACGAGCGGACGGGCAAGCATTTCTTCGTAAATGGCGATGTAGCGGCGGGCGACTTCCTTGTGGCTGAACTGCTGGGCGCTCTCGATCATCACCCGGCGGATCTCGCGTTCGCGGATCTCGCGAGGCAGCGCGTAAAATTCCATCGCACAATCGATCGCCCAACGGAAACCATCGGAATTGTAGTGATCGAATCGGAACCCGTTGCCCGTGGAATTCTCGACGTCGAGGGGAGTGATCGTGTCGTAGAGCCCGCCGGTGGAGTGCACGACTGGCAGCGAACCGTAAAGTGGGGATGTCATTTGCGGCAGTCCGCAGGGCTCGAACAGCGAGGGCATCAGCATGAAATCCGAAGCGGCGTAGGCGAGGCGCGAAAGACGCTCGTCGAAATCGACGATGGCCACGCGGTCGCTGAGATCGAAGGCGCAGACGATCTTGTCGATCCATTCCTGCCCCGGGCCGTTGGCGACGATGACGATCTGCAGACTGCGGTCCCAGTAGTCTGAAACCAGTTTGTAGAGGATGTCCGCGAGAAGCTGCGGGCCTTTCTGGACGGGATCAAGGCGGGACGGCCAGAAGAAGATGGGGGCGTCCGGATTCTGCTGGAGCTGGAGTTCGCGTTGCAGGGCGAGTTTGTTCGCCCGTTTTCCGTCGGCAAAGTCTTCGACGCCGAAAGTCTGGAACAGCGAGTCGTCGGTTTCCGGATCATAGGAAACATCCGGCGCGTTGAGGATACCGGCGGAACACCCGGCGAAGTACTTGCTGCGCAATTCGGCGCGCACGGAATCCGGCACCACCGAGTGCCAGCCTTCGACGATTTCCCAGAGGAAACGTGGGCTGACCGTATTGATATAGTGGGCGGCGAAAATTCCCGAAGTAAGCAGGTCGACCGGCACGTGAGAACGGGCGTGGTCGTAGTTGGCCGGGAGCCCGGTGAAAAAGAGGTTCATCCAGAATTCCGCGGCGTCGATGCCGGCTTCTTCGACCTGCGCCAAGGAAACCTGACGGGTATGGATGTTGTGGACGGTGAAAAGGCTCTTGATACCGCGGCGGCGGGCCATGGAGGGGATGAGGGCGGTCATCCAGTCGTTACAGTGAATCAGATCCGGGCGGACCATCGGCACGATGTGGTTGATGACCTCGCGCTGGAAGACGAGCGCGATGCGCATCGACTCGTCGTTCTGATTACTGTAAACCTGCTCGCGGTAATAGAAAATCCGGTCCTCGGCGAGGTGGATGTGCGCTTCCGGCAGCACTTCGTGGTATTTCCGCAGCTCCTTTTCGTGGAGGCTGAAAATGTCGCCCTGGAACATCCGGCGGTAGTTCGGCATCGCCACGTGGACGTCAGCGCCCAGCTCGAAAAGCGCGGAAACCAAGGAGGCGGAAACATCGGCGAGCCCGCCCGCCTTCGCCGACATCCTCTGTGCCATGTTCCCCATGCCGGACGGCAAATAGGTGATTTCAGGGGTGACGATGAGGATTCTTGGCTTGGTTGGGCTGGAGGGCGCTGACATCGGTCTGAAAAAATGTAACGTGAAAGATTCGCTCGGATACTGGAGCGAATTCTTCAACTTCGCCATCCCAATTTACTCATTCGGGCGGATTATTTTGTGTTTCCGAGGTCGCCGCGCCGTTTTTCCCGCTGCCGCAAGGTTCTGGCCCTCACGTGGATACCGATCCTATCAGCTGCTGGCTTGAAAAAATCCGCTCGCGGCAGGATACAGCTTGGACGGGGCGCGAAGTTTGTTCATGTTCCGCCCCGCCATGTCCTTTTCCGGCACTTATACCGCTCTCATCACTCCGTTCCGCGACGGGGCCATCGACGTTCCCGCCTTCCAATCCCTCATCGAGCGGCAAATCGCCGCTGGAATCGACGGGATCGTTCCCGTGGGCACGACCGGTGAGTCCCCCACCCTCGACACGGACGAACACATCGAAGTCATCCGCCTCGCCGTCGAATTCGCCGCAGGCCGCTGCGAGGTCGTCGCCGGCACCGGCGCGAACGCCACCGCCGAGGCCATCGAGCTGACGGAGGCCGCCGAAAAACTGGGTGCCACGGGCTCGCTCCAAGTCTGCCCGTATTACAACAAGCCCTCACAGGAAGGCCTCTATCTCCATTTCAAGGCGATCGCCGAATCGACCGAACTGCCGATCATGCTCTACAGCGTGCCCGGCCGCTCCAGCATCGAGATTGCTCCGGAAACGGCCGCCCGCCTCGCTGCGGATTGCCCTAACATCACCGCCATCAAGGAAGCAGGCGGCTCGGTGGACCGCATCAACCAGCTCGTCCAGGCGCTGCCCGCCGATTTCGGCATCCTCTGCGGTGACGATCCCTTGATGTTGCCCTTCGTTTCCTGCGGCGCGACCGGTCTTGTTTCCGTCGCCTCCAATCTGGTTCCGGAAATGATCGTCAGCCTGGTGAAGGCCTGCCTCAGTGGAAATTTCGCCGAAGCACTCGCCATCCAGAAGCAATACTATCCGCTCATGCGCGGCCTGATGTCGCTCGACGTGAACCCGGTGCCGGTCAAAACCGCGATCGCCCTGCAAGGCCACTGCTCGCCGGAACTGCGCCTGCCGCTCGCCCCGATGAGCGATTCCGCCACCGCCCAGCTCACCGCGCTGCTGAAGTCCTACCACCTTCTCTAATACCAACACCCATCTGTTCATGTCATACCCCAAACTTTTCAGCCCAGGTCCCGTCGATGTTTCGAAAGAAACCTTCGCCGCCATGTCACAGACCATGATCGGCCACCGTGGCAAGGACTTCGAGGAACTGTATGCCTCCACCCAGCCCGGCCTCCAGGAAATCTTCGGCACCGCGCGTCCGGTGTTCCTCTCCACCTCGTCCGCCTGGGGCGTGATGGAAGGCTCGCTGCGCAATCTCGCGAAGAAAAAAGTCCTCTGCCTCTGCTGCGGCGCGTTCTCCGACAAATGGCTCGACGTCGCGAAAAAGTGCGGCTTCGAGGCGGACTCCGTTCAAGTCGAGTGGGGCCAGCAGATCGACCCCGAAGCCGTCCGCGCCAAGCTTGCGGAAGGTGATTTCGATACCGTCACCTTCATCCATTCGGAAACTTCGACCGGCGTGCTCAATGACATCGCCGCCATCTCGAAGGTCGTGAAATCCTTCCCGGACACGATGCTCATCGTCGACACCGTTTCCTCCCTCTCCACCGTACCGGTGGACATGGATGCGAACGGCATCGACGTCATGCTCGCCGGCGTCCAGAAGGCGCTCGCCTTGCCTCCCGGCCTCGCCGTCTTCGCCGTTTCCGAAGCGGGCATGGAGCGCGCCAAGGGTAATCCTAACCGCGGTTACTACTTTGACTTCGTCGAGTTCGCCAAGAACGCCGCCGTCAACAACACGCCATCCACTCCGGCCATTTCCTTGATTTTCGGACTCCAGTTCATGCTGGGAGAAATCGCCAAGGAAGGCTTTGCCGCCCGTCAGGCACGCCATGCGAAAACCAACGCGATGATCGCCGCCTGGGGTGCGAAACACGGGTTCCAGCTCTTCGCTCCCGAAGGCCACCGCTCGTTCGCGCTCACCTGCTTCGCCACACCGGAAGGCTTCGATCTATCAACGTTCATCAAGAACCTGAAATCAAAGCACAACTTCCTCATCAACGGCGGATACGGCAAGATCAAGGGCACCACCTTCCGCATCTCCAACATGGGCAACGAAACCGAAGCATCGATGCAGGAACTCATCGACGCGATGGACGACGTGCTCGGTTGATCCGCGTTTCCAGAATTCACAAAACGGGCTCCCCTAACCGGGTGCCCGTTTTTTCATTTCAAGGCGGGACTACTAACGAAGTTCACTTCGGCAGTCCGCCTGCGACGCTCTCCCACTGCTGTTTGAATCCCGGGCTGCTCTGACAAAGCAGCGCCGCGGCGGACAAGCCCCGCTCCCGGTTTCCGGCCAGCCAGTCGAAGGCGATCGCACACTGGTGGCGGCGCAGGCGTTCCAGTTCGCTCTTCGGATTTCTCACGAGAATCCGGTGCAACGCGATCAAGGCGTCCGGCGAAAACTCGCTCCACCTGTGCGCCATGGTTTTCCCGTCCACATCGGTGGTGACGATCCTGCCCTCGGCATCCGCGGCGATTTTCTGCACCACCTCACCGGACTTCATCGCCAGCTCGGCGGACACCGGTTCCTTGACCAGATCCTGCTCGATATCCGCTAGAAAAACCGCGGCGGATTCGGTCACGGCGAGCAGCGAGGCGCGCTTCGCTCCCTGAGGATCCGCGGGCAGCGACTTGATGTATTTCGCAGCATCGAGAAAACGGCATTCGCCCGCGAATTCGGACAGGCGCGTCATCACCTCGGCGAGATCCGTGGTCGGTGCCTTGGGAACAGAAGGCCCGGCCGGCGGAGCCAACAGACTGGCCCTGCGCGTCAGGTCAATCTGCCAGGCACGGACATTGAAACGGGCGCGGCCGCGGGTTTTCAAGGAAGCGAGCACCTTTTCGAGTTCGGCCACCGCCGCGTCACAACCGGCCTTGTCAGCGGGAAGCTTTCCAAACACCGGCCCCGACAGGAGCTCGTGGTCTGCCAGATAATCCCCCGCCAGATCCTGATAGACCTTGATCCACTGGTCGTCCGCGGACAGCCGCGCGTTGGCGACGGCGGACAGGTAGATGGCGGCCTCGTCCATGGCCCCCTGCTCCCAATTCTTCAGGCCGGCCAGCATCCAGCCCATCACATGGGAGGCGTCCGGGCTGGAGGAATCGAAAGCCCTGCCGGAGATTGCGGGCAGTTTCCCCATCTCGCCCAGGGTGCGGATCAGATAGTTGCCGACATGCGCGGATTCCTCGGGGACTGAAGTCGCGTGGTCCGATCCAGCCTTCGCCTGGCGGCGTGCCTCGGAGGACCTGCCATTCAGATAGCCGGCGACCACCGCCTCCACCCCGGCCCAGGTGCGGGTGGGTTCCTGGACCGACGGGTTCTCACTCAGCTCGACGAACTGGCGGGTGGCTTTTTCGAAATCCCGCGACGCGACCGCCTCGTGAGCCTCCCGATAGGTCTTCACGATGTCGATGGAGGACGGCACTTCGGGAACAACAGCGATGGGATCGACCACCACAGGTTTGACCACCGTCTTCTCCGGTTGCTTGCGGGTGACCCACCAAACACCGCCGCCGATCGCTCCTGACAGGACCAGCATGACGCTGGCGAAAAGGACGAGCTCCGCCTGCTTTTTCTTCGCCCGGCGGCGCGACACGGTCCTGGAAACTTCCGCCGCGGTGGGTGCGCCGGTTTTCAGACGCTTCAACGCGGCCTGTAGCTGGGAGATCAGTTCATCGTAGGAAGCGAACCGATCGTGGGGATCGTAGGCCATCGCTTTTTCGATGATCGCACAGGTGTCGGCGGAAATGGTCGGATCCGCCACGCTGAGCGGCACGACCCTTTGTTTCGCCTCGCGCAGGACGTCGGTGGCCATCGTTTCCTCGCCGCAGGACGGATGACCTGCCAGAGCATGATAGACGGTGGCTCCGAAGGCATAGATGTCGGAGCGGAAATCCTCCGGATAGCCTTCGATCGTTTCCGGCGGGACGTAATACGGCGTGGCCCAGAGTTCGGTGGCCTGCGCCTTGCCGCCCTGGGTGACGAGCGCGAGGCCGAAATCGACCAGCTTTGCGTGGCCCTCCGCGTCGAGCAGGATGTTGCCCGGTTTCACGTCCCGGTGGATCAGCCCGGCGGCGTGCGCGGCCTTGAGCCCCTGCGCCACCTCGATCGCCAGCGGCAGCATTTCCTCTTCGGGGATTTTCCCACGCTCGCGGATCTGGTGCTCGAAGTGCCCGCCCGGCACCAGTTCCATGGCGATGTAAAATCTGCCAAAGGCTTTCCCGGTCCGCAGCACCCGCACGACGTGGGGATGGCTGAATGAAGCGGTGATCCGCGCCTCCTCCTCGAAGGCAGTGATCCGCCGCTCGTCCGCGGAATATTCCTCACTGAGGATTTTCAAGGCCACCTCTCGGTCGAGCGTGTTGTCCTGCGCGACGAAAACCATGCTCATCCCGCCCACGGCATGACGGCGGACCAGCGTGTAGGGGCCGAACTCCCGTTTCACCCGGGTGTGCTTGCCACAGCTCGGGCAACCGACGTTGGAAAAAGGGGCTACAGAGGTCACATCCATCGGGCTTCCACACGCGTGGCAATAGGCGATGTTCTCTGAGCTTTCCGGCATGAGCATATGGTATCCAGACAGCTACGCCCTGCAAACTTGAAACTTGCAGCCCATATCCCGCCGGAGAGAATCCGCCCGTGGAGATCCTAGTCGAAAACAATCCGGGCGAGCGCATCGACGCTTTTCTCGCCGCCCGCCTCGCGGACCTCTCGCGCTCGCGCATTCAGACGCTCATCCGCGAGCAATACATCCAGATCAACGGCCACCCCGCCAAGCCCCGCGACGCGGTGAAAATCGGCGACCGCATCACCATCGTCATCCCCGAGGCCGTGCCGCTCGACAACGCGCCGCAGGACCTCCCGCTCGACATCCTTTTCGAGGACGACGACCTCATCGTTTTAAACAAAGCGTCCGGCATGGTCGTCCACCCCGCGCCGGGAAACCACGACGGCACCATGGTCAACGCACTGCTCCACCATTGCCACGGGAAACTTTCCGGCATCGGCGGAGTCGAGCGCCCGGGGATCGTCCACCGCCTCGACAAGGACACCTCCGGCTGCCTCGTCGTCGCGAAATCCGACGCCGCCCACCAGTCGCTCGTCACCCAGTTTTCCGAACGCAGCACGATGGAGAAACTCTATCTGGCCGTCACCCAGGGCATCCCGAAACCCGCCAAGGACACCGTCTTCACCCACATCGGCCGCCACCCCGTGAACCGTCAGAAAATGGCCGTCGTCAATCCGCCCGGCGGGAAGACCGCCATCACCGATTACGAAGTCCTCGCCACCGACGCCGCCAGCCTCACCGCGCTCGTCCTCTGCCACCTCCACACCGGCCGCACCCATCAGATCCGCGTCCACATGCACCACAAGGGAGCCCCGTTAGTCGCCGATCCGATCTACGGCAAGCCCAGCAAGACCGCCGAGCAAACCGGCCGCCTCATGCTCCACGCCTGGCGCCTCAGCTTCGACCACCCCATCACCGGCAAGCGCCACCAGTTCGAAGCTCCTGTTCCTCCCGAGTTCGCCCCGTGGGTGGAGCTTGCAGGTGCGTTGAAATGAGGATCGTCAGGAAATCAAAAATCAAAGTTCCTCAATCATCAATCGTCAATCAAACCGCTGCGTCCCGGTTAGCTCACCCAACAGAAATGATTGATGAATGACGATTGTTGATTGCTGATTTTTGATTGGAAGACCCGGTAGGGGCGGATCTGCCAGGCCGCCCCACTTCACCTTCTCCCGCGGGAGGCTTCTTCCTCCAAATCAAAAATCAAAGTTCCTCAATCATCAATCGGCAATCAAAACGCCGCGCCTGGGTCAGCTCTCACGGACAGGATTGATGAATGACGATTGCTGATTGCTGATTTCTGATTGGAAGACCCGGTAGGCGCGGATCTACCAGGACATGTTTTTTTGCTGAATTCGCGTTTTCACTATCTGCTAAAATAACATCTATCAAGGACCGAATCGCATCCGCCCTGAAAAATCTATCCTGCAGGCTGCCCCCTGTGGAACACTCCGGAAATTGCCCGCCCACGCGGTCGCCCTGCCGATGGCGGCCCCGCAAATGCAGCCCGGCCCGGTGATCCTGCCCGTGGGGGTTCGCGATACCCCGCCGGACGCCGTCAGCCTCCCCATGAGGCTTCCTGAAATACCGCCCGACGCGGTCGTCCCCTCCTCCGCACTCCCGGAAATACCGCCCGCCCCCATCGTCCTCCTCTTGGCACTCCCGCCATTGCCGCCCGACGCCGTCGTCCTTCCCGACGCACTCCCGGAAATGCCGCCCGATCCCGTCGGGCCACTCATCCGCCCTCAAAACCTTGATTTCTCAATGAAAACGCTTCGCAATACCCCAGTCCAGCACCGCCATCCACTCCTGCGGCCTGTACAAAATCCAGCGGACTCACCACCCCCAATCCATTCGCCCCCGTCGCCACATGCAGGTAGATCTCCGTCGTGGTGATGTCCTCATGCCCCAGCAGATCCTGGATCGTCCGCAGGTCCGTCCCATTCTCCAGCAGTTGCGTGGCGAATGAAAAACCCCGAAGGCCTGTAGGGGTTTTGGACAGGAGCGAACGCGACGTGCCCCGAAGGGGTGAGACCCCGTGGGGCGGGGTCGAATCAATGCCTCAGCGCATGACTCGTCACCCGCTTTTCGATTCCTGCTTCCGCTGCTGCACGCTTGATCGCCTCGTTGTAAACCTTCCCGTGCAGATGGTGGCGGCGGGAAATCCCGCTCTCCGGGTCCACCGAAACCTGCCGCGCCGGACTGCGGCAGCGCCGCAGCGCTTTCAAATGCACGAAGTCAAACTGGCAGAGCGCGTGATAGCGTGATAAACAACCAGAACCACTCGAAACTCTCCGCCGCCCGGCTGAACTTGCGCGCCAGGGCTCCCGGTAGCGCCACTCCTGCGACGCACCGGGTAGAAGATTCATTGACGATTGATGATTGAGGATTGAGGATTTTTAATTTTTGATCTGATTCATTTGCCGTTATCCGCGGTTCGCGTGCTACTAACGAAGATGGCGATCAGTTCGTCACATTCGGTGATCGTTGCAGACACCACCTGGTCAGCAACAAGTTTCTTACGCGAGATGATCTTAAGCCAAATCATCGTCTCTCTTAATTCCTTGAGGGAAATCTTCATCTTGTGAATAAAGTCACGTCTCGATTCTGCGCTGCGCGCTTCCCCGTAGTTCGGAGCAGGTGACGTTCCCGACCTAATCAACTGCCCCGCAATATGGTTGCCCGCCTTGGTGCCCGGGAGGGATTCCACCACTCCGACAATCGCCACCGCAAAATCAATCAACCGACACTCAAGCTCTTCAGGTTTCATTTCTTCCAAATCAAAAATCAAAAATCCTCAATCACAATCGTCAATCAGATCCAAGCCCGCTCCCTCCTTGAGCATCGCCCGCTCCTCTCCGGCAAACCTCGCATATCGCGCCGCCCATGCTCCATAACACTGCTTCGTCCGCTCCGCCAACCCCCGTCGTGAACCGGACGAATGCACCGCCGCCCTCAGCCGCTCCGGCAAGCTCCGGTGATCCGCCCCCGACTCAGCACATGCGCCCAACCACTTCAAATACCACTGGATCGCATCTCCCCATTGCTCCAATTGCCACTTTTCCCTCTCGCGATCTTCCCGAATCACCTCAGATTTCCAGAAAACCTGGGCGGCCACGCGTCCGGCAGGAAGCTCGTTGCGCAAGCGGAAATTTTCGAACCATTCCAACACCAGCAGAAATCCCGTACGTTCCAGGTCCGTAAGCCCTCGGAACTCCACCAGATCTTTTCGCCAGCACCAACGCGTCTTGATTGCGCTCTTGAAATGCACGAAACAGATCTGCGGCACCGCTGTCAAATCAAAAAGTGTTCCCATGAACAGGCATTTTGAAAATGCCCCCGAATCATCCGCTGCGCCACGCCGCGTCCGCCGTATATCTGCTAGGGCAGGCTACCCCGAACGGTCAATCCTGTAGTCGCCTGATATACACACCAAAATCAAAGAAAAGCCTTGTCCAATCAACGATTTATGGCAATTTCCCAGCAGGTGGGAGGCATTGGATATTGTTCCAAGCGGTCCTACGAATAAATACTGTTAGGCAAGAAATTTTCAGACAAATCCATTACGAGAATGTCATTCTTCGACGAGATTAAGATTTACTTCATCTGGGGAAGCTTCGTTCAGCTCTTTTGGGCAGTTGTCGCCGCGCCATTTATCTACTTGATTGCACGCCGCTTCAGCCGAGAATCAGATCACAAGCTGATTTACGGTTACGCGCTTCTGAATGTGTTTCTGCTTCTGTGGGGGAGTGTCGGGAGTGCGATCTTCATGTCCATAGCAAGCGGCAAGCTCTACATCAGTGTTGATAGACTTGTGGATTTCTACCCTTTCATTCCGTTTGGTGACTGGATTCTGGACGATGGGTTTGGAGGTGAGTGGCACGGGAGACTGCTGGGAGATACGACGATCTGGGATGTACGTCTGGTATGGTTGGCTGTTGCACTGCCTGTCTGGCTGCTCGCTTTCATATCCACCAATCTTTCCTTACCCCGATTTCTATCCCATTTTGGGCTGGATAGCCGGAAGATACCTAAGAAGCCTAACAAGCTGCGTCATGCAACCACTACCAGCCGCCCTGTTTAGATGATTTACCGCCATTTCAACCTCAACCCCCTGATCGACGTGCGCCGCCGCTGGTAGTGGTGCATGCGCTCATCGTTGTGCCAGAAATTTTCCATGCGAAGCGAGTTTCAATTCTTCATGACCGCCGAGGACGAAGCTGAGTTTGTTTCGATCGCCGAGGATCTTGCTGATCGGGTCGATAGAGGATCCGATGCTCAATGGTTCTTCTGGATTGGTGACTGTTCCGTGCAGTTCCAACGATCCCGGATTCGGCGCAGCGAATTGATTTCTGGACGTATCGCGCTTGCCACTTCCGGCTTCGGATTGGCGTTCGATAGCGCGGCCGATGGCGAGCGACTATACACACGCCTTCGAGGCTGGCTCAAGAAGTCCTACAGCAACAAGCTAACTTGCCGCAACATGCGAATCGAAAACAGCAAAATGGAGATCAAGAACTTCTGGGTGAGCCAGCGTGTAATTGCTTTGCTCCACCGAGAGCCCGATCTCACACTCAAGCAGATTCCCGAGGCCTTCGTGGTATTCGAGCCGAAACAAGAAGCACAATCGGGTCCCGGGGAGTAATTAGCTCCCCGGTCCCACACCACCCTGCGTACGGCTCCGTACAGGGCGGTTCCAATCAGACTCGGGCATCAGGCCCGAAGTGAAGAACGATCCAGATGGCTTCCATG
>JBDSNC010000047.1:0-20482 GCA_039915545.1 Luteolibacter sp.
GGACCCCCGGTCGCCCTCATCACTTAGCCGGCGGTCTTGATGGCTTTCATTTCCTCAGCCAGCGTCCAGAGAGCGCGGTTGAGAGTCGTGTTTTGATCCACACCGCGGATCTCGCGCGTTTGACGGCGTGCGACCCGCTGGCCGTTCGCATCCCGTTGCACGTAGTTCACTCCCCCGCGAATCAGGTTCTCTTGCGTGCGATTGAGCACGTTCCAGAGATTCGACTCGCTATCCTCGCGACGGCGCGGAGCGAGCACTTGATCCAGACGGATCGGGCTTTCCGCGTCGTCGTAACGTGCAACCAGGGCAGCGCGTGCAAATGCCGTTTGCTCGGCGGCCGTCAATCTCATCCCTGACATTTCCCCGATCGATTCCGAAACTTCCGGCAACCGCTCCATGATCTCGATGCAGCCATCGAGCACGAGCCCGGCGACGTCGCCCTTGTGGGAAATCCGGATGTCTTCGATCATCGATTGCGCGACGATCATTCCGTTCCCGCAAACCAACCGGAACACACCAGCCATCAGGCGATACGATGAAGTGCCATCGTGCGAATTCAGCAGCACGATTTCATTGTGAGTGCCACCCACTTGCAGCTCCTGCGAATCGTGACGCAGGCGAAGCACGTGCTTCGTGAAAGCGCGCTTTCCGGCATCCCGGCTACCACCCTGCATCACTGCATACGGGCGGAAACCTTCGCTCATCAGGCGCTCTAGCACCGCGCTCGTCGGAATGTGCGCGTATTTTTCAGACCTGCTACCGTGCGCATCCTCGGCGAAAATCGAGGGGGCGAGGGCGCGGAGCTGATCCGTAGGAATCGAGCCGTTGCGCGAGGTGTAGGAAATCGCACCGTTGGTGGCGGCGCGGGCGAAACGAGGAATCGTTGTAGTTGTCATTTTGTATTCTCTATTGAGGTGCCGGGGTCCTCCCGGTCGGGTTGTCACTCAGTGGCAACGAGGAGAAATTAGCATTTTCTCGCGTCTGTGCAACACTTATTTTTCATTCGCGGAAACTTTTTCCCCGCGCGTTAGAAAGGTCCCCGCTCATCCTCATCATCGTCACTATCAGGAGGCTCCGGCATCGCAGGCGGTAGAGCATCCGCAGGCGCTGAAACATCTTCCACCACAGGCGGCGGATCTTCCCCCGGCGTCTCATCCGCAAGCCATTCGATCGCATACGTAGAGTGGCGCGACTCACGGTCCGCAAACTTGTAGCGCTTCCCGTGGATCGTGCGGATGGCTCCCCGATAGGATTTGAAAAGCATCGTTCCGAACTTCGTGGACTGGCTCTTGTCCATGTATCGGCTAGCCTGATAGTTCTTGTCCTCATCGGTCAACTGGCGCTCGACTCCCAGCTTGTCCTTCACCGGCTTGTAGAGCTTCGGCGAATTGTCCATCACCTCGCGCATCGTGATCGTGTCCGAGACCAGCTCGTAATAAACCCCGATCCACCGTGCGAGACGGCACCAATCCGTCAGCAGAATGTCCACCGGCTTTCCTTTCGTCGGCGTGTAGTCCCTAACTGCAACCTCCAACAGTCTCGAAAACTCCACCTCTTGTTTCCCACCCGCATCGAGCACGTTAGGCTCTTGCAACGGGCAATCGAAACCAGCGGCCGTCACAATCGCGGGGATCATTCGCGACCAACCTTCAAACGACGGGATCGCTTTTTCATACCGCTTGCACGCGTGGGCCTCCGTCCAATTCCTCACCAGGGCATAGAGCGCGGAAAGCATGTTCCCGCGATTTTCCGGCGCGGCGAGCCACTCCTGGTCAATCGTCATCGAGAGCTTCGACTGGCGGTCCTTCGCGAGCTCCGGCGAGAAAAGGTCAACCATCAGCATGCGGCGCGTCAGATCCTTCGACAGCGTCGCTTGGTTCCCGGTGAGCGCCGTCAGCGTCTGGTTGAGGAAACTCTGGTCATCCTGCGAGTGCATCTTCCGGATCGACCATTTCGGCGAGGTCAGCCAGCGGTTGAGATCGTTGTTGTCCACATATCCCGAGACGTCGTCGAGGAACGTGTAGGCCACGCCCTTCTTAGCCCAGGTGTCGAGCTTCTTGGTGAACTCGTCATTATCCGCGAACGTCAGCGAATCCGCTTCACCATAAACCGGATAGATGCAAAACTCCGCAAGGCGGGACTTCCCCGAGCCCTCGCGGTTCGCATTGAAGAAGATCATCGGAAACTTCACCAGCGGCTCGAAAAGCAGTTGGCAATAAACCGTCAGCATCGCGGCAATCTGCACGGCGAGCGACCGTCCCACGTCACCGAAAGGGAAATCCTTCAGCAGATCCCGCAGATAGGCCACAGCCCGCTCCAGGTCCCACATTTCCAGATACTCGATTCCCGAGTTGTGGGTGTAGATCCCCGTAGCCTGGTCGTAGCCATACGGCAGCAGGCGGATTCTTTTGTTCCCATCCTCATCCTTTTCCCACACCGGCAGTCGCACCGGCAGAATCTTTTGAATCTCCGGCAGATGGCAGCGGAGATCGTTGCTCCGCAGCATCACGTTAGCCACGTCCTTTTTGAGCATCGCTTTGATCGGCGGTCCGAGCTTCTTATCTTCCCCTTCCCCGATCATCCGTCGCTTGTAGAAATTGAGCTGAAATTGATCGATCCACGTCCGGAAAAGATCCACGTCCATCACATCGGGCGTCCCGTCCGGCTTGATCACTACCAGCCGCTCCTTGTAGAGATACAGCCCCGACGTTTTCAGATTCGCTCCCGTTTCGTGGGCGATCTCACTCGGCGCGCGGTTCAGGTTCACCGCAGCCATCACCGGCTTCAGATCCCCGATCTCGCTCCCATCCGGAGCAAGCCCCAAATCCAAGCCATTCGCTTTCGCGGCAGCTATCAGTTTGGCAAGGGTCTCGGCGGCTACAGTTACTTCGTGCACTAGGGGTTATTCAGCGGGGATTTTTTGGCGGGTTCGTCTTAGGACCTCTTCTCAATCGGAGGGCCAACTGGAAATCTCGTCGTCCGCGGCGGCTTCTGGATTCTCCGTGAGATCATCGTTGAGGTTTTCAAGTTGAGATTCCGCGATGTCCATCGCAGTATCAGACGGCACATCAGTCAGAGAGCGCAGGTGAGCAGCACACCGAACCAACCATTCCTCCCGGGTAATTGTTTTCGGTGCGAAAATTTCTAGCTGTTTCTGCGCGGCGATCTCGCCATCAACTAGGGAGTTCTTGCATAAGCCCGCAGCAAATCCTTCCAGGTATCGAAGACTCCAATTCCGGTTCTTTCTGTGATGAAAACAGACCCACCATTCCTGCCCTTCATCGGTTTTCTTATAGTTGCGTGGCATTCCCTTTCCGCAGTCAGGACATGACCAGCAGCGGGGCTCTTTGGTAGTAATTTCGTTATCACTCATGATTCAGCGGGGATTTCTCGGAGTTTCGGCAAAAGCTTGATCGCTTTGATTTCTGGCATCGGGTTGAAGTAGAGCAGGCGTTGCAATCGTGGCGGGTCAAATTTCTGATAGCGCCCGTCCTTGTCCACCGTCCCGTCCCGGAAGATCCCTGGCAGGCGAGTGAGACGGACTCCGGAGATTGCTCCGGGGTCGGCTCCCAGCTTCGAAAGGACCGGCGTGACACGATCGCGGAATGCGTCGAATAGGCTCTTCGATGGCGTGTCGATTTTCAGCAAGCAGTGGATCGATCTTCCCCCCGACGTGTAGATCGCGCTGATAGGCAAATCGAGCTGGCAGATCAGGTTCAGCCATTCATCCGGCGGTGCGTTGTCCGATTCCAAAAGCATGTGGCGGTATGTCACCACCGACTGTCCCGTGCGCCGGCTGAGAACAGGGTTTCCCGCATCGTCCACATTCCCATTCGGATACCATTTCCCATCGAGCGGACATGGCAGGAACCAGGCGCCTTCCATCCCATGCTCCGGAAACTCCTCGGCGATCGTCGGTTTCAATCCCGGGCGGTCCCCGACGTAGTAGGTTTTCCCGGGATTCCCCGCGATGTGTCCGAACTGACCTTGGCTGGCGAAGCGGAAAAAAACGATCGTCTTTTCCCCAGGCAGAAACAACCCGTCGAGAAACTGTTGAGCCGTGAGCCGGCGCGGATCCCACGGCGAGCGCTCCGCAAGCCACGACGTCGTTGGATTGAATCCACGAAGCATCATTTTTTGCAACGCGCTCGGCTCGTATTCCTGGCGCTTCTTCTCCCGCTCCGGCGGGCGATCGTGGGACGTCGGCTTGCTGGCAGTCGGTTGGTGCGTGTCCTGATAGCTCCCTTGCAACAAATACCCCGCAGGCTTGTCCGATGGCGACTTGCGAGCCTGGCGGATCTTGTGCGTAAGCTGATGATCCTTCCATCGTGGATTAAGCTGGCTCCGCATGATCCCGAAAGCACCGTCATCCGACATGGAAAACCCGTGCACTAGGTTCATTGCAGCACAAAACGCTAGATCATGCTCATTCGCCCAGCTCTTGTTATTCGAGAGCCAGTCCACGAATTTTTCAGCGCGTTCACCTAGTTCCATCGGTTAATTTTCGAGATCTTCGTCAGTCACTTCTTCCCCGAAGTCCTTCCCGCAGCCGATGCACTCGAACTGGGAGTAAATGAACCCCTTGTCGCGAATCAGAGAATCCCCCGCATAAGTGCCATGCAGGCACTTCGACGGCTTGTCCTCCAGATCGATCACGGCTCCGTTATTAGTTCGAGTTTTCATAATTCAGATGATTGTTGGAGGGGCAAATCCCGGCGTTTCAGTTCCTCGGCAAATACCGCGACCGCGGCGAAACATGATCCGTGCCACTCGGAATCCCGCTGATTTTCAGCGGCTTCACCAAGATCATCGATTGCCTTTTGGGTCTGCACCATTAGCGCTTCGTCAGACAGGCTCTTCAGATAGGTCTCAATTTTTACGCGCAGGACGCTGGCTTCTCTCTCGTCCGCGACATCGCCATTACGGCACATTCGCACGATTTCAGCAGGAGGTATCTCCAAAAACTTTCCGGGAACGTTAGGCGTTTCCTTGTCATGGCAGACGTAAAACTGCTTCCCTGTCGAAAGCTCGTGAGCCCGGAGAAATTCATCCTCACTTTCGATCCATTTGAAACCTTCCGGAGCTTTCCACTCTTTCGGCACGAATCCATAGTGAGCTGGTTCCCCTAAAATTATTACTGGCATGATATTCGTTTTCCGTTAGTTAGTTTCAGTGGAGATAGATCCAAGCAGCGAGCCCCCAAAACGCAACGCAGGCGGTGAGAATAACTCCCCAGGCGAGCGGGCGGTGAATGCGCGGGTAGAACGCGCCGGCGACGTTGCAGGTGTAGCGGTCCTGCACGAAAATCCAGTCATCCACCGCGGCTTTTGTCTTGGGATCCATGTCCCAACCCGGCAGCAAGAGCAGGATCTTGCCTTCCGGCGGCACGGGTTGTTTTTTGATCGGACCCCGGAAACGACGGACTTCCGAGCAAAACAGCGCTTCTTCCCACACGAAATCCTCGAATTGCTCGTCGCTATAACAGGCGACAAGAATCGGATGGGAAAGCCCGCTGAAATCACGATCGGCGACTGCGACGAGATCAGCTTCGGGTCCGGTCGCAATGGTAAAACGGCGGATGCCGTCGTCACCAAGCGTCGGATTTCCCCCCGTTTGGTAGATCTCGGCGCTCCAGTCTTCCTCGAAAACGCGTCGATGCTCTTCAGTCCTGGCACTCATGCGGCGTCCTCCTCGGTTTTGGTATTGGTGGCGTCCAGCTCGCTTGCGCGGGCGTCAGCAGCCTCCTCGGGAGTGGCAGCGGCTGCAACTTCAGCGGCGAGCTTTTCGAGCCGCGCCTGATAGGTCGTGTGCAGGATGAAGCTGGCGGGAAAGGCTTCTTTCTTGATGGCTCCGGACGTGAAAAGCGCGCTCGTGAGAAACGAAGTGGCTCCTCCAAAATCCAACGCGGCGGCAGCGTGGATGCGTCCTAAACCTTCGAGCACTCCGAATGACTTGCTCCGAATGTATTTGAGCGCTGCTTTCTGGACGTCGCCGGCAGCGCAATCCGCAGGAACCTCAAAAAGGTCTCCGATCTCGTCAAGCTCCACACCGTATTCGAGAATTTCCAGATAACTGGATTCGATGAATTTTTCCAGGGCGGCGGGTTTGATTCCATCCGGGGAGAGGATGAGCGCTTGGAGCTTCGGTCGCTCCGCTGCGAGGGCTTCGCGATATTCCTCGTCTTCCTGCTTCCGTTTGGCAGCGGCATTGCGGCTTTTCTCCACGGCTTTTTCATGGGCGAAAATGCACTCTTCCGGGTTGTCATCGTGGGCGACTTTCTCGGCGAGGATCAGAGGCTCTTCGTCCACATACAGCTTGGCTTCGCTCATGTAGTTGAGACCGATGTAGATCGTGGCACCGTGCTTTTTCGCGAGTTCTCCCCAAGTGGGAACGACAAGTTCTCCGGTCCGCGCTGCATCGGATAGCTCCGCGTAGGACGGGCGGGTGTCGGTGCGCTCATACTTTCCCGCGGCTTCGCGCGCGTCCTGGTATTCGAGCCACTCGGCACCGGGATTTTCCTTCTCCAGCAGATCGCGGCGCTCTTCCCATTCCTTGGCTTTCTCCAGCGGCTCGATGAAGTTTTTCTGAATGAGAGCGAGCGCTTCACGCTCCGGCAGCGCACGCGCGGCGTGGGTGGGCGCGGTGACACTCTTGATCGCTTCGTCGCGGCTTTCCTCGGGAAGCGAAATAATTTTGTTAGCGGTGAGGATGGAGAGGTTTCCATCGAGCACGGCTTGGCGGCCCTCGGCGGGCAGCTTCAGCAGGCGGAGGCGATAATAGATGTAGTCCCTCCCCTTTCCGAGAAACTCCTGAACATCTTCCATCTCCCATCCATGGGAGAGCATGTTTTGAATTTCCTCCGCTTGCTGGATGTCATTGAGGTCCGTGCGCTGGAAATTATCGATAGCATGGATTTTCGCGGCTTCCTTGTCGGTAATGTTCAGCAAGATCACCGGCACCGAAAATTCCGGATCGATCGCTTTCGCAGCGCACCAACGCGTTTCTCCGCCGATGAGTTCAATGAGCGGATCCCCGGCGATAAGACGCCCGAGCAAGGGCACCAAAATTCCGACGTCCAGGACGGACGCTTTGATTTTGGCAATGGCTTCCTCGTCCGGCGTCCGGTTGCTCGGATAGCGGCGGAAGTGGCTCGCAGGGAAGGATTCGACGGCGGGGGCGGCAGTGGCAGGGGCGGCGGACATGGTAGTTTTAGGTTCTGGAGTTGGGAGTTGATGGATGAAACGGATGAGTTTAAGCAGGGCGGTGAAGTCGTCGGCATCGAGTTCGACCTGGAGGCTGTTCTCGAGTTTTTCGAGAGCACCGGGGCGCGGCAGCTCCCGATCGTGCTCCCCGGAATCCCAGGCGAGATAATCGACGATCGAGGGAAGCTGCTTCGGCTTCACCAGGTAGAGCCAGGCGAGAAAGGTGAGTGTGATTTCGCTGGAAACATCGATGTGCGTTTCCACGTCCTCGAAAAAGACCGGACGCTTGACGGACCCGAGCGGGCTTTCATCGAAAAGCGATTCCATGTAAGTGAGCAGCAATTCAAAATCCTGTTTCACGTAAGGGCGCGCCGGCGTGGATTCGAGCGGCAGCTCCGGTGACTGTTTCGCGCGCTTCGCGGTGAATGCTCCCGGATTCTTTGAATCGGCGGCACACCGAGACTTCTGCTTTTTCGGCACCGTCTGGTTACGGTTGAAAAGGGCGGCGAGCTCTTTAATCGTGGCGAGCCCCGCGGGAGTGCGGTTTTGCTGTTGGGAAACTCCCTTGTAGAGCAGATGATTCACTCCTTCGATCGGATCGGTTTCGACGGTCCAATCAGGACATGGCTCAACGTTTGGTTTCGGCGCAAGCAACTCGGCGCGGATATCCACACACAATTTGCAATCGACCGCATTTGAAGCAGGGCGGATCTCCCTCTGATTGATGATTTGACGAGTCGTCCACTTACCGCAGAGGCACGATTCCGAATCCGCTAGAAAATAGTGAAATCGGTTGCTCGATCGATTCGTTGGCAATCCCCAAAAACCTTCGATTGTTTCCAAGCTCATGAGGGCATCGAGTTAGGAGCTTGGTCCGGCGTTCCGACCTTGAATGACACGGTTGCTTTTGCGACCAAGTCTAGGATTGCATCGGTTTCAATTCCCGTGAGGTCCGAGAGCCCGATCACAAGCGAGGCAAGCACCAATGGCACTTCATGTGGCAGCAGCTTGCGCGTTTCTATCGTGGCAGCGCAGGACGTGGCACACCGGGCAATCCGGTCCATCCATTGTCGGCTGTTTTCATTCGGAAATCGGGGATTGGATATCATTTGCGGGGATCGGTTTTGCGTTTGGATTTTCGGGACTTTTGCTTTGTCGCGCGGTTTTTGTTTCCGAGCTGAGCCGCTGCGTATTTCTTCACAGCATCGGGGGATTTTTGATAGGGCATGTGGGTAGCCTTGGCCCCGGCATCGCTGAGCCGGCGCGAAATGAGGCGTTTCCCGCGGTTGCTGGGTGTGGCGCGGCCCTTGTCACCGGAGAGGATGGCGATGTGATGCAGCGACATTCCGGCGAGCACATTCGGGCGGAGACCCTTGGCGAGGCAGTAGGCGACGGCAGTGACGATCCTCCAGGATTTCCCTTCCGAGACCATGAACCGAATGAGCGCATGCAGCGTTTCCCAAACGCACGCCTGGTCAAACTCGGTTTCGAGATCGGCGACCCATACGGAAAGCGCTCCGCGTGAGGTAGCGGCATCCGCTTCGGTACGAAGATGCGCTGCGTAAGCTGGCAGCTTGAGGATTTTCTCGACCACTCCGGCTGATACCCATTCCCGCTCTCCTTTGATAGCGGCAGCGAGATCCGGATGAAACGAAGCGAAAAAGCCTTCAATCCGCGCTTGCACGGCAGCGGGCGACGGGCCGTCCGCGAAAAGATACTCGATGAAGCCGGCGAAGATCTCGCAGCGGAGCGCGCTCCTGGTGGACGCGGCATGGTCTTCCCCGTCGAATTCATCAAGCGTCTCGCACATTTGCGCGGGATTGAGCCCATGGAAGGCGGACGCTCCAAAAACGTCCCGCTGCACATTTCGATAGAGGGCACGATCGAGCCTTTCTGGATCTTGGGAGTTTTCATCGCGGAAGCGGGCCATTGAGGTTTTGTCGCTCCGCTGCGACAGTTAGCGGGTTAGGCTGCGTATTTAGAGACTTGGTAAGACGCGAGACGGATGATCCGGGATCGGCGTTCGAGTTCGGCGGGCACTTTCGTTCCAACGGGGCAAGTAATATAAATCCGCATCGTGTTAGGAACAGTTTCAAAGCGCTGCATTCCCATGCGACGAAACGAGATATCTTCCGCGGTCGCACGCGTGCTGAGTTGGCTGCATTTCAGCGTGGTGAGATTGTCGAAAAAACAGGCGTCCGCTTGGGAGAGCGTCGCGGAAGCAAGGCACTTCTCGATCTCACTTGCATTTCTCGGCGTGAACGTCGGCAGCTTATCAGCCCCGTGTTTCAGTTCTATAAGTGCTCGCAAGAGTTGCGTTTTCCCGGAAATAGGAGGGCCAATCACGATGACCAGGTGGTTTCTAACGTGATCGATCAACTCCCCTTTCAGTTCGCGCTCGTATTCCCGGCGGTCCCGATCGCTGGCGAAAGTGAAATGACAGGGATGCGCGGGATGGACTTCCCGGATGAGCTTGAGCAAATCCTTTCGAGTGGATCTATGGCGGGCGGCAGCAAATAACACGGTGTTCATAGGTTTAGGGATCAGGGATGGAAAATCGGGCTTCAAGCGGCATGCTCGGCGGGTGTTTCATCCGGAGCGACGGCACCGCGCACGGCAGCATTGAAATCGGCGAGGAACGTTTCGTAATTGGCGAGGCACCTGGAGGGATTGCCCGGTCGGTTTTTCAACCACTCGTGAAAATCGCGCAGAGGCACGCGCTTCACTGTCCGCTTCTTCTTCGGGATCGATCGGAATGGCAGTTTATCAGATTTGAACATGGTCTCCACATCCGCAGCTTCCACGCAGAGGAACCGCGCGATTTCGCACGGGAAAGCGAGAGGGTTGTTGATAGGAGAGCGCGCCATGGCTTTTCAGATTTTTTCGAAGTGGCTGAGCTCGCGAGCCATGTAGAGGGCGGAGACTGCTGCGTGGACTTCGGTGTTGGTGGGCTCCTGTGGAATCCACTGCTCGCTCTCGGAGGGCGAGGGAAGCGACTTGTCTTCAAACGCGACGATCTCGACGCGGATGCGGGTATGAGGTCCGGTGGTGATTTCAAAACGCCTGGCATTGAGCGTTTCGCGAAGCTCGGCGAAAAACGGCAAGCCCTTGGGGAAATTTACCGGGGCGGTTTGCTCGATCGTTTCCGCTGGGGGCTTCTCCCCGGCGAACAATCCCCCGGCTTGGTAGAGTTCGTCATTTCCCTCGCTCTGCGGTGCGTGTTTACCGGCATCGTGATCGATCACCAGGAAACCGGAGTTGTCGCGTCTCACCGGCACCGGATACCACTCCAGGGCGCGCGGATGGCTGACCCCGGCGGATCTCAGCAGCGGCTCGGTTTTGAGCGTGGATTGCACGCGGACGCTGCTTTGTCCGGTCCAGTTGCAATGACTCAGGATCGCATTTTGACGGGCGGGAGTGAGTTTGTGAGACATGGTGTGATGTTCGGCGGTGGCGTTCATGCGGAGCGGGGAGCGGGGATCGGTGATGGGTTAGAATGGGCGGGAATCGTAGGCGACGATGGCGAGGGTGAGCTTGTCGACGCGCCGTCGCTCGATGATCCAAAGCGCTTCGTCCTCGGCGCTCCCTTCGCTCAGAGCGGCGGCACGGCGGCGATCGATGGCGGCATCGAGCCGGCGGTGAAGCTCGCGGGAGATCGGGTCAAACCGCGTCATGGCAGAGCAGCGGAAAGGCTGGTATTCGAGGTAGCCGGCGGGCGGGGTCTTGAGACCAAACAAGACCTTAACGCTCGGTGGCATTTCCTGAATGCTCTCGAAAAGGTCCCTTGATCGTTTGATCAAAAACGATGTCCCGCTGCCGCGCACCGTCCCTGTGTAGATATATCCCATGACTTCAGGCGAGTTGGAGGCGGTTGAACTGTTCGTCATGACGGACCTTCACGGGATAGAACGTGTGGCGCTTCTGACCGCGCGCGGGCCATCCGGCTCTGACCAGGAGATCTTTGTTCCGGACCGTGGCTTGCACCTCGATCGTAGCGGGCACCATCATTCCGGATTTCCATCCGTGAGAGGATTCGAGGATCGATGCGTCCCGCGCTCCCCCGAAGCCATCGGGGTGAGGAGCGGAGGATTTTTTGAAATCGGCGGAGTTCATGACGGGGATCGGTTGGGGTGGGTTAGGATTCGGATTCGGAAACTTGACCTCCTACCTTGTTGGCGGCAGGGTTCGCTTCATGGCTTCCAAGAATGGTTTCTCCGGCTTCATCCGCATTCGTGACACCAAGCGGAACGGCGTTTACGGTCCCAAAGAGCGCTGGATCAATCCCGCTGCCATTGCCTCCGTGACTCGTCTTGATCCGCGTGAGAATAATCTCGAGATCCAGATGGCGGATGGCACCCCGCCGTCCCAGATAAGCGGTGAGGAAGCCATTGGCATCCTTAAGCTCCTGGGCGGTGAAATCGTGTAAAAGCACGTCCTCCATCCCGTGGGCCTCCAAGAGCAGGTTCTGCATCTTGATAGTCGCGTCCAGCCGGCTTTCCAGATGGGCTAGTTTTTCGTCGTACGCTTGAAAGCGCGCGGTAAGAGCTTCGATTTCCTTGTCGAAATGCTCATTGGTAGCATCCACTGAGGCGGAAACAGCAGCGATCGATTGTTTAAGGTGTTTGCCCATGGCGGGGATCTGGTTGGGGGTTGGAAATCAGGCGGCTTTGCTCGGTCCGTGGTTCGGGAAACCGGCGTCCGTGGCAGCGCGGTCGAGCACATCGAGAATCACTTCCGGGATCGATTTTCCGGAAGCGCTGTGAGCCAGAAGGAAATCCTTCGTGGTTTCCGGAATCTCGCTCAAAGCGATATCCGGGAGGTTCGTTGGAACCGGAGCGGCGGCGTCTTGCGTTTGCATGACGGAAGAATCGTATCTTATTTCTCCCTTTTCAAGATCTTTTTTCTCCTTTTGGAAAATAAAGTAGCTTTTTACTCGTTGTGAGGCATTCTCACGCCGTGATTGCATTCGAAGACATCGACAAACGCTTAAAAGAAATCGGTAAGAACCGGGCTTGGCTCGCGGAAGTAACAGGAAGATCCCCCGATTCCATCCGGGTCGCCCTCGCTCCTAACGCGCCGGACTACAAACGAACCAAACTTCTCGCCAAGGCCCTCTCCGACGCGATCGAGAAAGAAGAATCCGCAGAACTCAAACCCGCCGGCGAACTCCCCCTTCCCGACCGACTCACCATCGAGGTCGAGCCCGAGCGCATGACTCGCTACTGCGAGGCCGCGGATTTCGCCCACCAGAATCTCAAGGCATGGGCCATCCAAGAGCTCAACAAAGCCGCCGACGAATGGCTCGCTCTCAAAAACCGCCAGAAACTCAGTTCCGTCGCGGAAGAGCCCCCGCAATCCAAAGTCGCTGATGGAAAGTGATCCCATTCCATCCCTCCCTCTTCCGCCGTTGGCATCCTAGCAGATAGGCAAAGCTCTTTCCTAGCGGTTTCCCCCGCTTCACCCGGATTTCACACAACCTTCACTCTAATTCCCGGCGAAATTTCTTCTTCAGCCAGCGAAAGAAAAGCGCAGCCCACAAAATCATTTTCAGTGCCGTTAGCAGAAGAAAAAGCAATCCCCCTCCCTCCTGAACTCCCGAATCGGTGCTCCGACTCATCCTCCAAACCGTTTCCCAAGCTTCCTCATCCTCTTTGCTCATTCCCGCTCCTACCACAACCTATCGTCCCCAAACAATTCCAAAAATGAACACGCAACCCCAGGATCCCGACGACAGTCTGAACATCGGAAAGATAATCGACATGCACCGCGCCCGCATCCAAGCGGAAGAAACGGCACAAGAAAAGCTGCGACAAGGCACGGACGCATGCTACCTCGGTCAAAAAACCGCCCTCCGCAGACTCATGGCAGAGCGGACGCTTCCCATCATGAAACGAGCCGCTGCTGACTTGGAGGCAGAGAAAATTCCTGCTCATGTCACCCATTCGGAAGAAGAGCGCGGCGGCGATACTATCGGCTCATGGATCGTCAGCACCATCATGCTGGAGATCCCCAAAGACGGGAAGCGCTTACTGGCGGATCTCACCTTCATCGGCACCGTCACCCAGCACAACTGGCACATCACCGCTCACATCCGCATCGGACCCGCGCTCTCCGCCTTGGAACCTCGCGAAGACCTTAATCCCGCCAAGTTCGTCGGCACCCCCGAGGAACTCGAATCCTTCACCCGCGCAAAAATCGAAACCTTCATCAAACTTGCTTTCCCCTCATGAGCTTCGAAATCATCACCATCCAGGAAAACGCAGGCGTCCGCACCGTCAACGCTCGCGACCTTCACGAATTCCTCTGCGTCGGCAGGGATTTTTCCAATTGGATCAAAGAACGGATCAAGCAATACAGCTTCGCAGAGGGTCGTGATTTCACGGTCGAATCCCGCTCGCCAATTTCGGCGAGCGGGAACCGAGGTGCTTCCAAGGAATACCACATCACCCTGGACATGGCGAAAGAGCTTTCCATGGTGGAACGAACGCATCACGGCAAGCTTGCGCGTCAATATTTCATCGACTGCGAGAAGCGGCTCCTCCAAGGCGCCACGGCAGCTCACGCGCTTCCCCACCCGCAGCTTGTGGAACTGGTGCAGGCACGGGAGTTCCTGCGGGTCAGCAACCCCATGGAATGCGCGGAGACCCTCGCCATCGTCTCCCAGACAGGCATGAGTTGCACCGATCTCGTGGAAGCTCTCGGTTGCAAGCGGGATTTCGTCTATCGTCATCTCACTCTTCTCAAGCTTGGCGCGACCACTCAGGAAGCCGTTCGTCAACGCAAGATTTCCCTCAACACAGCCAACGCCATGGTCAAGCTTCCTGAGAAGGAACAAACCGCTTTCGTCACAAAAATCCAATCCGAGAAGCTTGGCGAGCGGGCCGCCCTTTCCCTTATCAAGGCAAAGAAAAAACCAGCCAAGGCACTCCGCAAAGACCCGAAAGTCGTGCGGCTCAGTGGAACATTCAGCTTTTCCCAAGCTGCGAGCGCTTGATTTTCCTCTCGTCAGACCTCCGACCCGCAGCCTAGAACGCCAACATGAAAATGTTGGCGCTTCTTTTTGCTCTCGTGTTGGGCGTGATCGGCTTAATCTTCCTGTCTCGTGAAATGGGACGGCAAGCGGGGAGGGAAGCAGGGAAAGAAGCAGCCAAACAATTTCAACAGGCTTTGTATGGTACACCCGAGCAGCAAGCGAAGTCACGCAAAGTGAGGGAGGCTGAGAATTTGGCACTCGAAAGGCAGCTGGCAGAGCTGGAAAACGAGGAAAAAAACCTCAAAAAATCAGCACCAACCGGTGTAACAAGTGGTGTAAAATAAAATTCACTTTTATAAGTCACTTATAATCAATCCACGTCAAATGAGTTATCAGGTCTTCGCCCGCAAATACCGACCCAAAACCTTCGACGACGTCCTCGGACAGGACCACGTCGTGAGGACCCTACGCAACGCCATCGCCCAAAAGCGCCTGGCCCACGCCTATCTTTTCGTCGGCCCCCGGGGCACCGGCAAGACCTCCACCGCGCGGATTCTTGCGAAAGCGCTCAATTGCACCAACGGCCCGAAGGCGGATTTCGATCCCGATGAGGACGTCTGCGTGGAAATCGCCGAAGGTCGTTCGCTCGACGTGCTCGAAATCGACGGTGCCTCCAACAACGGCGTCGAACAGGTCCGCGATCTCCGCGAATCCGTCCGTTTCGCCCCAGCGCGCGGGCAGTTCAAGATCTTCTACATCGACGAGGTCCACATGCTCTCGAACGCCGCCTTCAACGCGCTGCTCAAGACGCTCGAAGAACCGCCGCCGCATGTGAAATTCATCTTCGCCACCACCGAGGCGAACAAGATTCTCCCCACCATTCTCTCCCGCTGCCAGCGCTTCGACCTGCGCCCGATTCCCACGGAAACGATCGCCGCCCACCTCCTCCACATCGCGAAGGAAGAAAGCATCGCCCTCGATGAAACCGCCGCCTGGGCCATCGCCAAGGGGGCCGACGGCGGCATGCGCGACGCCCAGTCGATGCTCGACCAGCTCGTCTCCTTCTGCGGCGACAGCATCAACGAAGCCAACGTGCTCGACGTCTTCGGCTTCACCTCACGGGAAAAAGTCGCCTCGCTCACGCAAACCTTGTTAGCCCGCGACAACCCCGCCGCCCTCTCACTCATCCAGAAGGAAGCAGAAAGCGGCCGCGAGCTCTCCCAGCTTCTCGGCGAGCTCATCGGCTGCCTGCGCGCCCTGCTCGTCGCCAAGCTCGATCCCTCAGCCGACGGCGACGGCATTCCGAAACACCTGTGGGAAGCGCTGCTTTCCTCCGCCAACGAATACCCGCCGGATCGCATCCTCGCCGCCATCGACGTCTTCGCCGAAACGGAAGGCCGCATGAAATGGGCCACCAACAAGCGCCTTCATTTCGAACTCGGTGTCATCAAGGCCATCCAGTCGCTGAGCGAGGTCCGCATCACCGACGTCATCAAGGTCCTCACCCGCGGAGCCGATTTCGTCCCCACCGGAGCGCTGGCTTCAGCCGGCGAGTCTCAGGCTGCTGCCCCCGCCACCGCAAAACCAGAACCCACCCCGGCTCCCGAACCCGCCGCAGCAATCCCAGCGCCCGCGCCGACACCGCCGCCAGAGCCCGTCGCCGCAGTCATCGATCCCAAACCCGCGCCCCCTGCGGAAAAGCCAGCCCCCCGCCCTGCTGGCGGTGGCTTCGCCAGTTTCGATTCACTCATCGACGCCGCCCCGGAAGTCAGCGAAATGCCAACTCCCGAGCCGCCTCCTTGGAAAAACGAAAAGCCCGCCGAGGAAGCCAAACCCGCCACTCCTCCGCCCGCCCCACCCGTCGACGACACCTTCCACAGCGACCCGCTCATCAAGGCCGCCCTCGAAAAATTCGCCGGCAAGGTCCTCTCCTAACTGGACCGCGGAATTCATTCCGCCAGTTCGATTCGCGAAGCGAGAGAACACTGATTTCGTATCAATTTCTGCTGAATCAAATCAATGAACAGCCTATCTGATATCGAGTTACAGGCGATGCGGCTCTCCGTCCCGGATCGCGCCAAACTCGCGACCCGTCTTCTCCATTCTCTTCCTTCCCCCGGATTCGACGATGACGATGACGGAGTCGCCGAGTCCATGCGCCGCAGCGCGGAAATGGATGCGGATCCGTCCACGTGCATGACTTTCGACGAATTGAAACGATCCCTTGGCAGATGAATCTGGAGGACCACGGCTATTGCATCGTTCCGACAGCGATTCATGAAGACGGCCTGAACGCGCTTCGAAACACCCTTTTTGACAAAAACTCCGCCGGTGAACGCTGTTTGCTCGATCACAAAATCGTCCGGGAAGCGGCCATCGAACTCAAACGCGGACTATCAACTCAAAATCATCTCCCTCATGATGCGCTGGCGATCCAGGCCATCGCATTCGATAAAACCGCCGCCACCAACTGGAAAGTCGCGTGGCATCAGGATCTGATGTTTCCCTTTGCAGCCAAAGTTTCCACCAACGGCTTCGATCTCCCCAGCATCAAGGACGGCATCCACTACTCCAGACCTCCCGAAGCAATTTTGAAACAGCTGCTCGCGGTCCGCCTTCATCTCGACGATTGCGATGAAACCAACGGTCCGCTGCGTATCTCACCAGGAACCCACCGCATCGGAATCATCAAATCCGCTGAGATTCCAGACTACCTCTCCCGCCACGGCGAAACGACCTGCCTTGCGAAAAAAGGCGAAGCCCTCCTGATGCGGCCGCTCATTCTTCACGCCTCATCCCAAGCCACCGAACCAAAGCATCGACGAATCCTTCATTTCGTCTATTTTTGCGGCGAACCAATTGCAGAAACCTGGCACCGCGCCGTCTGATTGCTTTCCTAAAACCGAAAACCTTCAACCAACCAACTCCCTATGAATATCCAGAAACTCATGAAACAAGCCCAGCAGATGCAGGCCGGGCTCGCTGCGAAACAAGAAGAACTCGCCATCCAGACCGTCGATGCCTCCGTCGGCGGCGGCAAGGTGAACGTCATCGCCACCTGTGCGGGCGACGTGCTTTCCATCAAGATCGACCCTTCCGTGATCGATCCCTCCGACGCGGAGTTCCTCGAAGAACTCGTGCTCAAGGGCGTCCAGGAAGCCATCGCCAAGGGCAAGGAAAAGTCCGCGGCGGAGATGAAAAAACTCACCGGCGGCCTCGGCATTCCGGGAATGTGAAATCTCAAATTTGAGATCTCAAATTTCAAATCCCCCCCACACCCGCAACTCCCTCACCATGTTCCGCCGCCGTTTGGGATGGATTCTCGTGGGGCTCTCGTTGCTCCTGCACATATTCACCGTTTACTGCTTCGCGCGGCAGCCGGACCGTTTCGCGGCCTACACCGTGATGCCGATCTGGATCTGGGGCGGTGTCGGACTTTTTCTATCCACCGTCGCTTACTATTTCCTGCGGGCTTCGCTCTCGCTGGTCATGACTGCCGTGTGGGCGGTTACTTTGTTAGTCGGTGCGGACGAGGCGCGGGTGCTGGCGAATTTCGGAAAATCCGCTCCACTCCCGGGGCCTGCGTTGAAATATGAAGGCAAACCGCTCATCCGCGTCGCCACGCTGAACTGCTCGTTTTTCATGTATGGCGACGGCAATCCGGCCAAGGAAATCGCAGCGTGGCAGCCGGACATCGTGCTACTCCAGGATATTTCCGCCCCGCAGGTCCGGCAGATCGCGGATGTGCTCTTCGGTGGCCGGGGTGATTACCGCGCCCATGACACCAATGCCATCGTCACCCGCTGGCAGATCAAGCGCGAGATCCGCAATCCCACCCAGCGCGACCATCAGGTCACCATCCTAACGGACTCCGGGCTGTCCATCGAAGTCGTCAACGTCCACCTCCGCACCGCCGCCACCGACCTTCGTTTCTGGGAGCGCACCGCCTGGCACGATCACCGCACCAACCGCATCCTGCGGGAACAGGAACTCGCACTCACCCGCAATATCCTCGAACAAACCACGACGTTTCCGACGGCGACCATCCTCGGCGGCGATTTCAACGCCCCTGCTTCCGACGTCGTGCATCGCCAGCTCGCCCGCGATTTTGTCGATACCTTCGCCAGCGCCGGCACCGGCTGGGGCGACACCTTCCAGCGCCGTTTCCCCATCCTGCGCATCGATCACATCTACGCCACGCGCCATTTCACACCAGTCCGCTGTTGTGCCGTCACCATCCGCAGCAGCGATCATCGGATGGTCGTGGCAGATCTGCTGGCGAACTAACCACCGTCATTTCATCACGTGGCGGCTTGGCAGGCGATGGCCGCAATACATGCAGTTCGGCTTCGTCGTACTCGCCTTCTGACCACAGTGCGGGCAATCAATCACCTCCGCACCGATCTTCCCGTCCACCACTCCATCGCGTGCGTCCACTTCCAGAATCTTTGCTTTCAAATGTTCATCCGTGAAACCGATGTGGTCCCGCAGAAGTTCCCACATCGCCTGGCAGGCAAGCGTCAGCTCCTCAAGCTCCTGCTTCGTGTTGTCCCTGCCGGCGGAAAGCTTGTCCACCTTGAGGGAAGCGAGGTCCGCCGCCGTCCTGGCTTTTTCGATCTGATAGTGCTGAAGGATGTCCCATGCGATGCTCATAAGATTAGTGGGGTAGTGTCACGGCGAGTCATATCCGCATTCCTCCGGTGGAACAAACCATTCCGGCTTCCGATCTCCGGCTCATTTTCCAACCGCCCGTTCGTAGACCTCCGCGACCGGATGGCCCCCGCGCGAGTTTCCCGGATGCGGTGGATGACGGATTTTTCGGTCATGGATGGAAAAAAAGCCACGCCATCGGAATTTGGCAAACCACCGGCGATCTAACTTTTGCCAAGTCCGCCTTCCGTGCTACGTAGAGCATTCCCGCCGTTTCAGCTCCCCTTTGCCATGTGGATTGTCCTTTTCGCCCTTCGTTACAAATACACCATCGGGGTTCTCGCCATTCTGATCCTGCTCTTCGGCATCATGTCGGGCAAACGCATGTCCACCGACATCCTGCCCCGCGTGGAGAGTCCGGAAATCACCCTCGTCTGGAGCTACGGCGGCCTGAACGCGGCGGAAATGGCGTCGAAAATCACCTCGTTTTCCGAAATCATCACGCTCAACAACGTCGATGACCTGCTCGAAGTCCGGTCCGAGACCTCGAACGGCATCGCGCTGGTGAAGCTGAAGTTCCAGCCCTTCGTGAACATCAACACCGCGATGTCACAGGCCACCGGCGTTTCCCAGACCATCCTCCGCCGCATGCCCACCGGCACCACGCCGCCGCTGATCGTACGCACCAGCCCATCGAGCGTGCCGATCATCCAGCTCGTCATGTCGTCCGACACGATGACCAGCGGCCAGCTTTACGATTACTCACGCCTCGCCCTGCGCAGCCAGCTCCAGAGCATCCCCGGCATGCGGATTTCCCTCCCCTACGGCGGCGCGGCGCGGCAGGTCATGGTCGATCTGAACCCGGACGCACTCAACGCCTTTTCGATTTCCGCTACCGAAGTCAGCGCCGCCGTCAGCCGACAAAACCTCACGCTCCCGTCCGGCACCATCCGCGAAGGTGGCCGCGAACTGCCGGTGGAAATCAATGCCAGCCCGGAAAACATCCAGGGCTTCCTCGACATCCCGCTGCGTTCGGTGGACGGAAAAATGATCCTGCTGCGCGACGTCGCGAACGTCCGTGACGGCGAGGCCATCGCCACTAACATCGCCCGCCTCAACGGCCAGAACGCCGTGATGGTTTCCATTCTGAAACTCGGCAGCGCCTCCACCGTGGACATCATCGACGGCATCCGCGCCCGCCTCCCGGAACTCCGCGCCTCAGCTCCTCCCGGCATGAACATCGAGCCGATTTTCGACCAATCCATCTTCGTCCGCGCCGCCGTGAATGGCGTGGAGCATGAAATCCTCCTCGTCGGCGGACTCGTCGCGCTGGTCGTCCTGCTGTTTCTCGGCTCGTGGCGCTCCACAGTCATCGTCCTCACGTCCATCCCGCTTGCGCTTCTGTGCTCCATCCTCGGTCTCTATCTGACAGGAGCCACCTTCAACCTGATGACGCTCGGCGGACTCGCGCTCGCCATCGGCATCCTGGTGGACAACTCGCTGGTGGAAATCGAGAACATCAAGCGTCAGATCGCCCTCGGGAAGGACGTGCACCAGGCGATCGTCGATGGCGCGCGGGAAGTGGCGTTCCCCGAGTTCGTCTCCACCATTTCCATCTGCATCGTCTTCCTGCCGATTTTCCTGCTCAGCGGCACCT
>JBDSNC010000101.1:0-17572 GCA_039915545.1 Luteolibacter sp.
CCGGAATTTTCCTATCTACCGGAGAAGGATGCCGAAGTGGTCAGGCTCTTGCGCGAGGCCGGAGCCATTCCAATTGGCAAGGGAAACCTCGATCAGTTCGCCACCGGACTTGTTGGAACCCGTTCGCCCTATGGAATTCCGAGAAACGCGATCGACGCGGAGTTCCTGCCGGGTGGATCGAGTTCGGGCAGCGCCACGGCGGTCGCCGCCGGGCTGTGTGCATTTTCGTTAGGAACGGACACCGCCGGATCGGGCCGCGTGCCAGCGGCATTCCAGGAACTGATCGGCTGGAAGCCGACGCGCGGTCTGCTGAGCAACCGGGGCATGGTCCCCGCGTGCCGTTCGCTCGATTGTGTATCGGTTTTCGCCAATGACACCGCAGACGCTGCTCTGGTAGCTGAGGTGCTGAGTGTTTTCGACACGGCGGATCCGTTCGCCCGTGAAGTCGGCGAGTCTCAGGCGTTCGAGGAAACCTTCCGTTTCGGAGTGCCCCGCGATCCGGATTTTTCAGGCGACCCCGACACACCGGGCTTGTTCGCGGAGGCGCGCAATAGGCTCGAAGCAATCGGCGGAGTGGCGGTGGAGATCGATCTCACGCCTTTCACCGAAGCCGCAAAACTGTTATACGAAGGCCCGTGGGTGGCCGAGCGCTGGGCGGCTGTTGGAGATTTCGTGGAGAAACATCCCGACGCGGTGTTTCCAGTGACGAAGAAGATTCTCGAAGGATCGAAGGGCTGGGACGCGGTGGCAACGTTCAAGGCGCAATACCGGCTGCGCGGGTTCGCTCGCGAGGCGGAGGCGGTCTGGGAGCAGATCGACGTGCTTCTGTTGCCGACCACGCCAAGGCTCTACACGGTGGCGGAGAACCTCGCCGATCCGATCGCCACGAACTCCGTGCTCGGCCGTTACACGAATTTCATGAACCTGCTCGACCTATCGGCCGTGGCGATGCCGGTGGGACGGGCGAGATCCGGCCGCGCACCGTGGGGAGTCACCCTGGCGGCACCGGCTGGCTGGGACGCGGCACTGTTAGGAATGGCGGGACGTTTCTGCGGGGAGGACTACGGAACGAAAACTCCAGTAAGGGAAAGCATCCCGGTGCTGGTCTGCGGCGCGCACATGGAGGGACTTGCCCTACACTGGCAGCTCACGGATCGGAATGCGGTGCTCCGCGAAACGACACGGACGGCGCCGGTTTACCGGATGTTCGCAATGCCTGCGGCCGGCAAGATTCCAGCGCGCCCGGCACTGGTCCGCGACGAAGCGGAAGGCGCGGCGATCGCCGTGGAGGTATGGGAACTTTCCCCCGCGGAGTTCGGCGATTTCGTTTCGAAAATCCCCGCCCCACTCGGCATCGGCAAGGTGCTGCTCGAAAGTGGAGAAGAGGTTTCCGGTTTCATCGCGGAGCCGCGGGCGACGGTCGGCGCGGAGGAAATCACCGCTCACGGCGGCTGGAGGACATGGCTGGAGTCGTGCTCGTGAAAAATCGCGGCACGTTTTCGAAAATTCTGGATTCGCCAGCCGCCGCGGGGTCTGCACAAACTTCCGCGTGTCCGAGACCCGAATCCTGCAAGTAGCCGACGACGAGATGAAAGAAGCCGTGAGCGAGGCCAGCGCCTTGCTGCGTGCCGGTGAAATTGTCGCACTCCCGACCGAGACGGTTTATGGTCTCGCCGCGGATGCCTTTAATCCTGAAGCGGTTGCCAAGGTGTTCGCTGCCAAGGAGCGGCCGTCTTTCGATCCGCTAATCGTCCACATCGCCTCGCGCGGGGATTTGAAAAACGTGGCGATCGTGCCGCCTGAAATCGAGGAAACGGTCAACAAGCTGATTGCCGCGTTCTGGCCGGGGCCGCTCACCCTCATCCTGCCGAAGCACCCCGACGTCCCGGATCTCGTCACCAGCGGGCTGCCAACGGTGGCCGTCCGCCAAAGCGCACATCCGGTTTTCCGTGCGGTGAACAAGGAGCTCGGCCATCCGATCGCCGCGCCGAGTGCGAACCGTTTCGGACGGATTTCTCCGACGTCTGCGTCTGCGGTGATGAAGGAGTTGGAGGGTCGGATTCCGCTGATCGTGGATGCCGGGGCTTGTGCGGAAGGCGTCGAGAGCACGATCATTTCCGTCGAACCGCGCGAAGGAAAGAAGCCGGTTTTCCGCCTGCATCGCGCCGGGCCGATCACCAAGGAGCAGCTCCAGGAATTCGGCAGAGTCGAAAAAGTCCGGCCGGTTGCTCAGGATGCCCCGCAGGCGCCCGGGCAGTTGGACAGCCACTACGCTCCGCTGACGCCGCTCTATCTGTTGGAGAAGCCTGAGGATTTCAAACCCGAGGAGGGAAAACGATACGGACTTCTCAGCTACACCGGAGAGGACGACAGCCCATACGTCGCACTTCACGATTGGGAGATCATCGAGTCGCTCAGTCCCGGCAGCGGCAAGCTCGCCGAGGCGGCAATCCGCTTGTTTTTCGTGATGCGTCTGATGGATGAGGCAGGGCTGGACGCCATCATCGCCGAGCCGGTCAGCGAGACCGGCCTCGGTGTGGCGATCATGGACCGCCTGCGCCGAGCATCGACGCCTTGCTGATCACTAATCGCTTTCCTGTCGCAGGTCGCCACCACAGATTCTCCGCGTGCTAAAAGGGCTGATATTCGATCTTGATGGAACGCTGGTGGATTCGCTGCTAGGAATCGCGGCATCCTTGAATCACGCTCTGGCGGAAGCCGGCCTGCCCACGCACCCGCTGGAGGCCGTGCGGGGATTCGTCGGAAACGGCGCACGCATCCTGATCACCCGCGCGGCGCCCAAAGATGCGGATGAGGCGTTGCTGGACCGCTTGGAAAACAGTTTCAAGGCCGACTACGATGTCACCTGGCCGGACGGCACGTTTCCCTACGATGCAATCACCTGGCTGTTGGAGACGCTTCAGGCGAAGGGTAACCCGCTCGCCGTGCTGTCGAACAAACCGCATCCGTTCACTTCGACGATCGTGACGCAGGTTTTCCCCAGCATCGATTTCAAGGTCGTGTTGGGACAGCTTCCGGGCATTCCTCACAAGCCGGATCCCGCGGGGGCCTTGGAGATCGCCAACTTGTTCGGGCTACTTCCCGAGGAGTGCACGGTGATTGGAGATTCGACGATGGATTTGGAAACCGCCCGCAACGCCGGGATGGAGGCGATCGCGGTGACTTGGGGATTTCATGATCGCGAACGTCTGATCGCAGCCGGAGCAGAACAACTCGCGGATAATCCTGCGGCGCTGCTCGCGATGTTGGATTAGGAGCGGTTCCGCTCGTCGACCTGTTCGTTGAGCGTGCAGAAATCATAGAGCCAGCCGATGCCCAGCAAGCCACCGGTCAGGAGCCAGAGCAGGCCGGTTCCGATCTTGCCCAGGTAAAAGCGGTGGATTCCGAAAAGCCCGAGGAAGGTCTGGAGAATCCACGCCAGTGAGTAATCGTAAGTTCCCGACGCGAAGCGACGGTTCGCTTTCAGATACATGCCGGGAATCAGGAAAAGGTCAATAAGCCAGCCGACACCTAACAAACCTCCCGTAAAGAACCAGATCGCTCCGCTGACCGGCTTGCCGTAATAAAACCGGTGCGCTCCGGTGAAGCCGAAGATCCACAACAGGTAGCCGATGGACTTGAGATGCGTGTCCTCTTTCGATGCAGTCATGCGCGGAGCATGCGCGCATGGCACGCTCCGCGCGATGGGAATTTCTCCAACAGTTTGGAAGGATCAGGCGAAACTGGCGACCAGCTTCTCACCGAGAGCCTTGACTGCGGCTGCTTGTTCCGGATCGACCAGTTGTCCGTCTTCGGTGAATGCCTCGTAAGCCTTGGGAACCGAAACCTGGTCGGGCAACACCTTGATGTGGATGTTTTCCAGAAACGGACGGAGTTGCACCAGGCTGCGTGCGCCACCGTATCCGCCCGGCGATGCGGAGAGGATTGCAGCGGTCTTGCCGCTCAGGACCGACAATGGTTTCTCATCCTCCGAAGTGGCGCGGGAAACCCAGTCGATTGCATTCTTCAATGCCGCCGTGATGGTGCTGTTATATTCCGGAGAGGCGATGATGAGACCGTCGTGCGAGGCGAAGAGTTCCTTGAGTTTTTGCGCGGCTTCCGGCATGCCTTCTTCGGTTTCGAGGTCCTCGTCGAACAAGGGCATGCGGAAATCCCGCAGTGAGATCAGGGTGACGTCGGCTCCCGCATCACGCGCGGCGTTGGCGGCAAGGGTGACGAGTTTCTGGTTATAGGAAGCGGCACGAAGGCTGCCGCTGAAGGCGAGTAGGCGTGGATGTGTCATGATGGTTCAGGCGTTTGCGTTTTCGAGGGAGGGATAGTCGATGTAGCCGGCCGGCCCGTCGCCATAAAAGGTCGACGGATCGGGATCGTTCAATGGTGCTCCGGTTCTGAAGCGTTCCACCAGATCCGGATTTGCGATGGAGGCCTTGCCCCATGCCACGGCGTCGATTTTTCCTGATAGAATCGCCTCACGTGCGGCATCGGCGGTGAAGCTTTCGTTGGCGATGTAAACACCGCCGAAGGAGTCCTTCAGTGAAGGTCCGAGCGCAGGCTTGTCGAAAGACTCGCGGGCGCAGATGAAGGCGATCCCGCGTTTTCCAAGCTCACTGGCGACATGATGGAAAACCGAAGAGATGTTCGAATCGCCTACTCCATGGGCGTCTCCCCGGGGAGCGAGATGCATGCCCACACGGTCGGCACCCCAGACTGAGATGACCGCATCGGTGACTTCCAGCATGAGGCGGGCGCGGTTCTCGATCGCGCCGCCGTATTCGTCCGTGCGCTGGTTCGAAGAGTCCTGGAGGAACTGGTCGAGCAAGTATCCGTTAGCACCGTGGATCTCCACACCGTCGAATCCTGCCGCCCTGGCGTTTTCCGCCGCGCGGCGGTAGTCCTCGATGATTCCGGGGATTTCCTCCAGATCAAGAGCGCGCGGAGTGACGAAGCTTTTCAGAGGCCGGATCAGGCTGACGTGTCCTTCCGCCGCGATCGCACTCGGTCCGACCGGCAGTCCGCCATCCAGATAGACCGGATCCGAAATGCGGCCGACATGCCAAAGCTGGAGCAGGATCTGTCCGCCCGCGTCGTGCACGGACTTGGTCACCAGCTTCCACCCTTCCACCTGCTCGGCGGACCAGATGCCGGGTGTGTTAGGGTAGCCGACTCCCTGCGGCGAGATCGAGGTCGCTTCGGTCAGGATGAACCCGAACGCGGCGCGCTGGGTGTAATACTCGGCCATCATCGCGTTCGGCACCCGCCCGGCGGACGCGCGGGTCCGGGTGAGCGGAGCCATCACGATGCGATTGGGGAAAGTGAACGCCCCGGCTTTGAGCGGTTGGAAAAGTGGATCTGACATGATCGTGTTGGTTTGAAGTATCAGGCTCCGGGCTTGGCTTGCAGCTTCAGCTCGATGACGACCTCGTCACGAATGAGATCATCCGCTTTGCCCGCATAGACAATATCAAAGTCCTTGCGGTTGATGTTGAAGGTGGAGTCGATCTTCACCGTGTCGCCATTCTGGCTGACCGTTGCGGGGAAGCTGATGTTCTTCGTTTTCCCGTGGAGGGTGAAATTTCCGGAAACGGAGTAGGCGGTGTCCGAGGTCTTGGTGATTTCAGTAACGTCGAAGGTGGACTGTTGGAATTTCTCCACGTCGAAGAAATCCGGGCTCTTGAGGTGGCCGGTGAGCTTCTCGTTGTCGGCGAAAGTGGACTTCATGTCGATGACCACCTTGTGATCGTTTCCAACAGGAACGCCGTCCTTGATGGTGAAATATCCGCTGAAGGTCTTGAAGCCGCCGTGGTGGCTGCCGGTGATCTTGGAGCCCACGAAGTTCACTTGGGACTCGGGCGTGAAGACATACTTCGTGCCGCCGGCCTTGACGGTTCCGGTCTTTTCGACGCTGTCGGAGACTTTGGCCTTGGCGGTCTTGTCGGCCGGATTCTCACAGGAGACGAAGAACACAGGGGCGGCGAGGATGATGGCGATATAGGTTGGTTTCATGATATTTGTCGGATGATGTGTTATAGAGAGAGTCGGATTTACTTGAGGTCAAAGAGAATTGCTTCGGTATTTTCCTGATCGGCGGTGATTTCGATGAGGGCGGGTTCTTCGAGGGAAACCGCGTCACCGGCAACGAGCTGGACGCCGCCGATGCTGAGCGCGCCTTTCGCGACGTGCAGCCAGAGACCGCGGCCGGGAAGGAGTTTGTGTTGCACTGTGGTTCCAGCCGCGGGCTTGAGCAGATAGATCGAAGCGTCCTGGGCGATGGTTGCCGAGCCTTCGCGGCCGTCGGAGGAAATCACGAGAGTCTTCGGATCGTTCTCGCGGCCCGCTTCAGGAGTCCACTCGGTGTAGGCGGGCTTGAGGCCGCGGGTGTCCGGGGTGATCCAGATCTGGAGGAGGTGCGCGGCTTCCTGCGAGGAAGGGTTGTATTCCGAGTGGCGGACACCGGAACCAGCGCGCATGAGCTGGATTTCACCGGGCTGGAGCACGCGCTTGTTTCCCATGGAGTCCTCGTGGGCAAGGCTGCCGGCGAGGAGGTAGGAGAAGATTTCCATGTCTCGGTGCGGGTGGGTAGGGAAGCCGCCGGACGGAGCGATCCGGTCGTCGTTGATCACGCGCAGCGAGCGGAAGCCCATGTGTGCCGGGTCATAATAGTCGGCGAAGGAGAAAGTGTGCCAACTGTCCAACCAGCCGTGTCCGGCATGGCCACGGTCGCTGGCGCGGCGGATGTTCAGATTGAGGTGTGAGGTCATGGAAAAGACCATAGCGGATTTCCCGGGCGCGCATAATGCCGTCTCCGCAGGCTGAGCATGCGGAAACCGACAGTCTCGCCCGAAGCGGTTCACCCCACATAAAAGGGGGCGTCTGCCGACTTGCGGCTACCCGCCATTGAAGGAGAATGGGGAATGCGAACCGCACTGCTGATTTCCCTCGCGCTCCATTTCCTGTGCGGTATCGCGTCCGCCGATGACAAGGTTTCTCTGATCCCCGATACGGTCAGGAGCGAATTCAAGCTCGCGCCGTTCTATCACAAATGCCTGTTCGTCGAAGGCTTCCCCATCGTGGCATCGGAAAAGGTGAACGATGCCGCCGTTTCAGAAGCCGCGGTGATCGTCCGTGGGATGCTGGCCACGCGGAAGGACATCCTGCAGGCGCTGGCGAAGGAACACATCCGACTCACCGTGATGGCCTGCTCCGAGCGGACATGCGACATCCCCGAGCACTCCGACCTAACACCCAAGGAATTCTGGAACCGCCGCGCCAGGGGGCTGGGTGCCAGCCACGAACGCCCCTCCGTGAGCTGTGCGGAGGAAAACGTGCTCTGCTGCAAGGGAGATCCCTATTCCACGGAGAACATCCTGGTGCACGAATTCGCGCACGCCATCCACCTCATCGGGCTGGAGCAAACCGATCCCACGTTTGATTCACGATTGAAGAAAACCTATGATGCCGCACTCGCCGCCGGAAAATGGAAAAACTGTTATGCCGCGGAAAACCATGCGGAATATTGGGCGGAGGCCGTGCAATCGTGGTTCGGCACCAACCGCGAGAACGACGCGATCCACAACCATGTGAACACCCGCGAGGAGCTCAAGGAATACGATCCCGACGTCGCGAAACTCTGCGCCGAGGTCTTCGGCGACAACAACTGGCAATACCGCCGCGCCGATGATCCGGCACGCAAGGACGAGCCGCATTTGAAATCGCTGGATCGCGGGAAACTGCCGGTCTTCGAATGGTCCGAAGCGGAGAAAAAACAGCAGCAGTGATCTCAGTCCAACAGATTCGCGTAATGCTTGCGGGCCAGCGCCATTGAAAGATCGAGAATTCCCTGGCTACGGGTGTGCCGCAGCGCCTCGTCCGACATCGCCGCGCACTCGGCATAGCTCAGCGAGCGGATCGCATGACCGACCCGCGGCACCTGCTGAGGGCCGACTGACAGCTCCTCGACTCCGAGGCCGATGAGCAAAGGCGTGAGACGGATGTCGCCCGCCATTTCACCGCAGATGCCGGTCCAGATGCCGTTGTCGGTCGCAGCGTCGATCGTGCGTTTGATCAGACGAATGACCGCCGGATGGGTCGGCCGATAGAGTTCCGCGACGTGAGGATTCACACGGTCTGCAGCGACGGTGTATTGAATGAGGTCGTTGGTGCCGATCGAGAAGAAGTCCACTTCCGGTGCCAGCAGGTCCGCACAAATCGCGGCGGCGGGCACCTCGATCATGATCCCGACCGGCAGCTCGTGATCAAAGGCGATGCCTTCCTTGTCGAGTTCGTCCATGCAGCGCCTGACCATTTCCTTGCCGCGCCAGACTTCGGATAGACCGGAAATCATCGGAAACATCACCGCCACTTTGCCAAAAGCACTGGCCCGGAGCACCGCGCGGATCTGTTCGCGGAACATCGCCGGACGTGCCAGCGAAACACGGATGCCGCGCCAGCCGAGAAAGGGGTTCGGCTCGGGATCTGTCAGAGGCTCGACCGGCAATTTGTCACCGCCCGCATCGAGCGTACGGATGATGACGGTGTGCGGCCTCATTTCGGAAGCGACCCGCGTGTAAACCTCGGTCTGCCGCTTTTCATCGGGCATTTCCTCTCCGTTGAGGAGAAGGAACTCGGTCCGATAGAGACCGATCCCCTTCGCCCCGCTGTGTTTCACCAGAGGCAGATCGTCCACCAGCTCGATGTTCGCGGAAACCGTTAGCTCCCTGCCGTCCGCCGTCGCAGTGGCGGCACCGCGCATCGCTTCGAGCGAACTGCGGACCTTGGCTTTGACGTCACTGAGGCTTTTATAGCGTGCGAGCGTCTCCGCTGTGGGATGTAAAATGAGTTTCCCCGTGTAGCCGTCGAGAATCGCCGGGGCGAGGGCGATCACATCGATGACCGCGCCTTCAAGTCCGACCACGGCGGGAATGCCGAAAGCCCGCGCCAGAATCGCCGTGTGCGAGTTCACGCTGCCCTGCTCAGTCGCGAATCCGAGGACGTGTCTGCGGTTCATCGACGCCGTATCTGATGGAGCCAAATCGTAGGCCACCAGAATGTGCAAGTCGTCAGGACCTTGCGGGCGGGTATCGCCGTCTTCGCTGAAATTCCGCAGAACACGCTGCGCCACGTCCTCGATGTCCGCCGTGCGTTCCCGCAGATAGGGATCCGGAATGCGGCGCATGGCTTCGAGGAAATTCTGCATCACCGCGTAAAAGGCATACTCGGCGTTCTGCTGGCGGCGGGCGATGGCGTTGTGCACGCGGTCCACCACCGACTTGTCCTCCAGGATCATGACGTGCGCCTCGAAGATTCCGCTCTCGTTGTCGCCGGCCAGATCCTCGAGCCGGCTCTGCAGCTCGATCAACTGGCGCTTGGTGATATCGATCGCCTCCTTGAAGCGCTCCTGCTCGCGGACCACCTCCTCCTCGGTGATTTCATACACCTCGGGAGCCGTGAAACCGCGGGCCACCACATGAACCGGAGCGATGGCGATCCCCGGAGAGGCTGGGATTCCCTCGTAGATCACTTCTGGTTCAATTCCGGGTTTCGGCATGTCCTACACACACAATGGTTCCGATCCGGGGCGGCGTTCAAGACACAATTTGCCGCTTTTTTATGGGACACAGGCCGCGAAAATCCCCAAAAACCAACGATTTTCGAGAACGAGGGTTGCACGGTCGGGATACGGTGCCAGTTTCGTTGAAATGAAATCCATCGCCCAGATTTTCACCGCCGTGACCGCAGGAGTTTTCGCCAGCAGCGCGGTGGCCGAGCCGATCGCCGTCGGAGCCGCCCTGCCTGCGGTCGAGCAGAAGAATCAGGACGACCACGCGGTGAAAATTTCCGAAGTCGGCAAAGCCGGCTATTTGCTCGTGTATTTCTACCCGAAGGCCGACACTCCCGGCTGCACCAAGCAGGCGTGCAGCCTCCGCGATTCCTATGCAGCCCTCACCGACAAGGGCGTGAAAATCCTCGGCGTGAGCATGGACAAGGTGCCCGCGCAGAAAGCCTTCAAGGAGAAATACAAGCTGCCCTTCGATCTGTTGGCCGATTCGGACGCCGTCGTTGTGAACGCTTTCGGCGTGCCGAACACCATGGGTTTCTCGAAACGTCAGGCGTTCCTCTTCAAAGACGGCAAACTCGTCTGGCGCGACCTCGCCGCCGCCACTGACAAACAGGCGGAGGATGTGCTCAAGATCGTCGACGCGAAATAACAGCCGACCTCACGCGCGTCCGGCCAGCGCCAGGATTTCCCGGGCGTCTTCCTGTCGGTTTCCTCCGGACGGCTCCTCGATAAGTCCATTGAGGAAACTTTCGTAGCCCACGAGTTCCATCCGGCCGTCGTGGTGCTCGATGATACCGGTCAGGCTTTCCACCCAGTCGCCGGAATTCAGATAGTGGATCTCCCCCACCTGCTTGTCCTCGGGCGTGTGGATGTGGCCGCAGATGATGCCGTCGCATTTCCGGAGCCGGGCGAGATCCTGGAGGAGCTGCTCATAACGGTCCACGAAACTCACCGCCGATTTCACCTTCGCCTTCACGTGTTTGCTGAGGGAGAAATATTCCTTCCCACGCCATGCCCGCCAGTGGTTGTAAAAGCGGTTCACTTTAAGCAGGAAATCGTAGCCCACCGCGCCCAGCGACGCGAGCCAGCGGTGGTTGGTGGAAACGCTGTCGAAGCCGTCGCCGTGGATCACCAGATAGCGCCGCCCGGCCGCGGTTGTGTGGATGTGCTCTTTCGTCACCTTCAACCGGCCGAACGCCAGCGGCAGGAAACGCTCCAGGATGTCGTCGTGATTGCCGCGCAGATAGATGACTTCGGTGTCGTCGCGTTCCATCATTTTAAGAACCTTCCGGATGAAACGGCTGTGACGGCCGCTCCATTTTCCGCCACGGCGCAGCGCCCAGCCGTCGATGATGTCGCCGTTGAGGATCAGTTTCTGGCAGCGGATGTGTTTGAGGAACTCCACCACCTCGTTCGCCTTGCTGTCCGGCGTGCCGAGGTGAATGTCTGATAGGATCACCGTGCGACAGGAGAACTTCGGCCGTTTTCCGAGCTTGTAGGAGGTAGGAGCCTTCGAGCGGCGGCCTTCCGAAATGGTTTCCAAATGAAACTCGAATTCCCTCACCACCTGGTCCCAACCGAGCGTTTCCGCCACCTCGCGGGCGGCCTGGCGCATGCCGTGGTGGGGCCGCAGGGCGAGGCCGGAGACCGCCAGTTTCACGAACTCCGCCGCATCGCCCTTCGCCGCCTTGAAACCGTTCACGCCGGACTCCACATGCAGCGCCGCAGCAGCATAATCGTAACTCACCGTGACCAGACCACTGGCCATGCCTTCCAACAGCACGTTTCCAAACGTCTCCGTCTCACTCGGGAAAACCAGCACATCCGCCGAGGCGTAGTGACGCGCCAGTTCCTCGCCCAACTTCACGCCTACGAAATGCACCCAGCGGTATTTCTCCGCCAGACGTTCGCGCAGCGGTCCGTCACCCACCACCACGCACTGCACATCCGGCACGGCCTGACGCATCTGCTCGAAGGTGGCCATCGCCAGATCGAAGTTTTTCTCCGCCGCCACCCTGCCGACCATCATCGCCACCGGCGTCCCGGCCCGCGCTCCCCAGCCGGAGCGGAGGTTCTCGCTGCGCTTTCCGGGTGAATACAACTCCGTGTCCACGCCACGGCCTAGCAGATGGACTTTTTCAAAACCCTCCGCCAACAGCCTGTCCATTACATCGCGCGACGGCGTGAGCGTGCAATCGGCGCGCTGGTGGAATTTTTTCAGATAGGCCATCGCCACCGGCTGCAATCCGCCGAGACGGTATTGCTCCATGTATTGATGGAAATTCGTGTGAAACCCGGTGGCCACGGGAATGCCCAGCGCGTTGGCCGCCTTGAGCGCGGATTTCCCCAACGGACTTTCCGTCGCCACGTAGATCGCGTCGGGACGCTTCTTGAGCCAGCGGGCGCGCAGCTTGAACGGCTCCGGCAGACCGACCCTCACCTCCTTGTATCCCGGAAGCGCCACGGAAGCGGAAACCGTTTCCCCCTGCTTCGCAAATTCACCAGTGTGGATGACATGCACCCGATGGCCGCGCCTTTTCATTCCGTCGCAAAGGCGTCCGAGGGTCATGGCCACCCCGTTCACATCCGGGGCGAAGGTATCCGTCACGATGTCGATTTTCATGAGCTGTTGAAATTCTTAAAATTTCAATAACATGAAACCCCATCCGCCCGTCACAAACACATCCGTTCTCGTGGCGATTTCGTCACATCGAAGCGAGTCACCTGCGTATCCGCCACGACAATGATAACCCCAATCGCCTCCTCGTGCGGAGCAGATGTCTCAGAATGAAAAAGCCACCCACTGTGAATACTCCAGAGACGATGATCGCCTCAATGAACGGCCACCATTTGAATTGACGATCAATCACGGAAAAACGCGGATGCCGGGGATCAATGAAGATCCTAATTGGAGTGCCGGCGTCAAATGTCGATGCCAACGAATGGTAAGCACCACGGTCCTCACCGAAGAGGGCCAATTTTGTTCCCGTGATTTTTTCGGAGCCGACCTGATATTCGTAGCGAACCGATAGGTGGCTCGTTTTCGTTCCGCCCATCCATTCGACAGATTGTAATCGCGCAGGAACGGTGACCTCCTCCCTGGTGCTCCAATATCCGTAGAGTGACTCACAAACGAGGCTGATGAACAGAGTCAGTCCCAGCGCTGCGGACCCGCTGCCAAACATTCCGATCAGCAAAGGGTGGCTCACCGCGCCGTCCAGCGACCACTTCCTTCTTTCAATATCCGACAGAAGCCGGGCCCGCCGCTCTTCGGATAGTCGCTGGCGCTTCCAATTCCTTGGCTTCATCGAATTGCGATCAAGGATACAAAACCTGCTCCAGAAACAACCCGTCCGCCGGCGCACACAGCGGTGATTTCCCCAGCGGCAGGCCCGGAGGCTGATCCAACAGCGCGGCGAAATCATCCAACCGGATCCGCCCCTGGGCGGCATGAACCGCGCCACCGGTTAGCAGACGGACCATCTTGTAGAGGAAACCGTCTCCCTTGTAGCTGATCTGATAGCCGTCCTGTAGGGTCGTGAGTTCCACCGACTCGATCGTCCGGCACCAGTCGATTTCCGGCGTCTCGTTGCCCCGGTAGGCGGCGAAGGCATGGAAGTCATGGCGACCGATGAAGAGCGCGAGCGCGTCCCACAAAACATCCGCATCAAGCTGGCGCGGGATGTGCCAGGCCAGCCCCGCCTTGAGCGGCGGCAGGATGGGATCGGTGCAGAGATCAAAATGATAGACTTTTCCGATGGCGGAAAAACGGCTGTGGAAATCCGCCGCCACTTCCTCACACGCCATGATGCGGATCGTCGCGGGCAGCTTGCAATTGAGCGCAGGCACCCAGTTGAACGGGTTCATCGAAATTTCCGGCGGCGCGTCGAAATGGGCGATCTGCGCCAGTGCATGCACCCCGGTATCCGTGCGGCCGGAGCCGTGAAGACGCAGTGGCTGTTTCGCCACTTCCGCCATCGCGGTCTGGATGATGTCCTGCACGGTGTTCCCGCCGGTTTGGGATTGCCAACCGCTGTAGGGACGGCCGTCGTAAGCAATGGTGAGCTTGAGACGCATCTGCCCGGTCACTGTGAGTTCCCGATCGCTTCCTTGATCGGACGCTTGATCGCGTAGCCTTCCTGCTGGGACTCGCCGTTGACGGTGACGGTCCTCTTTACCAGACAACCGCTGGTGAGAACTGAAGCGGCTCCGGAGAGCAGGCAGATTAAAATGAGTTTGGCATTCATCGGTGGAAGGAATTCAGGAGACGAAAGTTGGTGCGCTGCCACAAGGGCAAATCAATCCGGCCCCCCCATCCAGATATTGAGGATCTCCACAGCAGCAGCCTGATCGATGACGGACTTCTGCTGCTTCGCGTTCCGGCCCGCCTCGCGGAGTTTGTTGGCGGCGGTGGAGGTGGTCAGCGTTTCATCAACGAAAACGAGCGGGATGGTCGGGATGCGTTCACGAAGGCGGTCGGCGAAGGCCCGGACCTTGGCAGCGGAGCTTCCTTCGCTGCCGTCCATGCGGATGGGCAGGCCGACGACGAGGGTTCGGATTTTCCGTATTTCAACGAGCCGGGCAATGCGCTCGATGGCGTCGCCCTTGCTCTGATCGATGGTCTCGACCGGATGCGCGAGGATGCCGAAGTCATCAGTCGCAGCGATGCCGATGCGGGCGTCGCCATGATCGATGCCGAGAGCGGGATGCGGGGAAGTTGAGAGTTGAGAGTTGATGGTTGATGGTTGATGGTTGAGAGAAAGAGAATGAATGAATGAAAGCCGGGATGAATCCCGCGGTCCGTTTTTTACGATCTTAATTTTTCCATCAACTATCAACTCTCAGCCATCAACTTCTTCAGAGCAGCTCTGACGGGAGAAGATCGCCGAGTTTCTTGATGGCGTCGGCCTGGTGGCGGTTGGCGATGAGGATGGCGTCGCCGGTCTGGACGATGATGAGGTCGTCCACCCCTAGCAGAGCGATGCGCGGGCCGGACGGGGCGCTGAAAACGATGTTGTTTTCCGAATCGATCTGGGTGATCGGCTGGTTCGAGCGGTTTTCGTTGCCGGTGACGTCGAGGTATTTCGCGATGGAGATCCAAGAGCCGACGTCGTCCCAATCGAAGGTGGCCTCGATGTTGAGGACGCGGTCGGCGGTTTCCATCAGCGCGTAGTCGATGGAAATCGGGGTGAGTTTGGGAAACTGCGCGGCGACGGTGGCGGACAGGTCCTTGGATTTGCGCAGCTCGGAAATGAAGTGGGAAAGCTGCGGGGCGTGGCTGGTGAGCTGCTTGATGACGGTGGGCAGGGACCAGACGAACATGCCGGCGTTCCATGAGAAATTGCCTTGGGCGATGAATTGTTCGGCGAGCTCGGGATTGGGTTTTTCGCGGAAGCGTTTCACTTCCACCGGCGGGTGCTCGCAGTGGAGCCCGGGGATGTTCGCCCGTCCGCCGCGCTCGATGTAGCCGTAGGAAGGGCAGGCCCAGGTGGGCTTGATGCCAATGGTGACGAGGCCGTCGGATTTCTCAGCGGTGGCGAGGGCGTCGCGCATGACGGCATGATAGGCAGCGGTGTCCTGGATGAGCTGGTCGGCGGGCAGGACCATCATGAGGGCGTCGGGATTCCGCGCGGCGATGAGGCCGATGCCAAGGGCGACGGCCGGTGCGGTGTCGCGTTTGGCGGGCTCGGCGAAGATGTTTTCCGGCGGTAGCATGGACGCTACTTCGCGGACGGAAGCGACCTGCTGGTCATTGGTGAGGATCAGGATGTTTTCCCGGGGAACGAGGCCTTCAAGACGCTGGATCGTTTGCTCCAAGAGGGTTCCGTTGCCGAAAAGATCGAGAAGCTGCTTGGGGCGGGCGTTGCGGCTGAGCGGCCAGAAACGCGTTCCGGAGCCACCGGCCAGAATCAGGGCGTAGGTATTTTCGATCGAAGGCATGGGCCGCAGGTTGCTCGAAGCGGGACACTTGGAAAAGCCGCAATCCGCAACATTTTGTTTTTCCAGAGTTGTCGTTAGTTTGGAAAAGGTTTTAGTTACTCTCATGGCTGACGAGTATTATGAACCGACCACGCCCGCGTGGATGGAAACAAGCGCTCTCACCGCACCGGCGTTGCTGGGTGCGGCGGCGGGGCTTTTGCTGGGAGATCTGATGCACCGTGGCGCACGCCGTGGAGTCGGCATCGGCCTTGGCGCGCTGGGCATCGCGGCATTGCTGCCGTTTGTCGTCGGCGGCGTGACGGGACTGGTGACAGGGCCGCGCAGCAAGTTCGGCGTGAAAAAGAACATCCAGCGCATCCGTGATGCGGGTATTGTTTCCCGTGATTACGATGGCGACTACGACGAAGTGGATCAGGAACTCCGCGAGCAAGGCCTCCTCTGACCCATGCGCATCGCGGTCACAGGGACCACCGGCCGCGTGGGAGCCGCGCTCGCCCGCCATCTGGCGGCGCGCCATGAAGTCATTCCGCTACCCCGCGGGATTTGCGATCTTGCCGACACGGATTCTCTGACCGCCGCGCTCGACAGCCTCGATTGCGACGTTTTCCTCAATCCCGCCGGCCTCACCGGCCTCGAAGCCTGCGAGGATGATCCGCGCCTTGCGATGCGGATCAATTCCGCAGCTCCCGGGAAAATCGCACTGTGGGCTGCCAGCCGGGGCGTGCGAGTGATCCATTTCAGCACCGATTATGTCTTCGGCGGGGAAAACACCGCGCTGCTCACCGAGCAGGCCGCGCCGCATCCGCTCAGCGTTTACGGGCGCAGCAAGCTCGCGGGGGAAAAAGCAGTACTCGCCCATCCGGGAAATCTCGTGGTGCGTGTTTCCTGGGTTTTCGGACCGGAAAAACCGTCGTTTATCGACCAGACCTTCCACAACGCGCTCGCCGGCCGCCACCTCGAAGCGATCGCGGACAAATATTCCCTGCCTGTTTTCACCACCGACCTCGCGACTTGGATGGAAACCCTGATCGAACAGAAAACCGAAGGCATCCTCCACGCGTGCAATCCGGGCACCCCGGTTTCGTGGCACGGCATGGCGCAAGTCGTGGTCGCCGAAATGGTGGCCGCGGGCATCATCGATCCATTGCCGGAGATCGCGGAGCAGAAACTGGAAAACGTGAAAGCCTTCCGCGCCGTGCGGCCGAGGTTCACCGCGATGGACACCGCGCGCCTGGCGATGGAAACAGGACTAACACTCCGGCCCTGGCCGGAGGCGATCAAGGCCTACGTCCGCGAGTGCTGCGCGTCATTTCGGGAAAATCACCCGTGACATGACAGGGAAATGATCGGAGACCATCGGTTCGTCCTTTGAAACAATCTCCGCTTCCTTGATAGCCGCGCCACGGCTGACGAAAATGTGATCCACCTTGACGTTGCCTTGGGTGGTGTCGGTCCAGAAGTGCAGCGTGCGGCGGTTTTTCTGGTCCGCATGGAGGGACTGGAACGTATCGACCAATGCATTTCCCCAAATATGGTCGGCACCGGCTACAGACACCCGCTTGCCCACCAGATAGGAAATCCCAGGGTTCGCTTCGAGGGAATTGAAATCACCTATCAGCGCCACCGGTTCATCCGCGTGTTTTCTCGCATCGATCCTGGCAGCGATGAGCACCGCCGCCCTCTCCCGCGACGGCTGGTTCCTGTGGTCCCAGTGCGTGTTGAAGACATAGAACCCGCGCCCGGTCGCGCGGTCCACCAAACGGATCCACGCGGCGACACGGGGAATCTCATTCCCCCAGGTGTGCGATCCCGGGACTTCCGGCGTATCGGACAACCAGAACGTCCCGCAGTCCGCGGCATCCGCCTCGAAACGATCCCGCTGATAGAAAATCCCGGAATATTCCCCCGCCCGCTTCCCATCATCGCGCCCGATGCCGAAGAACTCGTAATCCGGCAGCGACGCCCACAGATCCGCCGCTTGTCCGTGCAGCGCCTCCTGCACCCCGAAGACATCCGGCTTCCGCGCGCGGAGCATGTGGACGGCACCGATCACCC
>JBDSNC010000109.1:0-2520 GCA_039915545.1 Luteolibacter sp.
GAACATCTCGAAGAAATCGCCCATCCGGTAGAAGAGCAGGCAATCCTCGGCATCGGCCTTGAGCGCGAGATATTGCGCCATCATCGGCGTGGGGGCGGGGGCGTGCATCGTTCGCGAGGTAGCGGGATTTTCGGGTGGCGTCATGGGGGTGGTGAGGGGGTGGAGATGCTTTGCGCCATTACCTTCAATGAACCCGGTTTGGCCACTATCACCGTAGTTAGAAAACGACCACCGGCCCCAGCCAATCGCGCCGTCCCCGGGGCTCGTTAAGGCGGGCGATGAACGGCTTCCAAAGCTCTAGCTGAGACACTTCGATGAGATGATGGTATTCGGGCGTCGCCCGCAATTGCTTCCATAAAGGACCGTCATTCTGAGCGATGCAGAAGTCGATCGCGAGGATCGGATCAAACGGTAGGCTCGGAATACGCGGTCCCGGATATTGCATCAGAGCGCGCCATTCGCCTTTGCCAAGCGGCGTGTTCGCGCTGGGCACGAAGCCTTGAGCGGCCGCGAATGCATCTTGTGCATGGCCGCCACGCTGGAAATGAAAACGAGGATGAGGCTCACGGCCTTCCTTTGCTGGCTGACCGGCCACCACCTTTGGCTCCCCCTCGGCGTCGATCCGCCAATGATCTTCAAGCTCGATTGTCGCCTCTCCAGCCTCCAGCAATCCTGAGATACTCACCTGAAACTCAGCCAGCGCGGGGCGGTCACCGTCCTTCCCTGCGCGAAAATGAAAACTCAGCGACGATGCGCCGAGAATGCAGCCCGTAGGGTGCAAACCTTGGCCGCGTGGCAGGGGCAAGGGGAGTCCCTTAGCGCGAATTGATTTATCGCCGGCCCATTGCGACTGAAAATTCCCGCGTTGTTGCTTAAGGAAATCCGCCGTCGTTCTGGTGGCCGCCCGGGGCCGGAGCAGCGCCTCTAGCTTGTATAACCTACCCGGCAGGTGGTTCATGGTTTTCGATACCGCTTCATCTGGCGCCCGAGTTCAGCTTGGTCGATCCTCGGATTGTCCGCATCCTTCGCGGCAACCCCAAGCGCGGCATAGGTTGGATCGGCCCAGTCCCCAGAGGGGTTCCGTAGTCGGAACGGTACTGCCCAAAGTGGATCGACCGGGAGAAACGAGCCCGAACGCTCCATCGTTAAGGTGCAAAGTCGCCACGGTCGATTGCCGGGGCTATTTTCGGGCATAACCAATGGTGAAAGCTCACCAAATTTTGATTTCAGGCCTTCAAGTCGCTCTGTAATGGTGGCTGCGGAAAGCGGCACATCCGAATCGATTTCGGTGTCCCACCAAGCATCAAGACCGCGTGCCCACCATCGATGGAAAAAGCTGGACCCAGCACCACTATAGCGGATCGGCTCAAGGAAATCGCGAAGGGCCTGAAATTTGTCGGATCCGACATCGACACCAAGCCGGGTTCCCAACAGAGCCTCGTCTATCAGCAGACCCGGATCACGAATCAGTCGCGCAAAGCACCCGGCCTTGAGGTGCGCGCGATCGGCGTAGCGAAGTTCGTCGACGAATGTGGAGTCGCCCCAAGCCTCCCATTGTTCTGCGGTCAGCCCCGTCGCGCCAGCAAGATCGACATTTGCTCCCACCGCAGCATAGATGGCCGACGTGCCCTGCATCATTCCCTGAATCACGGAAACTCTGCTGCCGGTGCCGATGTCATCCTTTTCGATCACCAGATCGAACGAATCGTCGCTCGACGCATCATGCCCGACATTCTGCTCCACCGCTTCTCGCAACGAAAAGCGAATGATGGGAAACGACGGCGTCGCACCGCGATACTGCGCTGAGCGGATATCGACGGCGAGCCCCAATCCAGTACCCTGCATGCCTTGCTCGTTCGAGAGATCGACGTCCATTAACACGCCTGCTGGGGCGAATTCCTTGGCGCCGAGCCGGCTCTTCGCTTCGAGGCCGGAAATCGCCGTCAACCGCAAGACGTCGGGAATCTCGAGCGCATCGACGAAGGACGCGCGATCACCGGGAACATCGTCGACGAAAATCCACTCGATCATTCTTCGTCCTCATATGCTGGGAGCCGTACCTCGATGCAGGTCGAAAAGCCTTCGGGCGGCTCGACCACTTCGACACTGCCCTTCGCGCGGGTGACGATTTGATGCACAATCCATAGCCCCAGGCCGGTTCCTGTATTCTCTTCCAGCGTGCTGGCGCTCGCCGGTGCGGCCGACCGGGTGGTAAAGAACAAGTCGAAAATCTTCTCGCGGTTTTCTTCCGGGATACCTTCACCTGTGTCAGAGAACCGGATCACGACATAATCCTCTTCGCTCGTCGTTTCCACGTGCATGCGCCGCTCGCCGGTCGTTGCCTTGATTGCTTTCAGGGAGTTGGAGTAGAAGTTGAGCAGCAGCGAGGCGACCTCTGCGCTGTGCATCGGCTGGGTGTACAGTGGCTCGATCGGTGGAACTGTGGTTGTAAGCTGCACTTGGCTCCTCGCCGCGAGGTCACGAACGCCTTTCTCGAATTCTTCGGCCACGCGACTAACA
>JBDSNC010000127.1:0-5704 GCA_039915545.1 Luteolibacter sp.
GGGAGCGGGCACCGAGCTATCAGAGCCCGCAAAGCCAGCGCACGCCCCTTGATATTGAGACCACCGCTGCCTATCAGCTGATCTGCGCCTCGTAAGCGGCGGCATCCATCAGTTTGGAAACGTGCTCCACGTCCTTGACCTTCAGTTTGAAAATCCAGCCCTTGCCGTAGGGATCGGAGTTCACCAGCGAGGGATCGGCCTCGACCTCGGGATTCACTTCCACCACCTCACCGCCGACGGGGGCGTAGATGTCGCTGGCGGCTTTCACGGATTCCACGACGGCGGTCGGATCACCGGCATCGACGGCGCGGCCGACGGCGGGGAGCTCGACGAAAACAACGTCGGTGAGTTCTTCCTGGGCGTGATCGGAAATGCCCACGGTGGCGATGTCGCCATCAAGGCGGACCCATTCGTGGGAAGTGGCGTAGCGGAGGTCGGCGGGAGTGCTCATGGGAGTAAATTTGAAATGCTTAAAACTGAGAGGCTTAAATGGCGGGCGAAGGAGGAAATCGGAAGTTGGTTCAACTTTGGAGACCAAGTGAGGCCGCCCATTCATCCCAGCGTTTTTGCAGGTGATGACGAGATAAAATATCGGCAAAATACACTCGGTCGAATCCGGGCAGTTCTACCAGATAGACCAGCCTTGCCCGGTCCTTCGGGCGTCCGACGGTCATCGCAATAGCGGCCAAATGTTCCGGGCGCATCACACGGATCCGGTGGTCTTCCCACTCCGCAATCATGGCGGATTCCACGGCCTCGGTTTCGAGAGAAGTGGCAGCACTGAGGAACTGGACAGGAAAGCTGTGGATCAGAAGACCTTCTTCCTCGAATTCCTTGAACCCCAAATCGGCGAGGCGCGAGAAAAGCGGTTCAAGTGTGACGAGTAACGAGCCTGCCGGAGGATCGATGAAAACAAAGACATCCACGTCCCGGGTGGCGAGCGGTTCACCATGAAAACCGGCAGCAGTCGCTCCGCCGATGGCGTAGTGCGTCAGGGTGTGTTCCCGAACGAGTTGCTCCAAGACATCGCAGACGGCTTGCATGATTTTTTCACGAGTTCGAGTTGGCGGGTCTCCTGGATGAATTTGCCGATGAGTTCGATTTTCTCCCCTATGGGAAGCGAGCGCTGCTTTTCCCGCCAATTCGGCATTCCTCGCGTTGCGGGTTCGTTCGGATTCATTGGGAGGAAAGATGCGCTCTAATGGGAAAAACTAAAGAGGTCTTCTGTAAAACGGCTTTTTCACGACCTTCGCGAGGAACAGCCTGCCGCGCACCTCGATGCGGAGGGGGGTGCCGATTTTCGCGAATTCCGCGGGCAGATAGGCCATGCCGATGCCGTTCATGAGGGATGGGGAAAGCACGCCGCTCGCCAGCTCGCCGATCACCGGACCGTCGGCGGAGTGGACCGGATAGTGGGCGCGGGGTGGTGCGCCTTTTTCCAGATACTGGATGGCGGTGAGCTTCACGGCGGGGCCGTCCGCCTTCTGTTGGGCGAGCACGTCGCGGCCGATGAAGTCGCCTTTTTCGAGGTCGCAGAAAAATCCGAGTCCGGCCTCGATGGGCGAGCGATCGGGGGAAAGATCATTTCCATTGAGCGGATAGCCCATTTCGAGGCGCAGCGTGTCGCGCGCACCGAGGGCGCACGGCTTGGCACCGGCGGCGATGAATTTCTCCCAAGCCGCGATTCCCTCGCCGGCCTGGGTGAAGAACTCGAAACCGTCCTCACCCGTGTAGCCGGTGCGGCAGACGACGGCACCGGACGCCAGCGTGGCGATGCCGTTGCGCGGCGGCAGGGTTTCTCCGGGGCAGACGGTGGCGAAAATATCCGGCGAATGCGGCCCCTGAACGGCCATTCCCGCCCACTGCTCGCTCTCGTTGACGAGCAGGACATCCGCATCCAGATGGCGGCTCATCCAGGCGAAATCCTCGTCGATCATTGAGGCGTTCACGACCAGGAAAAACTCGTTCTCCCCCGTGCGGTAAGCGATCAGGTCGTCGATCACGCCGCCTTTTTCGTTGAGCATCAGCGTGTATTGGCCGTGGCCGATGGCGAGGTGGGCGATGTTGTTGGTGAGCATCCGGTTCAGCCAGGCAGCGGCGGTCGGCCCACTGACGATGAACTGGCCCATGTGCGAGATGTCGAAAATCCCGGCATGCGTGCGGACTGCGGTGTGCTCGTCGATGATCGAGGTGTATTGGATCGGCATGTTCCAGCCGGCGAAGGAGACGAGCTTGGCCCCGAGGGCCACATGGGCGCTTTCGAGCGGGGAACTTTTCATTTCGGAAGTCACGTGGCGGAGCCTGAAAGCCACGGCGGCGCTTGTCAACCGGATGGCGGAAATTGATCGGCCGGCGTTCAGTTTTTCCACCAATCGCCGTCGCGTTCCCAAGCCTCCGGCTTCGGGGCCTTGCCGATTGCCGCCTGTTTGGCCTTTCGTTCCGCCTCCGCCACCTCTTCCAGCAGCTCGTCGACGTGCCGGTCCCGGCGGACGGCGTTTCTCCGCATGCAGATGAAAAGCAGCGCCACCACGCCAAGGCTCAGCGTCATCATCACGAGCATCGCGATCACGAATCCATCCGCCGCTGACTGGTGTTCCGCTCCCATGATTGTGGAAAGACCGGGGAATTTTGCCCTGAATCTCCAGCAGCGCACGGAAATAGATCAGGAAGGGTGGATTTTTCAAACTGCCTGCTGGTGGCGCACACTTGCCAAGCTCCTCGAATCGGCGATGGTGCGCGGGAGATGATGGTTTTCGACAAACTCGAGCGGCGGTTCGGCTGGCTTTCCTTCCCGGGATTCCTGCGGTTCTACGCGCTTTTTCACGTGTTGGTGTTCGTCATCAGGTTCATCCGGCCGGAGATCGGGCTGATGTTGGATTTCGATAGAGCGAAAATCCATTCGGGCGAATTCTGGCGGGTAGTCACCTTTTTCTTCGCCACCGGCGCCGGGCGGCCCACCATAACAAGCATCCTGTTTCTGGCGTGCGGTGTGAATTTCGCCTTCATGGTGAGCGATGGATTGGAAGGTGCCTGGGGCGTTTTCAAAACCTCGCTCTTCTACTACACAGGAGTCATCCTGTTGATCGCGGTGAACTTCATTTATCCGGATGATCTGCCGCTGAGCGGGCTGATGTTGTTTGGATCGGCGTTTCTGGCTTTCGCGACCCTGTTTCCAAAAGTTGAAATTTTGTTAGCAATGGTCCTGCCGGTGCAGGTTGGTATATTGGGAATCATCGAGGCAGTGGCTCTTTTACTGATGGTGATGAAGACGCCGGTGCTTCTGCCATTCGTGATTGTGGCATTGGCCAATTACATTTTCTGGGTCGGCATTCCGGCGTGGCGCGGAACGGCGCGGGTGATCGAGGCGGGTCAGCGGAAACCGCGTTTCACCGCGGCGAAGGGGCCGGCGGGCGATGCCTTCCACACCTGCGCCACCTGCGAGCGGACGGACGTGAGCGATCCGGGAATGGAGTTCCGCGTCGGTGGGGACGGGCGCGAGTATTGCATCGACCACCTGCGGGAATAAAAAAGTGTTCGCCCGCACTGGTGCGGGACGAACACTTGGATGAATCCTTCAGTCCGTTAGGACCGGTCTTCCTTGCGGATGACCTCAGTGGCTGACCCGTGCGCGGCCGCCGTTATAGAGCACGCGGACGCGGTCGCCTTGGGAAAACGTATCGTTCGGATTCACTTCCTGGGTGACGGAAAGCGTGCCGGCGCCGCCGTCGAGGCGGACTTCGATTTCAATTCCCTGACGATTTTGCATCGATTGCTGGGCATGCGATCCGGCAACGGCTCCGACCCCCGCACCGCCGACGGTTGCGAGGGTTCGGCCGGCTCCGCCTCCGATCTGGTTGCCGAGGACGCCGCCGGCCACGCCGCCGATGATGGCACCGGCGGTATTGCCGCCTTCGATTTTCACGTAACGGATCGAGGTGATCCGGCCTTTTTTGACGGTTTGGGCCTGACCTGTTTCGCTGCGGGAATAGGTGTCACCGGTGAGGGTATCCTGGGCGCAGGAAACGAAGAGGAACGGAAGGGTTGCGAGTGCGATGATGGTTTTCATAACGATTGGTAAATTAGGTGGATTGGGTTCCTTGTAAAGAGGGGAGGCGTTGATCCGTCAGGGAATTTTCCGCGCGCAGGTGCCGCTGCCCTCCTTGGACGCCAATGGATTGGCTCCTCAATGCTCCGGATTTACTGCAGGGGCCGGTTGTTCGCCGTCGCCGTGGCTGCCGCCGGCATCCACGATCACGCGGGCCCGTTTCCACGCTGCGATGAATCGGGCTCCCGCTTCCGTGCCTTCGAACTGGATCACCAGATCGTCCATGTCATTCACCTGCGCCATGATGGCGGCGGTGTCTGTTTCCAATTCCTTGAGCAAGGTGTTGCGATTCACGATCTGGCCGCGCGGGTCGTTCATCACTTTGGCAAAACGGGTGATCGCTGCGGTGAGTGCCGCCACACGGGCGAAGGTCACGCCTCGCTTGTCCGCATCCGGCTCGGCCACGGCGGTCAGGGCCAGATCGCGGATGACGGTAGTTAGGGTGACGAGTTCCTGCGTCCGCAGGCGTTTGATGTCCGTCTTGCTCACATCCACCTTGCCGAGGTCGTTGAGGTTGGAGGTTTTCTTGTAATGGCTGACGAGCGCGCGGGCCATCAGATAGGCGGAGTCTTCCAGCAGGCCTTCCGCCAGGGACTTCTCATCCGCGGCACCGCCGTGAGCGGCTTCTGCGAGAGCCGCCTTCTCCACGGCACCGCCGTAGGCCGTTTCCAGCAGGTCGAGGTCCGTCCCGAAATCGAGCGGCGGCTTGCCTTCCCATGTGGTTTTGGAGTCAGGTTTTTGGGCCACGTTGATGCAGGTGCCCACCATATTGAGTTGGTTTTGAATGCGGGAATTCACGCCAACCTACTAGAGTCTGATAGTGGGTGATGGGAAGGAAAAAAGTTGGGAGCGCGTCATTACGCGAAAATCCCTGCACTCAGGTTGCATCTATTTTCGTTTCTTGAGTTCCTGCTGCAACAGTGCACCTGCGACGAGAAAGACTAAAACCCACGCAATCAAGCGTGTTGTTTCCTGCTCTTTCCCGCCAGTTGCTGTTGATGGTTTTTGTCCCCCGCTTTGGGAATCGCCGTTTGGCGACTCGTTGGCTATCGACCTTCCTTTCAGTGGCGGGAACTACCCAACTCTCCGGGCTCTTAGCTGGCGCAGGATCCTCACAAAAATTATAGCACCTAATAAAATTACTACCGAACCTGATTTCCACCCCATCGACCACTTATCAATTCCACTAGAGGGGAGGGGTTCTCCTTGTAGGACGCGCTTCGAAGGTCTTGTGGAGTTTGATTGTGTTTCTGATCTAGTTTCAAATACAGAATCGCCATCCTTTGATCTTATTTTATTTTTTCGAACAGCGCGGATTGCTAGTTCCTCGTCCAAAGCAGCCATGAACACCTTACCTGCATCTGAGTCGTATTTGATAGACATCTGATCGCGAAGTTGCTTTGCGGCTATAATCCCTGAAGGATTTCTAGTGCATCGATCGGCTAGTTCTTGTGCAATGAATTTTGATATTTCTTCGTTAGCTCGATGATGCGGCGGAGTTTCTCGGGTCCTTTCGTCCAGACAAACGGGCCGCAAGACTTGTTGTAGCTTTTGACGAATGCATTGAGAAAGCTGGTGAGTTCCGCCGCCGAACGATGC
>JBDSNC010000175.1:0-46267 GCA_039915545.1 Luteolibacter sp.
ATTCCATGCGCGGACTCTGCGCCACTTCCCATCACAAGCGCTTTGAAAAAAGCCTCGGTCTGCCACCCGTCAGCCTCGGGTGTTTCTCCGATGCCCAGTCGGTGTTCGACCCGCAAGTCCTGCGCGGAGTCATCCGCTCCCTGCTCGAACGCACGGCCGCAGATCCGCCCGCCGCGTTGCGCGGCAAGCTTGGCAAGCGCGCGCTCGAAGCCATCGACAGCACCCTCTGGGAAGTGCTGCCCCGCATGGGATGGGCCTATTGGCGCGACCAGTTTTCCACCCGCCAGAACGCAGTCAGGCTCCATCTGCGGTGGCGCCTCTTCGCACCCGGTTGCGGCGGCATGGCAGTAGTGGCGGCCAAGGAATGCGAGCGCAAGATGCTCGCCCGCGAGCTGCTGGAGCCCGATGTCATCTAGGTCGGCGACCGGTATTACTCGGGCAGCTTCGATCTATTGGAACGCATGGACGACCTCGGGTTCGGCTTCGTCGTGCGGATGCAGGAAAAGCTCGTGTTTGAGGAACTCGAAAAACTCCCCGTGAGTCACGAGGAAAAATCCCGCGGAGTTACCCAACACGTGCGCATCAGCCTGGGGCGGCGAGCCTTGGTAGATCGTGGTTGGCGCGTGGTGCGGCTGGTTCCCCCGGGCCGCAGTGAGCCGATCCTCTTGCTCACGAATTTGAAGCCCCACGACCTCGGGGCTTGGGAAATCTGCGAGATCTATCGCCAGCGTTGGTCCATCGAGCTCTTCTTCAGGTGGCTCAAATGCACCCTGCCTTGCCGCCACTGGCTGGCCGAGAGCCAACAAGGAGTCACGGTTCAGGTCTATTGCTCGCTCATCGCGGCACTGTTACTCTCGGCGAGATCCGGCAAGCTGCCGACCAAGAGGCAAATGGAAGCCATCCGCTACCGGATGCTGGGGTGGATCGACGACGAGGAACTATCAGCCGTCTTGGGCCCGGCGAAAAAACAAAATTAACCTATCCCTGAGAGTCAACGCGTCCTGACGGCCGCGGCGTATCGGCGTGTCATGATATCGCGTAGCTCCGCGCAATCGCACGAACCCGTCGCCAAAGGCTCGCATCGTAAGAACCGGTGACCCACGCTCCCACCCTGCCCAGAGCAGCTAACATCCCGAACACTATTGGCGAGACGCCGCAACCACGTTCCCACAAGCTAGCTGGCAGATTGAAACTGATAGCACGCTAGCAGAACCGGGGATCCGGCTTTGCTGTACGTGGATTTTTGGTTGGGTGGGCGCGACGGGGCAGGAAGAGGCCGCATGCGTGAGGCGGTTGCCGCTCCGGTGGATCACCCCAAGCTACCCATCTGTGTAGGTTAGATTGGGAGGCTTGATTTCCAGCCGGGCATTGCGGTTTCTGTATATCAGTCGCAGCCCATCGATGACCCTCCGGCAACCCATTGTGCGCTTCGCCCTGTTGCTATCAAAAACCTCTACAAAGACCCATCATGAACCCCCGGAAAAACAACCCGTTTCTTCGTATCTCCGCGTTTCTTCCCCTCAGCATCGGGCTCGTGTTTGCGGGGATGTCCGCTCAAGCGGCTTCTCTTTATTGGGATACCGATGCAACCACCGCTGGCAATGGCACCCTAGCTGGCACTTGGGGAACCACGGCGTACTGGGCGACGGTCTCGGGCGGGAGTGCTGCAACCGGTGCCTACGTTTCAGGCAGCGACGCGGTATTTTTCGCCGCACCCGGTGCGGCCGGTCCTACTTCAGTGACCGTTACCGGTACGCAGGTGGCTAACAGCATCACCTACAACGGCACCTCCAACCTCGTGATCAGTGCCGGCACCGCCTTGCAGATTGCCGGTGGCGGTATCACGGTTGCTAGCGGGTCGGGAACATTCGGTATCACCACGCCCATTCAGCTCACTGCTAACCAAGTTTGGACGAATAATTCAGGCAGCCAACTGACCGTGAACAGCGTGGGCGAGACTTCGGCCAGCCTCGGTTTTACCAAGACCGGCACCGGCCAAATCAGCATCAATGCCGCAGGTACTTACACGGGGACGACGACGATTGAGCGTGGGAACTTAAATCCGGGTGTGACCAATGCGCTTGGCTCTGGTGTGTCGGCAATTGCCTTGGGCAACGCCACCACGATCACCCAGAATTATAGCCCGTCGCTTTTGCTAGGCGGGACTACTTTCCTTTCGCGGGACATCACAGTGGGCGCGAGCAATACTGCCCAAGCGTCTGGCACCTACACGATTGGCAGCTCCAATAATTCCACTCAAACCTCCATTTTTGGAACGGTAACTCTAAATCAGAATTTAATCGTTAACGCCGGAGGGGCCACATTTACGCTCGCTGGCAGCGTTACATCAGGCACTTCCAGCTTGCGAACGGTGACTTTCAACTCCGGTTCACTTCTGGCTTCCAGTGCGATTGGCGGGGGCGTTGGCACCATCGCACTGGCGAAAACGGGAACTGGAACCACCACTCTCACCGGCGTGAGTAGTTACACCGGTGACACGACCATTTCAAACGGCGCGCTGACGATCGGTGGTGCGGGCCAGTTGGGGGCGGGTTCCTATGCGGGAGCTATCGCGAATGCGACAACCTTCAACTACAACAGTTCGGCCAACCAGACCTTCTCCGGCATCATTTCCGGGTTAGGAACGTTGAACAAGAGCAACACGAGCACGCTGACGCTCTCTGGCTCAAACAACTACTCCGGCGACACGGGAGTAAACGGAGGCGCGCTGACTCTGAATTTTTCCACAAACAACAACTCGAAGATCGCCGGTGTGCTGACGCTGGCGGGAGGCACGATCAACCTGAGCGGCGGTTCGACCGCTCAGACAGTGACTTCCACCACCTTGAATCCAGGCGAAAGCACGATCAATCAGGCAGGCGGCACTTCGACTCTCGCACTCGGCGGAATAACGCGTACTTCGGGCAGCGTATTGAATCTCGGCACCTCCGGCATCGCCACCACGACCTCCGGGCTTGGTGGCGCGAACTCGCTGGCTACCACCAGTACGGGTGTTCTTGGTGTCGTAGGGGGCAATGACTGGCTGGCGCGCAATGCCACCACCGGCCTCGTGGGGCTATCTACAGTCGCTAGCTACACCAGCAGCACTGCTACCTCGGTCAGCGGCAATGCCGACGTCGTCGGTAATGTTGCTGACACAGCACTCTCGGCCAGCACATTGCGCTTCAATGCAGCCGCAGCCAGCACGGTGGATGCGACGGGCGGCAGTCTGACTCTGACTGAAGGCGGTATCCTCGTCACTTCAACGGTCGGCAACAATCTAACGACAATCACCGGTGGCTCTGTGAAGGCCGATACCAAAAACGCGTTGATCATCATTCAAAACAACACGTCCAATGGGCTGACGATCGCTTCCACGGTTGCCAACGGAAGTGGGGCCTCAGCGTTGACCAAGGCTGGCGCGGGACTCTTGACGCTTTCGAATGCCAGCAACAGCTACACCGGCAAGACCTATCTGGTGGGCGGCACCTTGAATATCGCAGCCGATCTCAGCTTGGGCACGGCGCCGGGATCAGCCGTCGCCGATCAACTGACCATCAACGGCGGCACCTTGCAGTTTGGCGCGGCAAGCATTTCGCTCGCAACCAACCGGGGAATCACCTTGGGCGGCAACGGAGCCACCTTTGACACTAGCGGCAACGCTGCAACCGTCGCCGGTATCATCACCGGTGCTTTGAACAGCGTAACGAAGATCGGAGCCGGCACGTTGTCGCTCACCGGCGCGAACACCTACACCGGTAGCACAACGGTGAATGCGGGCACCTTGACGGTTGGCACTGGCGGCACCTTGGGGACAGCGTCGGGGGCATCGTCTGGCGCTTTGGCGGTCAATAATCCAAACACCGGCGCGGGAACCGACGTGGTTCTCAATCTCGCGACGGCAGTGGACACGACGGTCGGTTCCCTGAGCGGCACCATCGCCACTCCGAGTGGTGGCATAAATACCGCGACGATCAACAACGGTGGTAGCGGGCGAAACTTCACCGTGAATCAAAACGTCGCAGGGACCTACGGCGGCGTGATCGCTGGTGCGGGTAACTTCACTCTCGGTTTTGCCAACACGCTGACGCTCACCGGTGCGAATACCTACTCCGGGACGACAACGATCAACGGCGGCGTGTTGCAGCTCGGTAATGGCGGCGCGACCGGGTCGCTCTCCACGAGCAGCGCCATCACCAATAACGCGAACCTGACGATTAACCGCAACAATCCGGTGACGCAGGGCACGGACTTCAGCGCGGCGGCCATCACCGGCACGGGATCATTTACCCAAGCCGGGACTGGCACGACTACGTTTAACGTGCAGAACACCTACAGCGGCGTTACCACTATCAACGCCGGCACGCTTACGGTGACGACCAACAATGGTCTCTCGAATACCCCGACGATCACAGTCAACAACGGCGGCACTCTGGCTCTTACCATCGGCGATGCTTTGGGCGCTGCCGCAAATAAGGATGCTCTGGTCATCAATAGCGGAGGACAGGTGCTCAACAATGGTATCGCAAGCCGCGTCACTATTCAGAACACAGTGAACATGACCGGCGGCATTCTCGGCGGTTCAAGCGTGGGCGATGCGAACGGGACCTACTCGTTTAACACCCCGACGGCGGTTAACGCAACTTCCGACGCCAGCGGCACGGCGGCGCTGATCAATGCCTCCAAGATCAGCTTGCAGGGAGGCACGGCGACTTTCAACGTCACACGCGGCACGGCAATCCCGGCGGCGGATATGATTATCAGCTCAGATATCGCGCCTTTCAGCGGTAATGGCAATGGGATCACAAAGACTGGCACCGGCATCCTCGTCCTCAGCGGCGCGAATACCTACACTGGGGGGACTAGATTTACGGGCGGCATCATCAACCTGGGCAGTGCGGGAGCCTTGGGCAGCACCGGGACGCTCATTTTCAACGGCGGCACGCTCCAGTACAGCGCCGCGAACACGACTGACTACTCAAGCCGCCTTTCCGGCAATAACAGTGAGAGATCCTATATCATCGATACCAATGGCCAAAACGTCACTTTTGCCAGCAATCTAGTGGCCGCCACCGGGGCGAATCTCACAAAGGTGGGTGCCGGCACGCTGACACTGTCGGCGGCGAACAACACCTACACCGGATCGATCAATGTCACTGCAGGCACATTGCAGGCAGGTGCTGTGAATGGATACGGCACTACAGGCGGTAACTCCATCGTTCTCGGCACCGCCAACACCGCTGCCGGCGATGCGCCTTCCTTGCTTGTTAACGGTGCTTTCAGTGTGGTCCGCAATATCACCGTTGGTTCGCTAACCAACACGGCAGCTTACAATGCCACCCTCGGCGGCAGCAATACGACGGGGACGTCCGGCTTTGCTGGCAATGTTACGCTGAACACGACGGCGGCCAATTATACCGCCATACTGCAAGCCGCGACCGGCGGAACCGTGGACTTCACCGGCACGTGGGTGACCAACAACAAAGCGGTCGCCATTGGGGCCTCCGGCAAGACCGGAACGGTGCAACTGAGCAGCGCCATCGCCACCAGTGGCGGGATTACAGTGAATTTCGGCACCTTGGCTCTTAACTCCGCATACACGGGCGGCAACATGGCGGTTTCATCCGGTGCAACTCTTGGTGGCACTGGCTCGGTAACCGGCACGACGGGCGTGACCAGCGGCACGATCAACGGCAGCGGGCTGACCTTGACCGGACTGACGACCTTCAACAGCACCGGCAATGTTCTGAGCGGAACGGAAACGGTCACCGCAGGCGTGGTTCTTGCCAGTTTTGCGGCCTTGGCGAACAGCGCCATAGTTACCGGCGGGATCGCTGTCGGCAATGGCACCTTGACTGGCACCGGAGGTTCGTTCAGCGGCGCCTCAACCTTGAACGGCGGCACCATCAACCTCACAAGCGGCAACTTTGGCAGCACATTGGGAGTGATGGGCGGTAACTGGAACGGCGCAGGTAGCGTGACTGGCGCGGTAACCTCCAGCAGCGACACATTCAGTATTGGCTCGGCAGGCAACCTGACGGCCACCGCTGGACTGGCCGTGACAGGCGGGTCAATAGCCGCGGCCGGCACCACCAGCATAATCACCGGCGATGTGAACTATACCAGCGCCGCCAACAGCACCTTCCAAGGTGCGATTGCAGGCAGCGGCAAGACCTTGACGATGAACAACGGGGCCGCCACTTTGACGTTAACCGGCGCGAACAGCTATACGGGTGATACCACCGTCATTGCAGGAACTTTGGTGGTCGGAGTTAACGGAGCGGGCAGCATTACTTCGAATGTTTCCGTTTCCAGTGGAGCGACTCTCGGCGGCTCGGGCACGATCACCGGTAATGTCGTGAATAGCGGCACACTGGCGGCTGGAAACAGTCCTGGCATTCTCACGGTCAGTGGAAATTTAACTCAAGCAGCCGGCTCGATCTTCGAGTGGGATATCAACGGCAACACCACCACCCAGAGCGGTTCCGCTCCCTACGTGTTTGACCAAGTGGTGGCAACGGGCAGCGACCGCAACCTCACGATCGACTCCTCAGCCATTTTTAGAGTCGTCCTGGGCGGCGGAGTGAGTCCGGAGGATGCTTTCTGGAACACCCCGAATACGACACACCAATGGGAGAACATTTTCACGGGCTTTACGAGTGTGGTGGGCAGTTTTAGTAACAGCAATCTGGAGGTCGTAGGTTCGGGATTAAGCGGAGTGGGCTCATTCACCATCACCGGCACTTCGCTCACCTGGTCCGCCGTTCCCGAACCCACCAGTGCATTCGCCGGGTTGCTCATCGGAGCCGGACTCTTGCGCCGCCGTCGCAGGTGAGAACGCCTTCTGCGTATCGAGAAGGCGACGCCTGCGCGAGTTTTTGAATCTTGGCAATCATGCCAAAAACTACCCATTTGGCCGCAAGGTTGCCATTTGACAGCTATGGGCTTCCCGTAAGAATCCAAGAATGAAGATTCCCTCGTTTCGACCGACGTTGATCCTCACTTGTTCCTTCGCCGCGATGACGCTTAGCTGGCTTGCCTGCGATGCGCGCGGGCAAGCCACTTCGGAAGTGCTGCCATTCCTGCACCCGTTGTTTTCCGAAAATGCGGTCCTGCAGCGGGACCGGACGGTGCCGGTTTGGGGCTGGACCCAGCCGAGGGGTAAGGTCGCGGTCGAATTCGACGGCAAGAAACAGGTCGTCGTCGCGGATGACAAGGGCCGGTGGACGATTTCGCTCGGCGCTCATGCTGCGGGAGGGCCGCACAAGCTCAGCGTCATCGGAACGGGAAAGGGAGAATCGGAAACGCGGACGAATCTCCTGTTCGGTGATGTCTGGCTCTGCAGCGGTCAGTCGAACATGGCCTACGACCTGAAGGGCGTGAACAACTACAAGGAGGAAATCGCCACTGCTGATTACCCATTGATCCGGCTGCTGAATATTGGCGACGCCATCCAACCCAGCCCTGCTCAAAGTTTTCAGAACGCCATCTGGCAGGTCTGCTCGCCACAAACGGTTTCAGGATTTTCCGGGACGGGTTATTTCTTCGGCCGCAAGCTCTATCAAGAACTGAAGGTTCCCATCGGGCTGATCAACTCCTCATGGAGCGGCACTCCGGGTGAGTCGTGGGTGAGCGAGCAGGCCTTGCTAGCGGCCTTGCCTGAATTCAAAAAGCCGGTGGAGGAGATGAAACAGAAGGGCGACGTCCGCGAGGTCTATCAGATCGAAATGTGCGATTGGTGGTTGAAGAACGATCCCGGCACCGCCGCCCATCAGGAAGCTCCCGGTTTTAACGACAGCACTTGGAAGAGTATGACTCTGCCGGGAGTTTGGGAAAGCAAGGGCTTTGCCGATTTCGACGGGGTCATGTGGTTCCGCCGCAGCATCGACATCCCTGCGGATTGGGCAGGTAAACCGCTGCGTCTGGCCTTGGGGTCCATCGATGACAACGACACGACTTACTGGAACGGCACCGCAGTCGGAGCGAGCGAAGGTTTCCAGAAATCACGGAACTACACGGTGCCCGCAGAGCTGGTGAAAGCCGGACGCAACGTGATCGCCGTGCGGGTGGTGGACATCAGCGGCGGCGGAGGGATTTCCGGGCCGGCGATGTCGTTGAAAAGTGAATCGCGGGAAGTCTCGCTTGAGGGCGAATGGAAGGTGAACCAAGGGTCGGCCTATCAAGCCCTGCCGCCGGTCCCAAAACTTCAAACCAATCCCAACGGACCTGTGGGACTCTTCAACGGCAAGATCGCCCCGTTGTTACCGGGGGCGATCAAGGGCGTGATCTGGTACCAGGGAGAATCCAATGCCGACAATGACGCAGAGGCCCAACAATACCGCACCTTGCTGCCCACGCTCGTCACCGATTGGCGTGCGCATTTCGGCAAGCATCTACCGTTCTACATCATGCAGTTGGCGAACTTCAAGGCTCCCGACGACACACCCTCCGACAAACCGTGGCCCAACCTGCGGGAGGCTCAATTGCAAACCGCGCAACGCCTTCCTAACACCTATCTGACGGTGATCACCGATCTCGGCGAGGAGAATAACATCCATTTCCGCAACAAGCAGGCAGCCGGTGCCCGCATGGCGATCACCGCGCTGGGAACTACCTATGGCCGCTCGATCGAAAGCAGCGGCCCGACCTTGAAAAGCTCACGAGTGGTGGATGGCGGGATCGAGATGACATTCGATCACGCCCAGGATCTCCATCTGAAAGGCGATCAGGAACGCGTGTTCGCTGTGGCCTGCAAGGACGGGAAATTCGAGTGGGCGAAACCGGAGATCACCGGAAACAAATTGACCGTGCGCAGCTCCGCTGTCCCCGAGCCGGTTCGCGCCCGCTTCGGCTGGTCGAACAATCCACGGGCATCGCTCTACAACTCCGCGGAATTGCCAGCCTCGCCGTTTCAGATTCCACCTACGGAAAAATAGGGTATCTATCAAGTAACTCGCTGGTTTCACCTTCCACCCGGCCCGCCTGCCGCACCCTTGAAATCATCCATCATCCACTTTAAAACCCTTCTTAACCTAATGCGTTATTCATGCTCCATCGCCTTACTTTCCCTGATTTCAATTGCCCAAGTCCATGCGCAGGACGCCTGGAAGTCCCTTTGGAACGGACGTGATCTCAGCGAGTGGTCCACGTGGCTGGATAGGCCGGATCCCGCGTCCGATGTCCCCGGCTTGCCAAAGGGAGCCAATGGCAAATACATGGATGTGCTAGGCCCGGGCCGCGATCCGCTGGGGGTGTATACCGTGGTCGAGGTGGACGGACAGAAGGCGATCCGCGTATCGGGCGAGGTGTTCGGCGAGCTTCGCAGCCACGAGTCGCTTCAGAACTACCGCCTGCGCCTTCAGTTCAGGTGGGGGCAGTTAAAATGGCCACCCCGCAACAAGCCGGAAACCCAACGCGACAGTGGCTTGCTCTATCACGTCCACTCCGCGCCGGGTGCGGAAGGCCGGACTTGGGCGCGGTCGGTCGAATTGCAAATCCAGGAACATGATGTCGGGGATCTCTATGCGATCGGCTCGGAGATTTCCGTGCGGTCGACGCCACGAAGGGAAGGGGAGAAGACGTTGTTCAACTACGATCCGGAGGGCGAATTCCACGTCTTTTCCCAAGTGCCGGGGCAGGACGGGCGCTGCGTGAAACAGCCGGATAACGAAAAACCGAACACCGAGTGGAATACCATCGAGATCGTCTGTTTTGGAGACGACTGCCTGCACATCGTGAACGGTAAAATCGTGATGCGCCTGCATGCTCCGCGTCGGATCGACAAACCGGATCACCCGCCCATCACGCAGGGGCCGGTCATTTTGCAGTCGGAAGGAGCGGAGGTTTTCTATCGAAACGTGGAGTTTCTGCCGATCACCGCCATGCCGCCTGAGTTCGCAAAAGTTTCGGCCGTGACGCCCTCGGAGCAGGACGCCAGTTCCCCGGCTGTGATGGGTTCGAGGATTTTTGACTGGAAGGAACTTTCTGTGCAAAAGTCGTCCAAAGGAGAATCGCGCCAAGTGTGTCGCGCCCCCACCGCGACGCTCGACGAGTTGGAATGTCATGTAACCACCTTGAATGTGGGCGAGGAGGCCCACCCCGCGCATCAACACTCGGATGAGGAGCTGATCATCGTGAAGGAAGGAACGGTGGAAGCGCTGGTGAATGGTGAGCTCAAGATCGTGGGCCCGGGTTCGGTGATTTTTCAGGCGGCCAACCAGTTGCATCACATCCGGAATGCGGGCGATACGCCGGCGACGTATCACGTTATCAAATGGAACTCGCCCGGCATGCTTAAGAAGAAACCGTAGAGGTCGGAGACTGAACCTCGAATGTTTTGCAATCCCACCGCGCGTTCGCCAGTTTCCACGGCATGAAAACAATCCGCTGGGGAATAATCGGGTGCGGCGATGTGACGGAGCGCAAGAGCGGCCCGGCATTTTCCAAGGTGGAGGGATCTCGGTTAGTGGCCGTCATGCGCAGGAACGGAGACGCGGCGGCGGATTATGCGAAACGCCATGGAGTGCCACGGTGGTATGATGATGCCGACGCTCTGATCGCCGATCGGGAAGTGGATGTGGTCTATATCGCCACGCCGCCTGACACCCATGCCAGCTACGCCATCGCGGTCGCCAAGGCGGGAAAGCCGGTCTACGTTGAAAAGCCCATGGCGCGGACACTCGCGGAGTGTGAGGCGATGATCGAGGCCTGCAACACGGCGAAGGTGCCGCTTTTCGTCGCTTATTATCGCCGTTGCCTGCCGCATTTCATGCAGGTGAAACAGTGGTTGCAGGAAGGAAGGATCGGCGAGGTGCACGGCGTGCGGCTTTCGCTTTCCATTCGCGCGCCTGAGGACTCCGCGGCGGCGAACTGGCGCTACGATGCCGAAGCGGCTGGCGGCGGTTTGCTTTTCGATCTCGGATCCCATCAACTGGACATTCTCGACTTCCTGCTGGGACCGGTGGTGGACGTGCAGGGCAAAGCCCGCAACCTCGGCGGCCATTACGCAGTTGAAGACACCGTTTCAGCCCGGTTCACCTTCGAGTCGGGTGCGGAGGGTTCCGCGTTGTGGTGCTTTGCCGTAGCGGCTGGTGCCGAGCGCGACGAAATCGAACTGGTCGGATCGCGCGGGAAGATCACGATCCCGACGTTCGGAAAAACCGCGGCAACACTGGTGAATGGGGACGGACTGACGGAGTTCGAGGTGCTGACGCCGGAGCACGTCCAGCAGGCGCTGATCGAAACGGTCGTCGCCGAACTGCGCGGCCAGGGATCCTGTCCGAGCACCGGCCGAAGCGCCGCGCGCACGGCCTGGGTTCTGGACCGGATCGTCGGGCGTTGACTCCTGCCTAGAGATGAATGGATGCCTGACGAATCCCTATTTCGCAAATGATTACTTCGTGGTGATTAGGTCATTGGCTGCCGGATCGACCTCGACCGTGATATCCTTATATTCATCAAATAAACCGCCATTGTGCATCTGAAGCGCGACCGGACCTTTTTTGCCGGCGGCAGGATCCTTGAAGGTGCCAACTTCGATCGCCTTGCTGCCAATGGGTTGGGAAACCGCCACGCGAGCGGTGCCGGTTTTGGCATCGACTAAAAGTTCAACACGGCTCCACTCATGAAAATCGGCCGGTCCCCGTGGAAAGGTTGAGAATCCGTCGCCGCTGTTGTTATGACCCGGGCGATAGTCCCAGTGGCTGCCGGTGGGCACTTGGAATTGAATGCCAGCCAGAGCGTCCGCCGCCTTCTCACCTTCTGCCGGAGCGGTGCAAAAGAAGAGCACGGCAGCCTTATGGTCGGGTTTTCCGCTGACATGCCGCACGGTAAACATCAGTCGGTAATGATCGTAGGGCATGGTGGTGTAAATCACGCCGCGCCCCTTCCCCAAGCTGGCGATCACTCCGTCCTTCACTTCCCACGAATTGGGCGGAAGCTGATTCCACCCATTGAGCGTTTTGCCATCAAACAGTGGGACCGGACCGGCAGGTTTGCCGGACGCTTCCCTGGCGGAAGTGGCATCAATGGCCTTGTCTTCAGACGCATTCTCATTGTTTTCGATAATTTGTGCCCCAAGAAAATTCGGGGGGAACATTAACAATGGAATCAGTAATAAGACGTTATTTATTTTCATAAATATTAGTTTAAGAGCGAACCTGCGGGAATCAATCCTTCTGAGATAGCTTCCGCATCAAATAAGCAACTTAGTTTTGCTTATTGCCGGTGGCGGCGAATCTTACGAAGCAGCCTCCATATTGTGCGAGCGGAACGTCAATTTTTGTATTCCTGCCTGCACGATCATGTATTTCTGTTGCAATATCATCAGCATGCTCGTTTCGATCATCCGCCAGGGCGCGGGAGCCATCCTTGTAAACCGTGGCCTTGAAAGTGCCTTCGCCCAAGAACTGGCTGCAATCAATCGTGATTGTTTTCTTCGCGTTGGTTGTAGCACCGACAAACCAGTTATTGCCTTTGCGGCGTGCCCATAGAACGGTGCAGTCAACATCGTCGCTGCCCTGGATGTCCTTTTTACCTTTCGGTCCAATGGTCGCCATCAAACATTTGGATTCGTCCCAGGTAGCTGGAATATCCCTCATGGCTGCTTTCAATATGGGACTATTAGAGATGTTATTCGGGTGATCGGCGATGTATTGCACACCGCTTTCCATGGTCACCATGTGAGCCAACTGCTGTGCCCAGGAGGTGTTGTTACGGATGCGGCCGTCTCCCTTCAATCCATCGCGGAACTCGCAAATCGTATAATCCATGGGGCCTACGACATTGCGCAACAAGGTTAGCAGGCCATTGTAGCCGGAATCGGTGCCGGTCTTGTTCCAACCGCCGGTGAAGTAATCCTCGTTACCATCCACGGCTTCATAGGCGATGATATTGGGATACGTGCGATTCAATCCCGTGGGGGTAGGGGTTCCGTGGAAATTGATCATCAATTGATTCTTGGCAGCTGCCTTGGCGAGCAATTCCTGTTTCTCCATCACACCGCGGGTGTCACCATCGTAGAAGAAGTCGATCTTCACACCGACGCAACCCCAGTCATGCCATTGCTTGAAGGTCTTTTCATAGCCGTCCTCGCCACCGTTCATGGCACCGGAAGAGTCCCAGATGTGGACACCGATTCCTTTGCTTTTCGCATAGGCACAAATGCCTTTTACATAACCTTCGGAGCTTCCGCCCGGACGTTCCTTGCTCGATTTCCAGCCCTCGTCCAACATGAAGTATTGCCATCCCATGCTGGCGGCGAAATCGATATATTCCTTGGCAAGATCATAGTCGGTGCGGTTTTTTAATCCCGCACTTTGCTGGCCGCCCCAGTCCCAGGATGAAAACCCCGGTTTCACCCATTTCCAGAATTGGCCGGATGGATCGGCTACTGTCGCGTCGCTACAGTTCATGGTCATGTCGGATACGGCAATTTCCGTCAACTTGCCGACGATGGCGCAGCGCCAGGGAGTGCGCAGCGGGCGCTGGGTGGTGACTTCCAAGCCATCATTCTTGGTGCCGCGAAGCACGAAGCCGAATTTTCCGGCGGTGCTTTCCGCGTGAGGAATGGAACGGCTGAACCAGCGGTCCACACCGGCATCCGTGATCAGGCAAAAAGAGGCCTCGCCCTGACCCAATTCGGCGAGCAGGGGAGCGGCGAAACAACCGATGGGAAGACGGCGATCCTTCTCATTGGACATGTTTTGGGCAGCCGCCCAGTTGAATTCCGCACCCATGCCGATGGAGTAGTCGTAGGTCCATGACTGGCCCCAGCAACGCTCGAAGCCCGCGAGGGCAATTTTGCTGTGGTCCTCACGCACGATGAAATCGTTAGACGGGCTTCCTTTGAAAGAATATCGGAACGCAATCCCATCTTCATAAGCACGAAAGACCACGTCAAATTCGTTGCCGCTGCCTTTGTTGGCCTTGAAGGTGAGTGTTTTCTCGTTACAGCGATTATTCGCCATGCTGGATTTGCCTGACAACACCCGGTAGTGTTCGTCGATCACCTTGTCCGATTGGTTGGTGAGTTCCAGATTCTGGGTGAAATCACCGTCGCTGGTGTTCATGCCGAGCGATGAATTGTTGATGAACGCTTTGCCGGAACGCGCCATGCGGTAGTAGATGGCGCCACTGCTTTTTTCCTGGCAAAGCGTCACGACGTTTTTGGCGTTTGGCGATTTGAACGTCGAAAGCACCGCTTCCTGGGCGGATGCGGACGCGATATTCAAAAGGACTATCGATACTGTAAGCGGTATATTCATTATCGTTGATTTAAAGGGTTTTAGTTTTGGTATTCTCGATACCATCTCATTTTTATTTGCCTTAGGAAAAGCCGGAGTCAGAAGGGCGATGAGCCGATCCCTCATGTCATCTCTGTGGGGAGGAAAATGTGCTCTCCATCAGGCTGAAGGAAAAGTAGTCGAGGTCGGGAGCCCAACCGTTGTCGGGTCCACCGACAATGAATTTATTGATTCCGGATTTCAGGGGGATTTCGATGGATTGTGTTTTGAATACATTGTCGCCGCCAGTGCTCCCGCAAGTCAGTTTCAGCGGTGCTTCGCCATTGATGCTGATGGTCAGGTAGCGATTTTCGCTGGTGGCATAGGCCACTTCGAACCGGGAGGTGGACGCGCTGCGTGCGTTGTAGGTGAACTGGAGGGTGTTGCCCCACCCGACGTTGGCAACCTTCTTGCCATTGGATGCGGAGGGTGCTGCGGCCACGCTGATCTTTTCGACCAGAATTTCTTCGCCGCGGAGATTGTTTTTGCCGGTGCCCTTGCCCAGGTTCGGGCCATTCACTTGAGCGGGATTTTCAGCCTCCAGGATCGCGGGTTTGGATACCGTCATGGTGGTTTTCCAGACGCTTTTCCTGGCCCTGTTGGTCGGAAGGATGATGGTGGTGCCGTTGCTGTCCTTGATTTCCTTGGCACTGTTGGCCATGAACTGGTAGAGGGTCCAATCGTTGGGAATCTTCGCGAGGGCGCCTTTTACACGGGTGGTGTAGGGTTTCTGCTTGCCGGTATAGTCGGTATAGTTGCCTTCGATGACAGGAATAGTTCCCTTGTAGTCCCACAGGTTGCTATCTGCGCAGAACATGCTCCACGCGCGGCCGGCTTCCCAGCACCATGCACCGTCTCTCGCGCTGAAGGCATTCTGGATGGCGTTGTTCTTGTCGAGCCGGTGGGTAAGCACGCTGTTCACGATTTTCCAACACCAGGCCAAGTATCTCCTGTCTCCGGTGCAATGATAGAGCGCGTTCGTGCCCTCGAAGAAGGTGCTGAGGTCGTGCATCGTGCGGCGGCTGCGCAAGCCGGGTTTCACGGCGTCCCATCCGTTGATGGCTTCGCGGGGAATGTTCTGACCCTCGTGGATTCCTGAGTCATCAGAGACCTCCCAAAGCGTGTTGATTTCCCACTCCCACATTTTGACGGCCTTATCGAGATATTCCTGTTTTCCGGTGAAGTCATAAAGCATCGCACCGGTAACGATGTGCGGACTGGTAGAGAGAGGGGATTTGTAGAAATCCTGGTTCTTCACTTCCTTGTCCTCGTTGGCCTTGCCGTTTTTACCTTCCTCGTCGTAATCCTTATAACGGGAGTGGTTCACCCGCCACCAAAGGCCTTCGCGACCATCCCTGAACTTGTCCTCCCAACGTTTGGTCGGTCCAAGTGTTCCGCGCTCAAAGCCGACATTGAAAAACCTGATGGCGGCATTGAGGTATTTCTTGTCCCCGGTGATGCGGTAACCGCGGGCGAAGGCGCATTGTGCCCAACCCAAGTCATCGATAAAGTCGTTCCAGCCCATTCCCAGGCCTTCGCCATACTTTTTGATGAATCCATCCAGGTTCTTTGACACCATTTCCTTGGCATCAGGAGATGTGCCATACTCGGCTTCATCTTCCGAAGCCATGATGCAGAGCGCTTGCTCCCAATAGTAGCGGTAGCCTTCGCCATCCTTGGTCTTCCATCCCCAATAATCTCCGAAGTTATTCCATTTGTTCGCTTTGAAATTGGCGAAGCAAGTTTGGGTCATCTGCTTGATTTCGCCATCTGTCATCTGCGCTTTTGCGGATGAAAGAAGGACGGGAATGAGAATTCCCATGATTCCCAAAAGGCATTTGCGATAATTTAGATTCATTTCTGGTGCGTCATGGCTTGGGTTTTGCCACAGTTAGCTTCACCAGCACGACCCCGTGTGAGGCCACTTTGGCTTCGAAGGTACCCGTGAAAGTTCCTTGGTCCTTCTGTCTCCACAAATCGCGCACGACCAATTTCTGGTTTTCGTCGATTTGCAGGTCCTTCCAGCGGGCGGTGACGGTTGCTTCGTCGGGACTCAGGTTGAACAAGCCGACGGCCATCGATCCGTCTTCAAGAGTCTTGGCGTAAACGGCCAAGTCGCCCTTGCCATTGACCCGGGTGGCTTGTTTGCCCAAGGCATCTTGATCGATCGCGAGAACCTCGTCGTTCGTCAGCAGGCTGAGTGTGAAATCATCCAATCGCGCGAGATCACAGCCGAGCAGCAGCGGGGCGGATAGCAGGCACCAGAGCGACATGTGCGTGTATTGCTCGTCGGGAGTGAGGCGTGTGGCATGAACACCCTCGTCGATGCCAAGCCAGCCGAGAACCATCATGTCCGGATCATTCCAGTGCCCCGGTCCGCTGTGGGCTGCCCATTTGTCCTGGGAAAACCCGATGTCTTTCACCCTGTTCCAGTCGTCCTTGATGTCGCCGGTGGTTCGCCACAAATTCGACAGCTTCTCGTAGTCTTTTCCGTTTTTGAAGTCCGCCCCGTTCGACAGGCTGTAAACGATATCGCGGTCGCTGTTCCGGAGCGCGTCCGTCATTTCCTCCACATGCGGCACGTCGATGGGATGCCAGTCGTATTTGAGATAGTCCACGCCCCATTCGGACCACTGGGCCACGTCGTTCGTGACAAACGGGTAATTGCCGAATTTCCGAATGCTGACCCGCTTTGGTCGCGGGAGCTCTTCCTCTTTGCCAATTCGGTAGAATTCGGTGTGATCGCCCGATTTGATCCACTCATAGGTGCCGTCCTTGTTGTCCGAAGACGACCCGATGAAGCCCGCGTAAGTTCCACCCCAGGGTGACGAGTAGATGCCGAACTTGAACCCCATGGAGTGAAGTTCCGCACCGAGGGCCGCCATGTCCGGAAACTTGGAATTGGGTTGGATCGCGTTGAACTTCCCACCCCGGTCCTTCTGCCAGCCGTCGTCAACGTTGACGTAGTTCCAGCCATGCGCCTGCAATCCCTTTTCCACCATGGCCCGCGCCGAACTCAGGACCTTTTCCTGACTCACCGAGGGACCCCAACAGTTCCAACTGCTCCAACCCATGGGCGGGGCCAGGGCGATTTGGTCGCCCACGACGATCTTGAACGCTTTTTTCGACAATCCCAGTGAGTTCCTCGCGCCCAAGGTGACCGTGTGTGTGCCTTGGTCCTTGAGAATACCCGTGATTCTGCCGGTTCGCACGTCCACTTTCAGACCAGCCGGCAGCCCGGCCGCCGCGTATTCTAGTGGTACCTTGCCGGTTGCGGGGATGGTGTATAAAAATGGCGAGCCCGGCCGCACGCCGAAAACATTGGGGCCGTTGACTCGCGGCGCATCGGGAGCAGGCGGCGTCAGGATCAACGCGCGGTGTGTTTCAGCAGCAAGGAGAGCGGGGATGCACGGAAGCAGATCCATAACCACCAGCGCCAAGCAGACGAGGGTGAAGGTGGAAGCCTGAACGCGACGGAGAGAAAGTGTGATGGGGTCGGACATCCGGTGTTTTTAAGTGTGAGCAGATTGCGAGTTTTCCGTAAGAAATGGAGTCAAGCAATCTTACAAGTTTACCCATTTGGGGAGTTTATCGCATGATAGCTTCCCGCTGATAAACGTCATGGCCAAGCTCGTATCTTCGAGGCGGCTGGCAGAAAGCGTCGGCGCTGTAAATCGTTGCGGCGCACAGGACTCATCAGCCGGCATCTAAGATTGTCTGTTTTCTAAAACCATGAATTCCCCTAGACTCTCCAAACGAAGTTTTGTCACTCTCCTTTTTTCCACGTGCCAGCTGCTGAATGGTGCCGGGTTGCCCGGTAATAACGGCTTTAACGTCCGCGATTACGGCGCGACCGGCGATGGAAAAGCCCTGGACAGCCCCGCCATCAACCGTGCCATCGAAGCGGCCGCAAAAGCCGGCGGCGGAACGGTGTTTCTAAATGCTGGAACCTACCTGAGCGGATCGATCCGCATGAAGAGCAACATCAATCTGCATGTCGACGCGGGTGCCACAATCCTGGGTGCTCCGCAGAAAATGAATGCCTACGATGAAACCGAGTCGTACAGCGGTGGCGGCTATCAGGACGGTGGGCACAGCTACTTTCACAACAGCCTAATCTGGGGCGAGAATCTGGAAAACGTGTCGATCACCGGAAACGGGATGATCCACGGCGGCGGCCTGGAGCGGAACGATGACATCCTGAACAAGATGGTCGGTCATGACACTTGGGAGACACCCGAGACAGCCAGCAAGGAGCCTTTCAAGCCCATCCGCCTCGGCAACAAGGCCATCGCCCTCAAACTTTGCCGTAACGTGCTGATCCGCGACGTGACGGTCTTTCATGGTGGGCATTTCGCCATTCTAACCACGGGATGCGACAACATGACGATGGACAATCTGACCATCGATACCAACCGCGACGGCATCGACATCGACTGCTGCCGGAACGTGATGGTCTCCAACTGCCGGGTGAATTCGCCCGGTGACGACGGGATTTGCCCGAAAAGTACTTACGCGCTGGGCCGGCCTGTCATCACGGAAAACCTAACGATCACCAACTGCCAGGTCTCCGGCTTCAAGGAAGGCACCTTGCTCGATGGCACGATGGTCCCCGTCAAAAACGGCAATGGCCGCATCAAGTTCGGCACCGAATCGAGCGGTGGATTCCGCAATTGCACCGTTTCCAACAGCACCTTCCGCGGTTGCCGCGGGCTCGCGCTCGAGGAAGTGGATGGCGGCATCCTGGAAAACATCACCATCAGCAACATCTCGATGATGGATGCACAGACCTACGCGATCTACATTGTCACCGGGAAACGCAACCGCACGCCCGGCCTGACCACCCCGAGCCGCATGAAAAATATCCTGATCTCCAATGTGGTCGCCACCGGAGTTGACCACGTCAGCGGCATCCAGATCATGGGGCTGCCCGAACAACCGATCGAAGGCGTCCGTCTCGAAAACATCAGGATAATCAGCAATGGTGGCGGGACCAAGGAGCACGCCGGAAATATCCCCATGGAGCTTGGCACCGGCTATCCGGAACCCCGGCAGACCAACATCATGCCAGCCTACGGCCTTTTTGCACGGCACGTTAAGGGGCTGGAACTCGCGAACATCAATTTCAGCTATCTCAAAGAAGATTTCCGGCCCGCCATTCAATGCATGGATGTGAAAGGACTGGAGATTGACAACCTCAAGGCACAACTGGCCGAAGATGTGGTCGCATCAAAATTTGATGGAGTTTCCGATGTTGTCATCCGCAATTCTCCTTTACTGAAACCCTAATTCCAATCTCATCAAACAGCGATATCATGAAACCCATCCTGCGTTCCATACTCCCCTATACTTCAGCCATCGGGCTGATTGTCACCGCGGCCGGCGTCACCAGAACTTCTGCAGCGACCCCCTGCATGGATGTCCTCCACCTCTTCACCGCTCCCGAGGTGCCTGCATTGGCTCCAAGTGAAATCGCGGTTCCTGACAGGCCGGCGAATGCAGTCGTCCGTGAGAGACTTCCCGGCAAAGGACTGGCCCAGCACCCGATGCTGCTGGCAGGTGAAAACTACAACAAGATGTTCCTCGTCAACGATGGCAAGGTGATCTGGACTTATGCCATCGGCCCTCGTCCCGAGTTCGACGACGTCTGGATGCTCTCCAACGGAAACATTCTTTTCTCCCGGATGGAATACATCGCCATGATCACTCCGGACAAGAAAGTCCTGTGGCGCTACGATTGTCATGTCGCCAAAGGACCGGAACACACCGAGGTCCACGGTTGCCAGCCTATCGGTTTGGACAAAGTCTTGTTCGTGGAAAACGGGCTGCCGCCCAAGTTGAAGGTCATCAATATCAAGACCGGGGCGGTCGAAGTCGATCATGCGCTTGACCACAGCCAGCCACCCGACCCCAACGGCATCCACGGCCAATTCCGGCGTGTGCGTTACACGGCGCAGGGAACCTATCTCGTGTCGTATCTGACCATGGGCAAAGTCGTGGAATACGACAAGGAATTCAAGGAAGTCTGGAGCTACAAGATCAATTCCCCTTGGGCCGCGCTCCGCCTGAAGAACGGCAACACGCTCATAACTAACGAAAAAGACAGCCTCACCCGCGAAGTGAATCCCAAGGGCGAAACAGTCTGGGAGTTCAACTGCAATACGGATCTGCCGGCGGAATACCAGTTGGCTTCGGCCCCGCAAAGCTGCACCCGGCTGGCCAACGGCAACACCATCTTCACCTCGCGTGGCAAGGGCGGTCAAGGGCCCCAGCTCGTCGAAGTCACGCCGGACAAGAAGGTCGTCTGGGTCTTGCAGGATTGGAAAAGCGTGGGGGACGGCACGGCCGTGCAAATTTTGGACGACCCCGGCATTCCCGAAAATCCCGGCGAATCTGAACATTGATCGGAAAAATCCAACTTCCCGAATTGCGTATGAAAGCACACCGACTCCCACTCTTGAAAATCAATCCACAACTTAGTTCCCGCCTGATAATCGTTCCTGTTATTGGCCTGATTGCCACTTTGACAGGCTGGCAAAAGTCCTTTGCCGAATCCTCCTTAGCGACGCCCTGCATGGACGTGCTGCCGCTTTTCACCGCTGCCAGCGTGCCGGCCATGGGACCCGGCGAAACCGAGTCGCCCGTCGGCTCGTGGTCAAATGGCATCACGCCTCCCAATCTCCCGGGCAAGGGCCTGGCGCAGCATTCAATGCTGCTCGTGGGCGAGAACTACGACAAAATGTTCCTCGTCAACGAGGGCAAGATCGTCTGGACCTATCAGACCGGCAAGAGCTTCGAATACGACGACGTGTGGATGCTTTCCAACGGCAACATCCTTTTCTCGCGGATGGAATACGTCGCCATGATCACTCCCGACAAGAAAGTGGTCTGGCGTTACGATTGCCATGTTCCCGGCGGTGACAAGCATACGGAAATCCACGCCTGCCAGCCTATCGGCCTGGACAAGGTGATGTTCGTCGAAAGCGGTCTGCCGCCCAAGTTGAAGGTCATCAACATCAAGACCGGAGCCGTCGAGGTGGACCACGAGCTTCCCTATAACGCCGCTCTGGGGGCAGGGGGTATCCACCCGCAATGCCGGCGTGTCCGTGTCACGGCGGATGGAACGTATCTCATCGCTTTTCTCAACCTCGGCTACGTGGCGGAATTCGACAAGGATTTCAAGGAAATCTGGCGATACAAGAGCACCAAGCCATGGGCCGCGCTCCGGTTGAAGAACGGAAACACGCTCGTCACCGACGAGACGGACAACGTCACCCGCGAGGTCAATCGCAAGGGGGAAACCATCTGGGAATTCAACGGAAAAACCGATCTACCCGAGGAATATCACTTCACTTCCCCGCCGCAGACCTGCACCCGATTGGCCAACGGCAACACCATTTTCGCCTCGCGTGGCCAAGGTGGTAAAGGCCCCCAACTCATCGAAGTCACCCCGGGCAAGAAGGTCGTCTGGGTGCTGCAGGACTGGAAGAATATCAATGGCGCAACCGCCGTGCAAATCCTGGACGATCCGGGCATTCCTGAAATTCCCGGTCAATCCGAGCACTGAGGGGACAACCTGAATTTTTTGACGGTGTAACAGAGGTTTCATCGTCTCCTGAATCTTTTTCAATCAAATCAAAACTCAAATATGAAAACCACAATCCCCACGAGAATTCTCCTCCTACCTCTATTCACCTGTAGCGCATTCCTTTCTCAGGGTGCCGATGAACACAAGCAAGCGTCAGCAGAAACCGGGTCGGCCGCGACCGCTCTTCAGCCTCCTCCTGCTTATGCAGGCTGTGTGAAAATTTTCGACGGAAAATCTTTTGATGGCTGGGATGCCGATCCATCAACGTGGTCGATTACGGACGGAGCCATGCATGGCGTTGGCGGCTCTTCACGTCTCGCTTATACGAAGGCGGATTACGGCAGTTTCCGCCTGATCTTCACGTCGCGGATGAATCCCGTGAAGGGCGACCACCTGGGGGTTCTATTCTGGGGCAACCGCCCGACGGATTCCACCAAGCCAATGATCGACAATGCGGGCTGGCTTCAGTTCATGCCACCGTTCGGTGGCATGTGGAATTATCATCCGCCCCAACACAAAGATCTGCTACATGAAACTTTAACCCCGGGACCAAAGGATTCCGCCGTTTGGCATACGACCGAAATGTTGTGCAATCTGGAGAAAGGGACCATGCGGGCAGCCGTGGATGGCGTTGAAATCGTCCGCTATACGCACCCCCAACCCAGCGAACGGACTAATCCCGAACAGCGGATCATTCCCGGCCCCATCGGGATGTTCCGTCACGGTGGCGGGACTTCCGAGTATAAGGACATTTACGTGGAAGCGAATCCGAAGGGGGACAAGTTGCTTACCGTGAAATAACGGACTAACCGGAAGACTGGCCAAACCACGACCATCAACTCGAACATCAAAAAAATCATGACTCTATTCCAAGGACGAAACCTTTTCTTAGGCTGCTGCGGCGTATTTCTGTCTTCGTTGCTTCTGGCGAAGGCGGAGCCGGCCAAAACCTCCTTCAACGTCCGCGATTTCGGAGCCGTCGGCGATGGCAAAAACCTCGACAGTCCGGCCATCGACAAAGCCATTGAAGCCGCCGCCGCGGCCGGGGGCGGCACGGTGCTCGTGCCGGCCGGAACCTACCTGAGCGGCTCCATCCATTTGAAGAGCAACATCCACCTGTTCATTGATGCCGGTGCCGTCATCCTCGGCGCTCCGCAAAACATGAACGCCTACGACGAGACCGAGCCGTTTGAAGGGATCGCGTATCAGGACGGCGGGCACTGTTATTTCCACAACAGCCTGATCTGGGGTGAAAACCTTACCAATGTATTCATCAGCGGCAACGGGATGATCAATGGCGGTGGACTGACGAATAACTCCAACTTGCTCGACAAGATGTGCGGCTATGAGCATTTCGACAGACCCAATACGGATGTTTTCAAACCGGTCCGGCTCGGCAACAAGGCCATCGCGCTCAAGCTCTGCAGAAATGTGCTGATCCGCGACGTCACGATTTTTCATGGCGGCCATTTCGCGATTCTGGCAACCGGTTGCGATAACATGACCGTGGACAATGTCACGATGGATACCAACCGTGATGGCATCGACATCGACTGCTGCCGCAACACGACGGTTTCCAACTGCCGCATCAATTCACCCGGCGACGACGGCCTCTGCCCCAAGAGCACCTATGCCTTGGGCCGGCCGGTGATCACGGAAAACCTCACCATCACAAACTGCCAGGTCTCCGGTTTTGTCGAAGGAACGCTGCTGGATGGGACGATGAACCCCAAGGCCGGCGGGCAGGGCCGCATCAAGTTTGGCACGGAATCCAGCGGCGGGTTCCGCAATTGCACCATATCGAATTGCACCTTCCGCGCTTGCAAAGGACTCGCCCTCGAAGAAGTGGACGGTGGCATTTTTGAAAATATCACCATCACCAATATCTCGATGATGGATGTGATCAACTACCCCATCTACATAACGACCGGCAAACGCAACCGCGCGCCGAATGGCTCCGGGCCCAGCCGGATGAAAAACATTCTGATTTCCAACGTGGTCGCCACCGGTGTGGACCGCCTCAGCGGCATCCAGGTGATGGGTCTGCCGGAGCAACCCATCGAAGGTGTCCGCCTTGAGAATATCCGGATCATTTACAAAGGTGGTGCGGGCAGGGAGCAGGCCGACAAGGTGCCTCGGGAACTCGGGAACGGTTATCCTGAACCCAGCTCCAGAGATTTCATGCCCTCCTATGGGTTGTTCGCCCGGCACGTCAAAGGCTTGGAACTGGCAAACATCAACTTCAGCTTCCAGCAGGATGACTTCCGCCCTGCGATTCAATGCATGGATGTGAAAGGACTGGAGATCGACAACTTCAAGGCGCAGCTGGCCGAAGGCGTGGACGCGTCCAAGTTTGAAAAGGTATCCGGCTTGGTGATCCGCAATTCCCCCGTGCTTCAACGGTAAGCTGATTTTTTCAAATGAAGGACGAAGGGGTCCTTCTCGATTTCGATAAATCCAAACTCTGCAAAAACCATGAATCCGAAACTTCGTTCCTGGCTGGCACTTTTCTCATCCATCGGCCTGCTCGCCACTTGGGCGGAGGCATCCGCGGCCACTCCCTGTATGGATGTCCTCCATCTCTTTACAGCGCCCCAGGTCCCGGCCTTGGCTCCCACTGAGATCGCCGTCCCGGACAGGCCGGCGGATGCGATCTTCCGCACCGGACTGCCCGGCAAAGGCCTCGCGCAGCACCCGATGCTTTATGTCGGGGAAAACTATAACAAGATGTTCCTCGTTAATGAAGGCAAGGTCATCTGGACCTATGCCACGGGCCCCCGTCCCGAGTTCGACGACATCTGGATGATGTCCAACGGTAACATTCTTTTCTCGCGGATGCAGTATGTGGCGGTGATCACTCCGGACAAAAAGGTGTTGTGGCGCTACGATGCCAACAATTCCAAAGATTCAAAAGGAACGGAAATCCATGCCTGTCAGCCCATCGGATTGGATAAAGTGATGTTGGTGGAAAACGGACTGCCGCCGAAGTTGAAGGTCATCAACACCAAGACCGGAGCCGTCGAGGTGGATCACGAGCTCCCGTTTGACGCGGCGCGCGGCGTTCACGGGCAATTCCGCCGGGCACGGGTCACCGCCCAGGGAACGTATCTGGTTTCTTTTCTCGGCCTCGACCGCGTGGTGGAATACGACAAGGACTTCAAGGAAATCTGGAAATACGATATCGCCAAGCCATGGGCGGCGATCCGGCTCAAGAACGGCAATACCCTGATCACTAACGAAAAGGACAGCCTCAGCCGCGAGGTCAACCCCAAGGGTGAAACGGTCTGGGAATTCAACTGCCTGACCGATCTGCCGCCTGAATACCAATTCACCTCTGCGCCGCAAAGCTGCACCCGCCTTGCCAACGGCAACACCATCTTCACCTCGCGCGGGAAAGGTGGCGTGGGTCCGCAGCTCATCGAGGTCACTCCGGACAAGAAAATCGTCTCGGTGCTTCAGGACTGGAAGTCAGTGGGCGATGCCACGGCCGTGCAGGTCCTGGACGACCCCGGGATCCCTGAAAACCAGGGCGAATCCGAACATTGAAGCACTGCGGTTTTCTCCCCGGCTCTTTCAAGAGCACTCCATCCCATCATGAAAAAATATATTTTCTTATTCTTGTTGATTCCTTCTTCTCTCGCCAACGCCCAGAAACTGTCCACGGCATTCGGCGCCTACCCCCTTGCAGTCCCCGAGGAGAACTCGTTGATGGCGAAGTGGGAAAAAAAGCCCGTCCTTGAATCCCTGTTGGTGGATGACATGGAGAGTGACCGCGGTTGGAAGGCCACCAGCATCGGCGAGGCGGGCTACACGCAGGATCGCGCGAAGGACGGCAAACGTTCGCTACGGTTTCGTACTTCGATCCGCGATACGGCTTACTTGGGATTGCCTGGCAACCAGAGCAAATGGAAGTCGCAGACGTTTTCGATTTCGGGCCAAGCAGGAGCTTCGTCAGTGCAACTGCGGTTTGACAAACCCCAGGACTGGTCGGCATACAACCGGATCTCCTACTGGATCTATGTGCACCCGACATCGTTGCCTCGCCACAATATCAATCTGGAGATCAAAAACGAAGGAACCGTCGAAACTGTCTTCAGCTCGGCAAGGAGCCATTACTCCAACGATCTCAAACCGGGTATGTGGAACCATGTTCTTTTTGAGATGCCCCACTTGCAACGGGACAAGGTGACAATGTTCAGCCTGACACGCGAACTGACAGGAAACAATCCCGGGGAAGACGAAATTGTTACCTACGATATCGACCACCTGGAGCTCCAGCGTGTGGATACCGATTCATATGAAGGATGGACCGTGGCGCCCGGGAAATTTGCATTCAGCCATGCTGGCTACCGTCCCGCGGACTCGAAGATCGCTATGGTGGGCAGCGGCGCGGGTGAGGGGTTCCAACTGATCGATCCAGAGGACAAGGTGGTCTTTTCGGGCAAAGTCGGAACCGTCGAAACCAAGAACGGCGTGTTTCATCAACTCGATTTCTCGGAATTTCATGCGGAGGGCGTTTATCGCATCCGTAGCGGCACGCTCGAATCGAACGCGTTCCCCATTAACGGGGACATCTGGTTGCAGCCGGTTTTCAAAGCGGTGAACTTCTATTTCTGCGAGCGTTGCGGATTTGAAGTGCCGGGCCTCCACAAGGCGTGCCACATGGACTGGCAGGGTTTCCGGGGCGACGTGAAAAAAGTGGTCAACGGCGGCTATCACGATGCCGGCGACCTTTCGCAGGGCTTCTGGCGGACTGCCATGGCCACCTTCGCCATGTTTCGCAACATTGAGGTCCTGCGGGGCCGCAATGGTGCCGCCGAGGTGACAGACAGGATGCGTTCCGAAGCCGAATGGGGTTTGGACTATATCCTGAAGACTCGTTTTGGCGACGGTTTCCACATCCACTGGTGCCGGATGCGGATGTTTACTGATAACGAAATCGGCACGGTGGACGATGTGGTCGTCCCTGCCGAAAACGTGCCGTGGGAAAATTTCCTGGGCGCGGCCGTGGAGTGCAAGGCCGCGGGATTGCTGGCAAAATCAAACCCGGATCTCGCCGCCCGTGCGCGTGCCGCGGCGATCGAGGACTGGCAGGCGGCGGTGGCTTCGAAGCCCGCTTGGGACAAGGCCTCGGTCGAGGAAGCATCATGGGGAGCTACCTCCTCATTGCTTCTGGCCAGGATGACAGGGGAAGAGAAATATAAGGAACAAGCCATCCTCTTCGGTAAACTGCTGGTGCGTTGCCAGGAGCAGACCTTCGTGAAGGGAATTCCGATTACGGGTTATTTCTACTCGGACACGGATCGCCTGAAAGTGATCCACAACAAACACACCGCATTCGAAGAAGCTCCGATGATCGCGCTGGCAATGCTGTGCGACGAATTGCCAGAGAATGAAAACTGGATGGAGTGGTATGGTTCGGCCGTGTTGCACAGCGAATTCTTCATGAAGCGGGGCAGCCGGATTTCAGCGCCTTATAACATGTTGCCGAATTCGGTCTGGAGCAAAGCGGAGATCATGGACGACAAGGACGAAAAACGCCGGGCCACAAGCCTTCAGCAATTCAACGACGGCACCCGCCTGAATGACGAGTATGCCTTGCGGACCTTCCCGATCTGGAGCGATTCCTTGTTCCACGGCAACACGAACATACAACTATCCAACACTTGGGCATTGGCGGAGGCTGCGAAATTGAGGAACGATTCCGATGGCATGAAACTGGTTGGAAAGCAACTCGAGTGGGTCCTTGGGGCCAATCCGTTCGGGCAGAGCCTGATGTATGGAGAAGGATATGATTTCGCGCCGCAGTTCGCTTACTGCCTGAAGGATATCGTGGGTTCGTTGCCCGTGGGAATGGACAGCAGGGCTGGCGATCAGCCTTATTGGCCCGCGACCGTTAGCGCCACCTACAAAGAGATTTGGATGGAGCCGGTAAGTCGCTTTCTCGGTGCGGTATCCGCCTACACCTCCACACCGCAGGAATCTGCCAAGGATCTCGATATGCAGGTGAAATCCACCCAATCCGCTGAAGGAGTCGTGTCCACCACTCTGACAATTACGGGATCCGGTAAGCACGAGATTCAATTGAAATCCTTCAATGCAAAGACGGATTTCGTCAGCAAACAGATCGACCTTTCAAAAGACCAGCCGGATAAAATTCAGTTTAAGCTGGATGTTGGCGACATGAGCAAGCCCTATGTCGCTGTCATTTCAATCGATAAAAATCCGAATTTTCGAAAGGAAATCGTAGGATCGTATAGCGATGCCTCGGATTTATCCAAAGATGTAAAGTGACTTCAACGGTACAATCAAATTTCATCCCCTACCCGCTAAAAATAAAAATCATATGTTAAATCAAATCCATCGCATATCCAGTCGTGACCTCAAACCGTTGCTCGGATTGTGTTTTTTGTTCGCAAATTCAAGCGGAGTTGCGGCTGAACCCTCTGCGCTTAAAAGCCCGGACGGCAAGGTCCAGGTGGCTATTCTGCCGGGAGAGCGCTTGCGCTACACTGTTAAATTCGGCGAGAGCACGGTGGTTGAGCCGTCGGCCTTGGGTGTCACTATCGACGACAAGGATCTCGGGCAAAACGTTGCCATTCGGGGTAAGGCCGAGATCAAGGAAATCAACGAGTCCTACAAAACCCGCGGCGTCCACCCGTCGGCGGTCAACCGCTATCGTTCGGCAGTCGTTCCAATGAGCAGCGGCGAGGCAAAGATTCCGTGGCAGCTTGAGGTGCGGGCATATGATGATGGCGTTGCCTATCGATATCGCGTGTCCGGCAACGGCAGCCATCACATCAATGGCGAGAGTTCGTCGTGGCAGCTTCCTGCCGATACAAAAATCTGGCACCAGGATGCGAAGAATCGTTCCTACGAATCCCGCTTTACCCCGGACGTCGTCGGCAAGCTGGCCGAGAACCAGCACATCATGGCGCCAGCGGCATTGAAGTTTCCCGGAGCGACCGGATACGGTCTGATGACGGAAGCCAACCTGATTGACTATAGCGATATGTCGCTTGCCTCGGATGGCAAAAATGGCTTCAAAGCCATTTTTGAAAACAACTCGAACGGTTGGGATCATCAGGGCGAAATCATCTCACCTTGGCGCGTCATGTTGCTCGCCCCCGACCTGAACACTTTGGTGAACAGCGATCTCATTAAAAACCTCTGTCCGGCACCTGCTCCGGAACTGGCCAATGCCGCCTGGATCAAACCCGGCCGCAGTATCTGGCACTGGCTGACGGGGGGCGGGCCGAAACTGGAAGAACAGAAGACGTGGATCGATGGTACCCATGAACTGGGTTACGAATACTACCTGATCGATGATGGCTGGCGCACTTGGAACGGCGGTAACGACAACGCTTGGAAAGCAATGGAGGAGCTGGTCAAATACGCGAAAACCCAGGATGTGAAAATCTGGGTCTGGGTGGGAGCGGGTTATGTTTTGAAGCCTGAGGATCGCGAAGCTTATTTCGTCCGCTGTAGGAAAATGGGCATTGTGGGTGTGAAAGTGGATTTCCCGAAAGCCGCCAATGACACCTGGGTGCAATGGTACGACGACGTTTTGCGCGATGCCGCCAAGAACGAGTTGATGGTTGATTTCCATGGAGCGTTGAAACCGACAGGACGCGAGCGCACCTGGCCGAATGAGATGTCGCGCGAAGCGGTTGCCGGACGTGAACAGGGCAAGAGCCCGGCGTTGCATGACATCACGCTGCCATTCCTGCGCTATGTGCAGGGCCCTGCGGACTTCACTCCGACATTGTTTATTCCCAAGCGGCTGAATGGTTCTTCGTTCGCACATGAGCTCTCAATGGCCATTGTTTACACCTCGCCCTTCTTGTGCATGGGGGACAATCCGAAGAACTATCTGGACAGCGTCGCGGTGGATGTGATCAAGGCCTTGCCGCCGTTGTGGGATGAAACGGTCGTGCTGCCCCGCAGTGAAATCGGCGAATACGCGGCCTTCGCCCGTCGCAAAGGCGATCAGTGGTTCATCGGAGCGATCAACGATCTGACTCCGCGTGAGGAAACCATCAATTTGAATTTCCTGGGCAAAGGAAACTACAAGCTGGTGGAATTGGCGGATGATGCCGCCCGCAACGATGCCTTCGTACGCACGGAACGCACCGTCAGCAGCAACGACACCCTCAAGTTGCCGTTGCGCAAGGATGGTGGGTATGTGGCGTGGTTGGTGCCGACATCGTCTGTGAAGAAATAAGGATCAGTCTTTTTCCAACCTTCCCCATTGGGCACCTGCTTTTCCAGGGGCCTTATCTTGATAACCAACCACCAAGCCATTGAAAGTTCAAACCTCTTCCGCCCGCGGCACCATCATTCTGCTAGTCGCCGCCTGCCGAATGCTGCACGCCGCCGAATTGCCGGCTAAAAGCCATTATAATTATAGTGTCCGGGATTACGGCGCGGCCGGTGACGGGAAAACCTTGGACAGTCCCGCCATCAATAAGGCGATTCAGGCGGCGGCCGCCGCCGGCGGCGGGACGGTGTTGGTGCCTGCGGGGACCTATCTGAGCGGCTCGATCCGCATGAGGAGCAATATCCATCTGAAAATCGATGCGGGGGCCATCATTCTGGGTGCGCCACAGAGTCTGAATGCCTATGACGAGACCGAGGCGTTTCCCGGCATCGCCTATCAGGATGGCGGACACACCTATTTTCACAACAGCCTCATCTGGGGGGAGAATCTGACCAATGTCTTCATCACTGGCAATGGCCGGATTCACGGCGGTGGCCTGACGAAGGACTCCGGCCCCCTCGACGAGATGTGCGGCTACAGTCATTTCAAGACACCGAATACCAAGACCTATCCGCCTATCCGGCTCGGCAACAAGGCCCTCGCGCTCAAGCTTTGCCGGAACGTGCTGATCCGCGATGTGACGATTACCCATGGCGGGCACTTCGCAATTCTCGTCACCGGCTGCGATAACCTGACTGTGGACAACGTCACGATGGACACCAACCGTGACGGCATCGACATCGACTGCTGCCGCAACACGGTGGTATCCAACTGCCGCATCAATGCACCGGGTGACGACGGGCTCTGCATCAAGAGCACCTACGCCCTGGGGGAAATGCGGTTGACGGAAAATCTCACCATCACGAACTGCCAGATTTCCGGTTTTAAGGAAGGCACGTTGCTGGACGGAAGGCTGAAGCCTGATCCCTGGGGGCAGGGGCGTCTCAAGTTCGGCACCGAATCAACGGGTGGTTACCGCAACTGCACGATCAGCAACTGCACGTTCCGCAATTGCTGGGGTCTCGCGCTGGAGCAGGTGGATGGCGGCATCATGGAAAACATCACCATCGAAAATCTCACCATGATGGATATCGCGAGGTATCCCATCTATATCACCACCGGCAAACGCAACCGGTCGCCCGACGGTGAGAGCGTAAGTCGCATGAAAAACATCCTCATTTCCAACGTCATCGCCACCGGTGTGACACGCAACAGCGGGATTCAAATCACCGGCCTTCCGGAACAATCGCTGGAAGGCCTGCGGTTGCAAAATATCCGGATTGTTTACGAAGGTGGTGGCGCCAAGGAGCAGGCTGGCGTAATTCCCAAGGAGCTGGGAACCGGCTATCCGGAACCGACCCAGGTGATGCCCGCCTACGGATTGTTCGCACGCCACGTCAAGGGATTGGAACTGGCGAACATCACTTTCAGTATGCAGAAGGATGATTTCCGTCCGGCCATTCAATGCGTGAATGTGAACGGGCTTGAGATCGACAACTTCAAGGCGCAGCTGGCCGAAGGCGTGGACGCGTCCAAGTTTGAAAAGGTATCCGGCTTGGTGATCCGCAATTCCCCCGTTTTGAATCGGTAGCCGAACGTTTTGGGCGCGATGCTGGACATTTTTGTTCGGATTTCAGCCGACCAAACTCCCCAATTGAGGAGAAATTTGAATGGTCCCGCTTGTCACATTGACCCAGCGGGACTCACTCAGCACCTTCTGGTCCGAAACAATCCTTGTTCTCATTTTGCTGACCGTTCCTCTCAGGCGGTTCAGTCCTTTGGTCGGCGGTGTTTGGTTCATGTATATCATTCTTTTTCATGCAAAACACCTTCGTTTTCCTGACCACATCCGTATTGGCCCTCGGCGGGTTCGGTCAGCCTGTAGCGAACGCTGAAATTCTGATCCCCACCACTCCCGGATCCGCGCCCGACTATTTCTGCACCTGGAACGTGCAAGGCTACGTGTTGAACTACGCCAAAGGAAAATTGCGGGACGCGATGACGGAAGATAACATGTTCGGCTCCCGGAAATACCAGGGCTGGGTGAACTTCTACCCGCGGATTCGGAGCGACCTTTACTTCGTCATGGATGATTCATGGGATGTGGATTTCAAAAATTATGATTACGGCACTGATCTCCTGAATCCAGTGCGTTTCCCCACCTACGCCACTTCAGGAACCGAGCAGGAAAAATTCAAGAAACTGAACACTGCCGTCCAAGCCAAAGGATGGCGCGCGGTGGGCGGTTGGATTGCCGCCAACAAGGCGAAGGCCTACAAGGACATGAGCGACCACGATTTCTACGCCGAGCGCTTGAAATGGATGGAAGCGGCCGGATGGGGCTATCTGAAGGTGGATTGGGGGACGAATTCGAAGGATGAAAAATGGAGGCGGCAGCTCACGGAGTGGGGCCACCAGTATGCTCCGAATATTCACGTGGAGCAGGCAATGGTCTGGAGTTGCGTTCCCTTTGCCGATGCCTTCCGGACCTACGATATTGAGGTGATCACCTCCATTCCGGTGACCTTGTCCAGAGTCTGCGACGGTATCAAACAAGTGGCCGAGCCGGGTGCGAAAGCTTTGATCAATTGTGAGGATGAGCCCGTCATCGGTGCCGCTCTGGGCTGTGCCATCGGAATCATGCGACATCCTTTTGTGGGCAATCTGCCCAGCGGCGAACAGGACTATGCTTTCCCGCCAGTGGCGCGCGACGTTAAGAGATCCCTGAATGAAGTGGAGCGCGGCGTGTTGTGGCATCGGGTTGCACCACCATTCAAGGTGGATGGCCTTGTCGACATCGACGAAACGAAATTAAACGATAGCTGGTGTTTCCAAGAGCGTGAAGGATGGGCGACCAAAACGCCTGGCAAGTGGTCTAAAAACTCCGCACCCGCGAGAATCACCCGGGGCGGCCTGCCGCTGCCAACGGTGAAGGCGGATTCCGCTGAACCTCCCTTTGTCATCGCTTCCCGTCATCCCAATGGAGCGCTCACCATCGCCACTTTGGGCCGGACCATCTGTGCCAGCCCCACCGACCGGAAATATGGCACTCCTTTGGCCGATATCACGCTTAATGCCGGAAAATTGACGGGCCCTATCGGGATTTTCGGCCATTATAGAACGCTTACCCTGACCTTTGACGTCCCAATGAAAGGACGGTCAATCCTAGCCCAGGACATCCTGGACAAACAGGCGAAAAATATCACCGGCCAAGTCATCATCAAGGACAACACTATTACGCTGCCGGGAAATCTGATTGACCGCATCGGTCTGGAAAGGGCAGATCCCGGTGATAAATCGGATCCCGGCATGGTGATTTCCATCTCCGGAGCTGAACGTCCTGCGCAGTCATTACCTGGAAATGAAGGGGGAAACTGAAAGCCCTGATCCGGAAACGTCATCCATACCATCGCTGGAGACGCTGAAAAATCAAATTCGACGTGAAAAAATCATGAATGTATCGATAAAGACTATAGGGTTGGCTGCATTTTTTGCCGTGAGTTCAACTGGCTACGGAGCGGTCGGATTCAACACATCCCAACTGGCTGGCAATTTGGAAAAAATGGCACATACTCTGGAAGAGTCACTGGGCAGGAAACCGGATTCACTTCCGGTGTTCGATGTGGCAAAGGACTTCGGAGCCGATATAAGCGGGGTTCAGATAACGACTAAACAATTGCAGGATGCTATCAACGCCTGCGCCAAAAATGGATCGGGGAAAGTATATTTTCCTAAAGGATTGTATTTAACCGGAACGCTGATTCTGAAGTCAGGAGTGAATCTTGAGTTGGCGGAGGGTGCCAGGATCATCGGCAGCACGGATGAAAAGGATTACTTGGTCATCAGCCCCCAGTATAAAAACAATACTGACCGCCAGGTGAATAAATCGCTGTTCTATGCCGAAAAGGTCAATGACATTTCCATCACGGGAAAAGGCATCATCGATTTCCAAGGCGACAGCCCGGTGTACTATCCTTCGCACGACAACGATCCGCGCCGCCCGTTTGGGATTCGTTGCGTTAGTTGCACCAATGTCTATGTGAGCGGGCTGATGTTGCTCAACTCGCCGCAATGGATGCAGCACTACTTGGACTGCCAGAACGTGATGATTGAGAATCTCAACGTGTTCAATCACGCGCATCAGAACAACGACGGGATGGACATCGACGGGTGCAGAAACGTCTATGTCCGGAATTGCCGTGTCGATAGTGACGATGATGGGATTTGTTTGAAGAGCAACGGTCCGAGTTCCTGTGAGAATGTGCTCGTCGAAAACTGCGTGGCCTCAAGCCACTGCAACGCCTTAAAGCTGGGCACGGAATCCACCGGCGGCTACAAGAATATCCTGTATCGCAACTGTAAGGTCGTGCCTTCCGTCACCGGGCTTCACTACATCAATGGAGCATCCACCGCACGGACAGCCATCACGCTTATCATTACGGACGGCGGCACCATGGAAAACGTCTGGTTCGACCGCATTGAAGCCGCCGACTGCGTGACACCCATTTTCGTGACCTTGGGCAACCGCAGTCGGAAACATACAGACGGCGTTCATAAGCCCGACGTCGGACGGATCGGAAACGTGAAACTGTCGAATATCAAAGCCACCGGCGGTGGGCCGATGTCCTCGTCGATCACCGGCCTGGACAAGGAGCACGTGATCAGTAATGTCAGTCTGGAGAATATCTACCTGACATTGGTGTCTCCCGGAATTTCGAAAGACAGTCAGGTGGACATGCTCAAGGTTCTGAGCAAGGTGAAACCGGGTTATCCTTCCCCGCACACTTGGGGAAATCTTCCCAGCTACGGCTTCTATTTCCGCTATGTTGACGGACTTCAACTGTCCAATGTAAACATGAAACTGGAATGCAGCGACCCGCGTGAGGCCATCGTTTCTGAAGACTGCCTCAATGTGGTGAATCACAAATGAAATTCAAAAAAACGACGCACAGATTGATCCACAGACCGGACAACTTCCGGAGTGATGGAACGCAGCCCGTCATGTCTGAATCTGTAACTACTTCCAAATCTCCAATATCCTACCCGTGATGAGAAATCCTATACCCGCTGCGCTGATTTTTGTCAGCATGTTAAGTCCTGGTCCTTTGCTGGCCGAAGTCTATAAAGACCGTAAGGCTCCCTTGGAAACGCGGGTTGAGGATTTGTTCGGACGCCTGACGATTGACGAGAAAATCAAATTACTCGGCGGGACCGGTTTTACGACCCAACCCATTTCGCGTCTCGGACTTCCGGGGCTGTTGATGGCCGACGCGGGTCAGGGTGTGCGCGGTGGGATGAAGGAGATGAATGGTCCGGCCACCGCTTTTCCTGCCGGAGTAACGATGGCCGCCACGTGGGATCCGTCTCTGATCGGACGGGTCGGCCAGGCAATTGGTGTCGAGTCCCTCAACAAGGGCATCGGAGCACGGATGATGTTGGGGCCGGCGGTGAATATCCATCGTTCTCCGCTAGGTGGCCGCAACGGCGAGTATATGAGCGAAGATCCCTTTCTCGCGTCCCGCCTCGCTGTGTCCTATATCCAGGGCATGCAGGGAACCGGTGTAGCGGCATGCATTAAACATTTCGCCTGTAACAATCAGGAATCCGACCGCTTCGAAATCGATGTGAATGTCGGCGAACGTGCGTTGCGCGAAATCTATTTCCCCGCGTTCGAAGCCGGAGTAAAGGAAGGTAAGGTCTGGACTGTGATGGGCTCATATAACCTGCTCAACGGAACCCATGCCACCGCCAATCCATATCTGCTGTCTGATGTTTTGAAAAAAGGCTGGGGCTTTGACGGCATGGTGGTGTCTGACTGGGGCATTCATGGCGATCACGCCGTGAACGTCCAGGCTGGGAACGATGTCGAAATGCCGAACGCCTCCCGCATGTCCGAGAAAAAGGTCAAGGCCGCGCTCGCCGGCGGTTCCATCACGCAGACGGCGATTGATGATTCCGTGCATCGCATTCTGCGCACCGTGATTCGCGCGGGACTGTTGGATGGTCCGCTCGCCAAGCCGGACCCGAGCAAGGTCAATTCTGTGGCACACAGGCGGCTGGCCTATGAAGTGGCGACGAAGGGCATCGTTCTGCTAAGGAACCAGGACAACTTGCTTCCTCTGAATCGTAAACACATTCGCTCGATCGCGGTGATCGGCGAACCGGCAAAAAGTCTGCAGATCGGGGCCCTCGGAAGCCCGGCTGTGAAACCTCTCAATTCCACCTCACTGTTGGATGGATTACGGACGACGGCCGGCAGCGACGTGAAAGTTCAGTATGTTACCGCGGGGCCGGGTGGCGTGCCACTGCCTGTCAACCTTCTGCAACCTGCCGGTAACACCGGCGCGAACAAACACGGCTATCAGGCCACCTATTTCAACAACACGAAACTCGAAGGCAAACCGGTGCTTGCCCGAGTGGAGGATGAGGTGGATATCATCGAAGCGGGCTCACCCGCGCCCGGAGTTTCCGACGATCATTACAGCGTGCGCTGGACGGCGAAACTCACTGCTCCCGCGGACGGGGATTTCACCTTTAACTTCTCTGGTGATGACGGATTTCGCGTTCTCATCGACGGAAAGCCCGTGATCGATCAATGGAAGCTCGGTCCACCAAGCACGCACTCCGCCAAGGTTTGGCTGCAAAAGGGGAAGAGCTATGATCTTCAAGTGGAATATTTCCAGGAGGGAGGCGATGCTCTCGCCCGGCTCGTCTGGCAAGCTCCCAGCCAATCAAGCTTCGACGGGGCACTCGACGTGGCGAAAGCTGCCGACGTGGCGATCGTCTGCGTTTCCACGATGCGCAAGGAGAGCGAGGGGAGTGACCGCCCATCCATGGATTTACCTAACAAACAGTCGGAGCTGATCCGTGCTGTGGCCGCGGTGAACCCAAGGACCGTCGTCATTGTGAACAACGGCACGCCTGTCTCCATGGGGGATTGGATTGAAAAGACCCCTGCCATTATCGAGGCGTATCTCCCGGGCCAGGAAGGCGGAGCTGCTCTCGCTTCGATCCTTTTCGGAGACGTCAACCCATCCGGAAAACTTCCGGATACGCTGGCGGCCAACCGTTCGGACTATTCCGACGACGAAGGCTTCCCCGGCACCAACCATCAGATCGACTACAAGGAAGGCATCTACGTTGGCTATCGTCACTTCGACAAGAAGAACATCGCTCCACTTTTCCCTTTCGGTCACGGCCTCTCCTACACGACATTCGGATACGGTAAACTTAAGCTCTCCCAGCCTGTAATGCATCCGGATAGTGCGGTGACGGTGACCCTCGATGTGACCAATACCGGTAAACGTGCGGGCGAGGAAGTCGTGCAGCTCTACATGCACGACACGCTGCCGAAGATCGACCGGCCGGTGCGCGAGCTGAAAGGCTTTGCCAAAATCGCTCTCAAACCCGGCGAGACCAAGCTCGTCACGTTGAAGGTCACGCCGCGGGATCTATCGTATTTCGATGTTCTTGGAAAACAGTGGAAAGCCGATGCTGGAAGATACGAGATGGAAGTGGGATCCTCATCGCGGGATATCCGGCAAAAAGCGCCACTTACGCTCGACAAGGATTTCACGGAACCAGTCCAGCTTTCGCAGGATCTGTCCAAAGACTGAAGTATGGTTGAATGGAAGGGGAGCCTTACAACTTTGATCCGCGATTACCAGGGTCTGGAGAAATCACACCCAATCCGGAAAATTCCCATTTCGAACCCAATGAAACTCCTGCCAACTCAAAAACATCTCCTTCCCTCGGGCCGATTCATTATCGGACTGACGCTTGCCAGCATGCTGCTTTGGCCGACGGCGTCGGAGGCTGATGAGATCGCAACCGCCTTTCCTGCAGTCAAAGATCTGCCATTACAAGCAGCGATGCCCGATCCGTTGATCGGAAGTGGCGGAAAAAAGATCACGACAGTGGCGCAATGGCCGGCACGCCGTGAAGAGATGAAGCGGATCATCGAACATTATGGCCTCGGCCACGCACCACCGCCGCCAGGAAATGTGAAGGGCAAGAAAGTCGAGGCGGGTCTTCTCGCTGAAGGCAAGGTATCCTACCGGCGTGTCCATCTTACGTTCGGTCCGGAAGAGAAACTGGGGTTCGATATTTCCATCTTTCTCCCCGCTGAGTCCGGCAGCCTCAAAGCGCCGTTTCCCACCATTGTTCAGCCGCTGTTTTGGGCAATCGATAAGAACCCGCCATCCTCGGAAAACAACCCTGCGGCCGAACAGAAGCCTCAGGGAAATCATTCCCCCGAGTCCGTTGCCCAGCAATATGCCCCGGCGTTGAGCCGAGGTTATGCCGTGGCCGTGTTCTTTTATCAGGACTGCGGTGCGGACAACCGGGATTACCGGCAGACCGGATTTTTCCCCGCCTACCCGGATTACGATTGGGCGGATCTCGCTGCGTGGAGTTGGGGCATGTCGCGTTGCGTGGACTATCTTGAACAACAGGGCTTTACGGATAAATCCAAATTCATCGCTGCCGGGCACTCGCGGCTGGGAAAAGCCACGTTGGTCGCCGGTGCGTTTGATGAACGCTTCGCTCTGGTTGCACCCGCGGGTTCCGGTTGCGGTGGTACTGGCGCCTATCGTTTCAACGGACAGGGTCGCGGCGGCAAGGAAGGCTTGGAAGACGTCGTGAAGAATTTTCCTCAATGGGTGATTCCAAGCGTGGCGGATTTTTCCGGTCAGGTCGAAAAACTCCCCTTTGACCAGCACTGGCTCATCAGTCTGGTCGCGCCTCGGCGCTTCATCGCGCCCGATGGCCTGAGCGACAATGCCACCAGCTTCAACGCGCTGGTCCAATCCTATCAGTCCGCCAAACCTGTATTTGCCATGCTCGGCGTGCCGGATCATCTGGGAATCAATTTCAGGCCGGGCGGACACAAGTTTGCTCCAGAAGATTGGACCGCCGTTCTGGATTTCGCCGATCAGCTGCTTCGGGGGATGGACGTGAAACGCCGCTTTGATGAGCTGCCACCTCAAGAGCAGGGACATTGAAAGGGGGCACTGCGGAGTTTATGGAAATCCAACGTTCATATCCATGAAAATTCACAATGTGGTTAGAGCTAGCCTGATGCTCGTCACCGCAAGCAAGGCTTTTGCGCAAACGCCGCCCTCTTCTGTTCGAAATCATCCCAAAGTATTCGTAAACCGATCAATCCCATGAAACACACCATCATCCTTGCCACCCTGTTCTCGGCCGCCGTCTGCCTGCTGCACGCGGAAATCCCCATCAAATCGGGCGATAAAGTTGCATTCCTTGGCGACTCGATCACCCAACAAGGCCAAAACAGTCCAGGCGGCTACGTGCAGTTGATCGGCACCGGCCTTGCTGCCAATTCCGTGAAGATCGAAATTATCGGTGCCGGCATCAGTGGGCATAAATCCGATCAAATGCTGGAACGACTGGACCGCGATGTCCTGAGCAAAAAGCCTCAATGGATGACCCTGACCTGCGGTGTCAACGACGTCTGGCATGGTGATAAAGGAGTGCCGCTGGAGGACTACAAGAAGAACATCACCTCCATCGTGGACCAGGCCCAAGCAGCGGGCATCAAGGTCATCATTCTCACCTCAACCATGATTCGCGAGGATCAGACAAATCCCGAGAATCAGAAACTCGTCGCCTACAATGAGTTCCTCCGGGCCTTGGCAAAGGAGAAGAAATGCCTGCTCGCCGATCTTAACGCCGACATGCAGGCGGCGGTCACCGAGGCCGCCAAATCTCCTCGACCGGTCAAAGGCAACTACCTCACTGTCGATGGCGTTCACATGGCGCCGGCCGGCAACCTGATGATGACCGCCGGTGTGCTCAAGGGACTCGGTCTCAATGCAACCGAACTCAGCAAGGCTTGGGACGCCTGCCTTGACGTCCCCAACGCTTCGGAGGTTTCACCGAAAATCAAACTCACCCTGCGGCAAGCCTTGCAACTGGACAAACTGGCCGCCAAACGTGGAACCACCGTGGACGCATTGATCAATGAGTCTGTTACCAAATTGGTGACGTCCATGGTGAAATCCGACGCCCGTTGATTTCCTAAATCCATCCGGGATTGAATCAGCAGGAGAGTTTCTGAAATTCAGTATATCGGCTGCGCCGGGATCTGATGAGCGAAGATCCGAATTGCCTTGGAACCCATAGTCACCCTACGTTGATGAAAATCGTTCCTTCGTTTCTAGCGGAAAAGTTCATGATGAGCGTGTTCTTCTGCTTCGTCTTACTCGTCGCTCCGTGCAGTGCCGTGCCGGGCGATGTTCATCTTTCGCCAGGTGTGCCTCTGCTTGTTCTGTCTGGAACACCCACGTCGGTGAAAATGGCGGTGGCGGATTTGCAGCGCGACTTGGAAAAAGTGTTGGGAATACCATCGCCAATTGTCGAGGACCCTGAGGAGTTGCGAGGACGTCCGGGCATCGTGATCCTTGTGGACGGGCCGACCAAGCCCAGTTGGCACGACGCGGCGGTCACGGGGCGCGAGGCACATGGGATTCATCCACGCGAGATCGATGGACAGAATTGCGTCGTGCTCGAAGGAACGGATCCGCGTGGCGCGATATACGCCATCTATTCATTTTCTGACGAATTCCTGAACATCCCGCCACTTTGGTATTGGGCGGATTGGGTCCCTCCAAAGCGGGAGGCGATCAATATTCCCGGAAGCACGAACCGGGTCTTCCCTCCCGCCCACGTACGCTGGCGCGCATGGCTCAACAATGACTCTGACTTCCTCGAACCTTGGCAGAAACGATCGCCGGAAAACGATCACGCGATGCTAGAGACCGTGCTTCGGTTGAAATACAACACGTTCGAGCTGGGCAGCGTCGCCGACCTGAGAGCGGAAGCCCCTCGGTATTCGGTGCAACCGGGGGCCGCCAAAGCCAACGCCCGCGGGTTGGTGATCACGCATCACCACACGTCGCCGTTGGGTTCGAACTTGTCGAGTTGGGAGGCTTTTTGGAGGCACGAGGGAAAGGAGGTGCCGCCGCTTTCCGTCACCAACATTGAGAATCTGAAGACGTTCTGGCGTTATCACGTGGAGACGGCGAAGCGGGCAGGTTTTGAGGTGGTGTGGACTCTCGTTTTTCGAGGCTCCCGTGACATCCCATTCTGGGAAACCTTCAAAGACGCTCCGAGCAGTGACGATGAACGGGCGCGTGTGATCAATGAGATGTTGCAGGCGCAGGCCGACGTCGTGAAGGAAGTCACGGGTGATCCGGCACCGAACATGCGTACGACCTTCTATAACGAAGGCACGACGCTCCTAACCGCCGGCCTTCTGCACCCGCCAACAGAACCCTCGCTGATCTGGAATTTCGTCGCCGCGCGGCGCGACCACTTTCCGCCCGACGTCGTGCGCGATCTGAAACCTGTGCCTGGTCGCCAGCTCGGCTACTATTTGAATTTCCAGTTCACCTCGACCGGCTCTCATCTCGCGCCTGCGGAGGGACCTTGGAAAATGGCCGGCAACTATCGGATTGTCGAAGCTGCCGGAACCGAGCCGCTTGCCTTCTCGGTTGTGAACGCAGGAAACAACCGCGAGCACCTTGCTGAGCTATCCGCCAACGCCGAGATGATGTGGCGGTTCAAGGAATTCGACGCAGACGCGTTTCTCCGGAGTTTCTGCGCCCGGTATTACGGAACGGATCACGCGGCGGACCTTGCCGGGCTGTATCGTGATTACTATCAAGCATACTGGAGGCAAAAGAAGCCGGACATCCCGGGTTTCGACCGCCAGTATATCTTCCAGGACATGCGCTACGCACGGGCGGCTGAAATGCTGCTCAAGGACATGGCCGCGAACGTCAACCGGCCCAATCCGCTGGAGGGGCATCCGCTCGACGATCCCAGCAAGGGAAGCGTCGGCTATTTCCGCGTCGAACCGCAGCCGGGAGATTCCAACCAACTCGGCGCGCTGCTCCGCGGCACCGCGGAGTCCGGGAAGAAATTCGCGGCAGTCGTGGCCCGGGCCAACGCCGCGCTGCCGTCGACGGGGCAGGGGAGGCTTCTCTTTAACGACAATCTCCTGGTTAGGGCGGAAATCATGTTGGCGCTCAACACCCTTCTCCATGAAACCACGCTGGCGTATCAGGCACAAAGTGACCGCAGCAAGGTGAGGAAGCACCTGGAAGCCGCCATTTCAGCCTCCGACGCAGTCAACGCGGCGCTCGACGAGACCAAGCACGGCACCTTTGGCGAGTGGTATGACAGTGACCGCGTCTTTGGCCTGAAAGCGCTCCGCGCTAGCCTGAAAACGGAATTGGGCCACAAGTAATGACGGTATCCTTTCATGAACCTCCTCATCCTTCCGCTCAGCGCATCACTTTGACTCGATAGAACGTCCGCTTGTCCTCAGCGCCGGTCGCATCGGTCAGCGACAGCCTGCGAAACCCCGCTGCCGCGTCCGAGGGCTCGATCCCCTGTATCGTTGGCAATGCCGTCCACGAAACAAGATCCGCAGACGCCGCACCACCCAGGTCGTAACATGTAAGCTAAGAAGCTGTGAGGCTCTTTTGCTGTTGGGCTGGCCGATAAGATTGTGACCGTGACGACAGCAAAAAAAGAAGGTTTTGTCGCCATCTGAGGATGGCCGCCACGGAGCTTCTGATTGCTCCATGGCGGCCGTTTGTTTCCCCGGCCTGCGCTTGTGCGTGTCGTGCGGCCGGCCTTGCCTGTTGCGGTCCTTTCCTAGAGTTGGTTCCTACGCTCAGGCGGCTTTGGGTTCGGCCTTGTATTTGAGTTGGTCGGTGGTGCATTCGCTGGCGGGAATGTCTTCCCGTTTGCCTTGATAGACCGGCTGGTAGATCGAGCCGCTTTCGCGGAAGCAATAAAGGTAGCGGCACTCGACAACATCGCCTTTTGCGGGGACCGCATGGTTCGGTGGGATGGTGACGTTGCCGGCGGCTCCCAGTTCGTTGCCGTCGAACAGGCCGAGCGTGACGCTCCTTTTCGTGTTGATGGCGGTGACGATGAACGAAGCGGATTCGACGAACTTGAACTTCAACTGACTGCCGCCCGAATTCGGACGGCCCGGGCTGAAGGGGGCGTCGACCTCTTTGAAGACAATGCCCTCGCAGCCGGACTGGCGCAGATCCTCGTAGATCTCCAACTTGTCATTGGGATCGATCGCGGTGCTGACCCAGCGGAGGGCTGGCTGGTGCGATGGAATCACCATCAGCAGTCCCGCATGGCGGTCGATGTAGCGGCGGTGGCGGATGTCGTTGCCCTTCACTTCCAGCAGGTCGAAGGCATGCAGGGTGTCACCGACGGCCTCCCCGTCGATGACGACATCGAAGGGGATTCCTTCGACCGCTTCACGGATGGGATCAGGAATGGCTACGACGAGTCCGCGGCGGTTGATGCCGGTGACGGTTTCGCCCTGTTTGCGGACCAGAAGCCGCCGGCCGTCGAACTTTTCCTGGAGGCAGTGGGTGCTCCCGGTGAGCAACCGTGACAATTCGCTTTCATCCACCGGGTTGAGGAGCTGGCAGCGGATGCCGCTGTCGTTGCCCTCGCCGCCGGTTTGTTGATAGGGAGTGCCGTCGTTGCCGGGTGAGTAACCTTTCGCGACTTTCGAGGCGACGAGCTTTTGATGGATTGCCTGCGCCTGATCGAGTGTGACGATCGTGGGTGTCTTGGTGCCGGTGGTAAGCGTGTTGCCACGCCGGCCGTAGGCGAAGGTCACGATGTAGCCTTCGCCCTTGGGTTCGATGGAGGCATGGTATTCCTTGTCGGATCCGCCCTCGCGGAAATAGAGCGAGGTGGTGGTGATGGAGGTGTTGGTTGGATTCATGTGGGTTGTGGTTGGTGTTGGTTTGGGGAGAAAGGAATGGGCCGCCACGGAGTCTCCATTTGGAGACTGCTCGTGGCGGCCCGATGTTTGGTCCCGGCGGCGCTTGTGCGTGTCGTGCCGCCGGGATGGTCCCTGCTGACATGGGGACGGGTGGGGGGAATCAGTTCTCGCCGCTGATGCGGCGGGGATTGCGTGGAGCGGGTGTCGTTTTGTTGGCTGCCTCACGGGCGCGGCCTTTCGCCCAGTGGCGGAGGGCGGCGATCTGTCCGTCCATCAGTTGGGCCAGAGGCACGGTGTGGGTGATCGCCTCCACGATGTGCTTGGGAGTCGGTTCGCGGCCGTCGGCATAGCCTTCGTGCATGGCGTCGATGAACACGGCCTCGATCTCGGCACCGGTGAACTGTTCGCACGCGCGGGCGAGAACGACGGTGTCGTAGTCGGTGGACCGGCGGCCGTAACGCGCGATCACGATGTCCCAGATCTGCGCCCGCTCCAACGCATCCGGCAGATCGACGAAGAACATTTCGTCAAAACGGCCTTTGCGCAGGAACTCGGGTGGCAGTTTGGAGACGTCATTCGCGGTCGCCACGACGAACACGGGTTTCTGTTTCTCCTGCATCCAGGACAGGAAACTGCCGAACACCCGCGACGAGGTGCCGCCATCGGTGGAACCGCTGGAACTGCTGCCGGAAAACCCTTTTTCGATTTCGTCGATCCATAACACGCACGGCGAGATCGCTTCTGCGGTTTGGATGACACACCGCAGGTTGGCTTCCGACTGACCGACGATGCCGCCGAACACCCGGCCCATGTCGAGACGCAGCAACGGCAGCCCGAACGCGGAGGCCGTGGCCTTGGCGGTCAGTGATTTTCCGGTGCCGGGAATGCCGACGATCAACAGCCCCTTCGGCGCTGGCAGACCGTAAGCTTTCGCCGCCTCGCTGAATGCTCCGCCGCGGCGGATGAGCCATTCCTTGAGATGGCCGAGACCACCGATGTCATCAAGTCCGGTGGAGGTTTCCACCACTTCGACAAGACCGTTGCGCTTGAGCGTTTTTGCTTTTTCGCGGGCGACGATCCGGTGATCCACACCGCCGGTCTCAATGACCGACAGGGCGAACGCGTTTTCGGCTTCGGTGGTGGTGAGGCCGAGCGCGCTTTGCAACGCCGCCGCCTTGATCGCGTCGTTGACGTTTTTCAGCTTCGCGGATTGCAAAATCCCATCCAGCACGACACCGAGTTGCACGGCATCCGGCAGGCTGAAGTCGACATGGGTGATTTCATGATCGAGTTCGGCCGGGAGTTTCAAACGGCAGCCTAGCAGGATGAGCGTGTGACCGTTGGATTTCGCAATCCGCAGGATGTCTTTCAGGCGGCGGACCAGTGCGGGATCGCTCTGATCGAGGTGGAGCTGGAGATCGCGGAATAACACGACGTGACGGGGCTCCCGGTTGGCGAACATGCCGTCCAACAGTTGAAGGGCATCCAGCGGGTCGGGGCAGGGAGTGACGCGGCCTTCCGCGGTATCGACCAGGCCCTCGGTGGAGGACCAGGCGTGGAGCTTGCGTTTTAGGGTATTGCAGACGGTGGCGATTTCGGATTCCGCGCGGGCTTCCTCGGCGCTCAGGATGGCGAGGCCGGGATAACCGGCGCGGAGATAGGTGGTGAGTTGGTTTTGCATTGGGATGATGTTAGGATTGGTCGGTAACCGGGTTGAGGTTGGGCAGGGTGATGGCGGGTCTCGGCGCGTTCGCGCTGGGCGGGCCGAGATTGTCGCGTTCCCAAGCGAGGCAGGCCTCGCGCGAGGGATCGCAATGGAGGAGCTTGCCGGATGAGGCGCAGCGGACCTTCCAGAGTTGGGTGCGCTCACAGAAACGGATGTCCGTGGCCCGGAAGACTTGAAGCCTTCCGAGCGCACGGAGATCAATCGCTTCGGTGTAGAGGCAGTCGATGTGACCGCCGGGGTTGAAGCGAAGGGTTTGGCTCATGACCAGGGACCTCCTTCGCCGAGTTGCTGTTGGTTCGTGTGACCGACGGATTGTCGCCAGAAGTCAGGCTTGCGGGCACGCTCGCGGGGTTTTCCGAGAGCTTCTTCGATGGCCTTGGTCGCGGCCTCGCAGCCGTTGCCCTTGAATCCGTGGGCCTCCACCGTGATGTCACCCGAAGATGAAACCTTGACGTGGATCTGGCGGCTCATAGCGAACCCCCTTCCAGCGTAAGCAGGATGGAGCCATCGGCTTCCTGCCTGCGGGTGGTGCGGAGTCCACGGGCAGTTGCCTCGCGCATGGTTTTGAAGACGCCGTAGGATTGCAGCAGGCGGCCGTAGCCGATGCCGACTTCCTTGG
>JBDSNC010000180.1:0-14456 GCA_039915545.1 Luteolibacter sp.
AAAATCGCCCGTTTGCGCGACCCGGATCTATCACATGATAAGGCCGGTATGCAACCCCGTTCCCGCAGCTCCCGTCGGAATGAAGGCACTGGCAATCCCGCTCTCCGGAAGCTGATCCTCCGCTGGTCGATCGCTCTCGGCCTGGCGACCGCGCTGGTCATCTGCGCAGCCATTTCGTTATGGATCCTGCCCTACCTGCGGCACCGGGGCACCACGGCCGCGGCATTCACTATCGACCAGGAGACGCGGGTCCGCATCGCCTCCAGGTTTCCCTCGCCCGGCGAGGACGAGGCGCTCCGGCTGGTGAAGCGCGCCATGGCCAACCGCGATCCGGCGAAGGTCGGCGCTTTGTTCAACATGGGCTCCGCGAGTTCCGCGGAAGTGATCGATTTTTTCAAAAACGCGGACGCCCGTGACGGTGCCGTCACCCGCTGCAGTTGGCTCAGCAGCATTGATGGCGACGGCATTCTGTTGGAAGGCGTGCGGGTGGACTTCAAGGGCAACGACAAGCCCTCCGAGCGGCTAGCACTCCTCACTCCGGATAACAACGGAGTGTGGAAAATGGACTTCGATGCCTTTGCCAGGTCCGTCAGTCCGTCGTGGGAGGCGCTGTTGGAAAAAAACGCGGAGCGCGGCACCGTCCGGGTGGTCGTGGGACGTGACGTCTATTTCAACGGTCCTTTCAGCGATGAGAAACAATGGAGCTGTTATGGAATCATCTCACCCGATGTCGATGTCCTGTTGCGCGGCTATTGCAAAACCGGCTCGGCGCAGGAAAGCGCGATGGAACGGCTCTTCGCCGATGGCGAGAAAATGAGCCGCGTCACCCTGGAGATCCGCCGCGTGAAGGGCGGGGACTCGAAGCAGTTTGAAATCACCCGTGTCCTCGCCAGGGACTGGGTGGTGCCTGATAGAAATCTCACCGCCGGAGACCCCATGAACAAGGGGGCGTTTTGAACAGGGAAGGGCGTCGTAGCGGGCCCTTCTCCACTTTGATGTTCACAGTTCGAACCACTCGGACGGCTCGTGCTGTCCGGCGCAATGCAGGTCCACATGCGAGTGCCCTGTTTCGCTGAGGCAGGACTGGAGGCGGGCGAGAATGATTTCCGGAGTGTTGCAGTCCGAGCTGAGGTGACCGAGCACGATGCGGCCCAGCGCGGGGTGGGCGATCTCGCGGATCAGCTCGGTGACCTGGTGGTTCGAGAGATGGCCGTGGCGCGAGCTGATGCGTTGTTTGATCGACCACGGGCGCTTGGTGTCGGCTTCCAGCAGTTGCTCGTCGTAGTTTGCCTCGACGAAAATCCCGCGCAGGCCGCGCAGGCGCTCGGTCATGCTGCGGGTGACAAATCCGGCGTCCGATAGAAAACCGAGCCGCTGTGTTTCGTCACCGACGACGAAGCCCACCGGGTCCACCGCGTCGTGCTGGATGGCGAAGGTCTCGATGTTCACCGCGCCGAGCGTGAAGACCTGGCCGGCCTCGAAAATCTTCCAGTGCCCGCCTTCGATTCCCGCTTCCCGGACCACCCGCGCGGTGGCGGCTGTCGTGTAAACCGGCAGCGGGTTCTGTTTGAGAAAAACTTTAAGCCCGCGGACGTGGTCGCCGTGCTCGTGGGTGAGCAGGACTCCGTCGAGCGAGGCCGGATCGATCCCCACCAGTTGGAGCCGCACGGTCAGTTGTTTCGCGCTCAGACCGGCGTCGATCATCAGTCGCAGTCCGCCGCATTCGACGACCGCCGCATTTCCTCCACTCCCGCTGCCAAGCACCACAAATCGCATCACTCCGGGACGATGCAGGCTCGGGAAAACACACGCAAGGAAATCGACTCACTGTGTTTTCCGAACGCTGCGGCCCCGCCGGATTTTTTTAAATCCGCAGGCCCGGCATCCCTTCGTTGGAAGGGGAGAAAAAGAAAACCGCTGTGCCGTCCTTGGCGCTGTGAGCCACGTTCCGTAAACTCAATAAGTGGGGTCGTCCTGCGGTTTTCCGTCTTCCTAAAAAGGCATGACATAGTTCGCAGGAAGATGACCCCGGTTCAATCATATCGGTTCGGGCCAGCTACCAAATTAGTCGTACACAGCAGTCGGGAGGAGATTACCGCCACTACGTTTCTCCGCAATCGAAATTATAAAAAAGAAAAGGCTTTTCAAATGCTGCCGGACCCGTTCCGAAACCGGATTTTTACCTATCGCAGCGGCCCGGGGGTGCTAGCGTGTCGCCCATGAAATTCCTCTGCCTGTGGTTTGCAACGGCCGCGCTCGCCATCGCCCAGAAGCCGTCACCGCCGGATCCTGACGAAGCCGCCTATCCGGCGATCGAACGCTTCGTGGAAGTGCTGGAAGCCGTGCGGAAAAATCATCCGGACGTCGACAAGCTCGCCTACGACCGGCTGGTGAACCACGCGCTCGAAGGAATGTTAGCGAGCCTCGATCCGCACTCGTCGTTCATTCATCCGGAGATGGCCACCCAGATGCGCGAGCACGCCGATCTCAATCCGGAAGTGCCGTCGCTCGGCCTCGCGCTCGGCCTGCGCGACGACGGACCCTACATCGCCAACGTTTCGCCGTTAGGTCCCGCGGCGTTGGCCAGCATCCTGCCGGGTTCGTCCGTGTTGGAAATCGACGGAAGGAAAACGGCGGGCGTCGATTTCACCGAACTCCTCGGACCATTGCGCCGTGAACCGGGCGAGACGACGAAGTTCCTTTTGAAATCGCCCGCCGCGCCGAGGCCGTTCGAGGTCTCGCTGGTGCATCGCGCGGTCGAGCAGCGCTCGGTGGTGGAGACGAAACTGTGGGACAAGTCGAAGGGCGTCGGCTACATCCGGCTCGCCTCGTTCGGCAACAACTGCGCCCGCGAAATGGAAGCCGCGCTCGATGAACTGGAGGACGCCGGAATGAAATCGCTGATCTTCGACCTGCGAGAAAACGGCGGTGGCGATCTGCATGAAACGGTGAAAATCCTCGGTCTTTTCCTGCCGCCGGCCACCGCCGTCGTCACCACCCGCGGCCGCGATGGCGAATCCGGCGAGCCGATGAAAACACCTGACCGCCAGCGCCGGAAACGTGAGTATCCGATGGTGGTTCTGCTCAACCGGATGTCCGCCTCTGCCTCGGAACTGACCGCAGGAGCACTCCAGGATCTGAAGCGGGCGACGGTCATCGGTGAAGTGAGCTACGGCAAGGGCTCGGTCCAGAACATCATCCCGACGGGCGGCGGAACCGCGTTGCGGTTGACCATCGCCACCTATCACACGCCCTCCGGAAATACCCCGCACCGCAAGGGAATCACGCCGGATGTGCCGGTGGCCATCGATGACACGGCTCGCGCGAATTTCCAGAAACGCTGCCAGATCAACTCGCTGGTACCGGAGGATCGTAAAGCCATCGACGCCTGGCAGGACCCGGTCATTGATGCAGCGATGAAGGTGCTAGCGAAGTAGAAAGTGTCCCGGCTGTCTCAGCCGGGGGCGAATCCGGCTGAGACAGCCGGAACACATTTGGCTCAAGGCGAAAGCCGCTCGATTTGCCACGCGGCTTCGCTCCGCCGGTAGAGAAACCGGTCGTGCAACCGCGCCGGGCCGCCCTGCCAGAATTCGATCATCTCCGGCTTCACCCGGTAGCCACCCCAGAACGACGGCAGCGGGATCTCGCCCTTGTGGAATTTCTCGCTGATCTCGTTGAGTTTCTGCATCAGGAATTTCCGCGAGGTGATCACTTCGCTCTGGTTGGAAACCCACGCGCCGATCTGCGACTCGCGCGGCCGGGAGGCGAAGTATTTGAGCGACTCGGCAGTGCTGATTTTCTCCGCCGTGCCCTGGATGATCACCTGCCGCTCCAGCGTGATCCACGGGAAAAGCAGGCTCACCCGCGGGTTCACCGCAATCTGCCTCGCCTTGCGGCTGCTGTAGTTGGTGAAAAAGACGAAGCCCTCGCCATCGAAGTATTTCAGCAGCACCGTGCGCTGATAGGGCATGCCGGTTTCATCGACGGTGGCGAGCGTCATTGCGTTCGGCTCGTGGACCTTGAGCTCGGTGGCCTGGGCGAACCATTGGGAAAACTGGGCGACGGGATCGGGGTTCAACTCCTCCCGGCGCAGGCCACGGTCGGAATACTCTTTGCGGAAATCAGCAAGGTCCATGGCGGAGGTTTAGACGACGAACGGACGGGGTGCAAGGGTGAGGGGATGCTGCCATCAAGGCGAATCCGGGATTTTTGAACAAGCAGGCCGGATCTCCAGGTATTCAGACGCAACCCGCCGTTCTCCCTTGAAATACCTGCTCCTCGCCCTGTCCGTCGTTTCCATCGCCCGCGCCGACTTCTCCCTCCACGATGGCGATACGGTTGCCTTCCTCGGCGACAGCATCACCGCCGCCCGAGGCTACACCAAGATCGTCGAGCACTACACGCTCATGCGTTTTCCCGATCGGAAAATCCGCTTCGTCAACGCCGGTGAGGGTGGCGATACGGCGAGCGGGTGCCTCGCGAGACTGGACCGTGATGTTTTCTCAAAAGGCGCGACGGTGGTGACCGTTGCCTTCGGCATCAATGACATCGGCTGGGGCACCAAGGCCGACGACGCGCACAAGAAACTCTATCTCGACGGAATCCGCAGCATCATCAAGCGTTGCCGCGAGCGAAAGGTGCGTCCTGTCATCTGCTCTCCGGCGGTCACGGCTGAGAATCCCGATACCGCGGAGACGGGCTACCTCCAGACCATGACTGACGAGGGTCTGGCCTTGGCGAAATCCCTGGGCGCGGAAACCATCGATCTCCAGCGCGGCATGCGGGAAATCCAACGCAGGGTGGTGGACTTCAATGCACACACCAAGCCGGAGGACCAGGTCCGCCTGCACGTCAAAGACGGCATTCATCTCGACGAACTCGGCCATCTCGCCATGGCTTACGCGATGCTCAAAGGCCTCGGCGCTCCGGAGGATGTTTCTTCCGCGGAGATCGACGCGTCCACCTCGCTGGTGAGTTCCGAAGGCTGCGTGGTTTCCCAAGTGGTGAAAAAAGCTGACGGACTCGCGTTCACCCGTTTGGACAAGGGGCTTCCGTTGAATCTCGGTCCGTTTTCCCAACTGAATTACCGCTGGATTCCCATCCCCGATGGTATCAACCGTTACCTGCTGACGGTGAAAAACCTGCCAGCCGGTGAATTTGAAATCCGCGCTAACGGACGTTTGTTCGGCAAAGTCCCTGCGGAGGAACTGGCAAAAGGAATCAACATGGCTTCCATGACTACCAACGGAGGTGAGCCGGGCGGACCGTGGGACATGCAGTCCTGCGTGGTGAAGGAACTGGTCGATGCCCGCGACAAGCTCTGGATGGGAGGCGTGTTGCAAACGCGCTATCAGAACGAGGTTCCGACAAAACTGGGTGCGGCTTATGTCCAACAGGAAAACGGCCTGATCGACCTTCAGCGTCGGGCGGCGAAGCCTCTGGCCTATCGGTTCGAGATCAAACAGGTCACACCCTGATTTCAAAGAACACCGCTCTCCAGTTAGATGAATCCGAAACAGCGTTTGGCGTTTTCACGGGTGAGCGCGGCGAGGGCTTCGGAGGTCATTTCCAAGGCTTCGGCCAGGGCTCGGCCGATGGCGGGGAGATTGGCCGGATGGTTTTGATTTTCCGGCAGGGGATGGGTGATGATTTCCGGCGGTGGGAGCATGTCCGGGGCGTCGGTTTCCAGCAGGAGTCGGTCGGGCGGGATCTGGCGGAAAACTTCGATGACTGCGGATTTTCTCGGATGCAGGAAATGGCCGGAAAAGGAAAAGTAGGCACCGAGCGGGATCAGGCGGCGGGCGGTTTCGATGGAGCCGCCGAAGGAGTGCATGAGAAAGCGCGGAGGTGGGGGAGCTTCGGAGAAGGCATCGAACAGCGCGCCCCAGGCCTTGAGGCAGTGGATGGTGACGGGGCGGTCGAATTCGCGGGCGAGGCGGAGTTGGTCGAGGAAAATGGGGAGCTGGATGTCCAGAGTGGATTGGGAAACCCAAGTATCGAGCCCGCACTCGCCGATGGAGGCTTGCGGGTGGTTTTCCAGCAAAGTGCGGAGTTTTTCCTGCCAGCCGGGACGGGCGGTGTGGGCGTGCCACGGGTGGATGCCGAAGGCGGGAAGGATGAAATCCGGGTGGTGGGCGGAGAGGTTGGCGACGTTTTCCCAATCGGCCTCACAAGTGGCGTTGACGACGCAGCGCCGGATGCCGTTGGCGCGCATCGCGGCGATGAGCGGCAGCGGATCTCCCAGACGCGGGGACTGGAGATGGTTGTGGGAGTCGATCCACATTCGGAACTCGTATTCAGCGCAGGCCGCGGGGGGCGAGTTTTTTCGGGGCGTCGAAGGTGACGTCGGTGATGGAGATGCGGCGGCCGCCGTTGTTAGGGTCGCAGGTGGCGACCTGCATTTTTTTCAAGGTCCAGACGTTGTCGGCGACAGGCATGACTTGCTCGACCTCGAACTCTTTGACGAGTCCGCCGTTCTTGTCGTGGCCGCGGATGCGCATGAAGGCGCCGAACTTGGTGTGGACCCAGATGTAGACGACCTCGTATTTGCCGGGACTGCCTTTCGGTTTGTCGATGCGCAGCTTATAACAGGGCTGGCCGCCGACGTCTTCGGTGCCTTCGAATTTCGGATTGGGCCAATAGAAGAAGCGCAGAGCGAGGTCCTCGTAAGTGAGATCGGTGCCGGCGATGGGCTGGGTGATTTTTCCAGCAGGGAAGTCCTGGGTCTTGCCGTCGATCATTTCGAACAGATCGTATTTCTCGTCGGCGAGGCGCATGTGGAAGACACGCCAGGTGTTGTTTTCGTTGAACTGGAACTGGATGTTCTTGCCGTCAAGGAAGAGGGCGATGGGGCTTTTTTTGCCATCCTTGGAGAGGTTGCCTTTGAGCGGCTCGGCCTTGTCGAGCTGGGTGAGGGTGGCGGAAATGCGGGCTCCCTGGAGGATGGCGTTGGCGTCGGGCTGTTGGGCGTGGGCGTTGGAAACGAGCGCGGCGGCGACGAGGACTGATTTGAAATTCATGGGGTGAGAATGGTGGAATCGGCCGATTGGACAAGCTTTGCGGAGATTTCCTTCAAAAAAGCGTCAGGGCTCGCGGTTAATTTTTAAAATCCGCCCTTTTGAGGCTTGATGATCCGCCAGCGGGCGAATTGGATGGCCACAACGCAAGAGCCGTTCCCGCCCCATGAGTCTCCGAAAGCAGCTATCAGACATTCTCCCCACCCTCCTCCCGGGAAATCCTGCGGATTCGATCAAAGGAACCGAGTTGATCCGCCTGACGCGCCTGCAACTGACTGGCAACTACTCGGATGCGTCGCTGCGCTATCATTTCTCGATCATGTCGTGCGATCCGGCTTCGCCGATCGCGAAGGTGGAGAAGGGCCAGGGCTACTACCGCCGGAGCGCGCCGCTGCCCGCTCTATCAGGCGCGCAGGAGCTGCTGGCGCTGACCCAGGGACGGCTGGATGATCTAACTGCTGCGGACTCCGACATGGTGGATGAAACCATGCTGCGGATCCGCAAGTTCCGCGCGGTGGTGACCCGTTATTTCGAAATCAACGGCCGCTTTCCCTTCGCTTTCCGTCAGGCATTCGGCAAGGACTCGCCGATCAGCAATCTTTGGAAATACCCGGAACTCGTGCTGGTCGATTGGGAAACCGGCGGCTCACCCGACGAGGAGATGTCGCTGGATGAAACGATGCTCGCCTTCAAGCAGCGGTTGGGGATCGCCCCGTTCCGCCTGCATGCGGCGCGGCTGCGGATCCAGCCTTCGTTGCAGACCTATCGGGAGGATTTTTTCCAGACGCTCGCGGTTTCGATGTGGGCGCAGGGCGGAGAACTGATATACGCCGCGCCGATCGAGGACGAGGCACTGGCTGATGGATTGCGCCGCCTGAGTGCGACCTTCGGAGTGGGCGTGACGTCGTTCGGTTTGACACCGGAAGTCCTGGAAGAGCTGCCGCGTCCTGCTAACATTCTGAACGCCCATCCGCGCGAAACGGAGGCGATCATGGCGAAACTGGAATTCAACCGTATCGCCGCACCGAAGTCCCGGCCGCATCTGGATTGGACGGCGCTCACCTCGATGCGCAACGAATCCGAGGAGGCCGAAAAACTCGTGCAATGGCTGACCCGCTGCATCGACGGCCGCCGCGCCGAGGGCTTCAAGGAGGATTGAGTTTTTCGCGTGAGCTGGACCTTTCAAAGCGTGGCCATCGTCGGATCCGGAGCGATCGGGCTCTACTACGGCAGTCGTCTCGCGGCGGCGGGTGAGGATGTGAAATTCCTGATGCGCTCGGATTTCGAGGCGATTTCCCGACACGGGCTGAAGGTCGGGAGCATTCATGGCGATTTCGATTTGCCGGACGTGAAGGCGTTCCGGACGCCGGAGGAAATCGGACCGGTGGATCTGGTGATCGTGGCGTGGAAGGCGACGGCGAACGACCAGCTCGCCAAGGTGCTGCCGCCGCTGCTGCATGAAAAAACGCAGGTGCTCACGCTGCAGAATGGATTGGGAAACTGCGAATGCATCGCGGAAATCGCCGGGCCGCAGAACGTGCTCGGCGGCCTGTGTTTCGTCTGCATCAACCGGCTTTCACCCGGCCTCGTCAGTCATTCCGGCGGCGGGCGGATTTCCATGGGCGAGTGGCGGGAAGGGGAAACCGGTCGCGCTGAGGAGATCGCAAAACGTTTCCAAGCCGCAAAAATTCAGGGATTCGCGGTGGAAAACCTCCGCAAGGCGCAGTGGGAGAAACTCATTTGGAACATTCCTTTCAACGGGCTTTCTGTCGCCGAAGGAGGCGTGACCACTGACGTCCTGCTGGCGGAAAACGGTCAGGAAAACGAGATCCGCACGGTGATGACCGAGGTGGTCCAGGCGGCGAGGGCGCTGGGACTCGATCTGGAAGATGAGCTGATCGAAGCGAACATCGCGCGTACCCGGCCGATGGGCGCTTACCGCACCTCCAGCATGATCGATTTCGTGGAAGGCCGCGAGGTGGAGGTGGTGCCGATCTGGGAAGAGCCGCTGCGCCGCGCGAAGGCGGCCGGAGTGGCAATGCCGCACACGGAAATCCTGCTCGGACGCATCCGCGGGCAACTGGCTGCAAGGGCCGGAAACTGAGGGTTTCGCGAAATTTTTCCGGGGCGACAAACTCCCTTGTCGGCGGGCGTAATCTCGGCGAGAATGCGCTGGAAGGATGAAGCGCCTTCTGGAAGGTTTTCTCATTCGCCGCCGGGTTCGAATCCTGGTCATTTCACCCATGTCTTCGTCACCGATTCCACCGCCTGCCAAAGCCCCCATTCCCGAAGCCCTCCGGCTTCAGTTGGACGACTTCCGGCGTCATTTATGGCGGGTGAAAATCATGGAGGCGATCGCCGCCGGGTTTATCGGGCTGCTGCTTTCGTTCCTGCTGGTTTACGGGCTGGACCGGGTTTTCCAAACTCCGGGGATCGTCCGGCTGGCGATCCTGCTGGGAGGGATTTCGTTGTTTGCGGTTTTCGCTCCCTATTGGCTGCACCGCTGGGTCTGGCGGCAGCGGCGGGAAACGCAACTCGCACGGCTGATCGCGAAACGCTATCCGGGGCTGGGTGATCGTTTGCTCGGCGTTATCGAGCTGCAGGACCAGCAGGGAAATGCCGATTCGCTTTCTCCGCGCCTGCGTGAGGCGGCGATGGAAGCGGTGGCGGCTGAAACGGGTCGCAGGAAACTCGACGAAGCGCTCCCGCCGGCAATGCACCGCAAGTGGACTCTGACGGCGCTCGCTCTGGCGCTCGTTGTGGCCGGGGCGTTTTCACTCACGCCGCGGGCGGGATTCAACGCGTTGCAGCGCTGGCTGATGCCGCTTTCCTCCACCGAGCGTTACACGTTCACGAAACTCGACGACCCGCCGGTCTATCGGGCGGTGGCCTATGGCGAGGCGTTTGAAATCGTCCTGCGTCTCGCGAAGGAATCCGAGCAACGCCCGGCAACGGCGGACGGACGCTACGGCTTGCAGCCTGAGGTGGCCACGCGATTGGAAAATGGCGTCTATCGTTTCATGTTCCCCGGTCAGCAGGATCCGGGCACGGTGGTTTTCAAAATCGGTGACCTGCGGCATGAGGTGCGTGTCGAACCCGTGCCGAGGCCGAGCATCGATTCCGTTGCTGCGGTGGTGACTCCGCCGGGCTATCTGGGCATTCCGGAGAAGACCTTCGACGTCAACACCGGCGTGCTCAGCGTGGTGGAGGGCAGCAAGGTGCGCCTCGCTCTAACGACCAATCGTCCGCTGGAAAAGGCCACGTTCGGCCCTACCCGCCGGCAGGTGATCGAGGAAACCAAGGACGCGGCGAAATACCAGCCGATCGACGGGACTCTCGAAATCTCCGCTCTCGTTGCGAAGACCCCGGTGATCGACGTGGGCGCGGTGCCGTTTGAAATCCCCTTCGAGTGGACGGACAAGTTGGGACTCGCCGGTGAAAGCGGATTCCGCCTGCGGGTGGATGCGCTGCACGACGCCGCGCCGACCTGTTATCTGCAGGGGATCGACCGCCAGAAGGTGATGTTGCCCGAGGAGACCGTCGATTTCGAGGTGCTCGCCGAGGATGATTTCGGCGTCAGACAGAGCGGTATCGAGTGGACCGGGGAATTCACGCGGCCCACCGATGAACGGCCCGCGAAGGGCGAGATGAAACTCGGCGACGGCTCCGCAGAGGAGCGCCGGATACTCAAGAGCGCGTCGTTTTCTCCGGCTGCGTTCGGGATCACGCCGCAGAAGATCACGCTGCGCGGCTATAGCGAGGATTTCTATCCGAACCGTGGACGGATTTATTCCGAGCCGGTGATCCTCTACGTGCTCACTCGGGACGAACACGCGCAGATGCTCAAGAGCAAGTTTGATAGAAACATCACCGAGTTCGAGGACCTCGCCCGCCGCGAGCTGGAGCTGTTGGATGAGAACGAGCGGCTCGAAAAGCTCAGTGGCGAGGAACTCCAGAAGGACGAGAACAAGGCCCGTCTCGAAAACCAGGACCAGGCCGAGGCCGAAACGAAGCGCCGGATGGAAGATCTCACGAAGCGCATGGAGGATCTCATGAAGGACGCCGCGCGCAACGGCGACATCGAGAAGAACACGCTCAAGAAAATGGCGGAGTCGCTCAAATCGATGCAGGAACTCAGCCAGAAGGACGTGCCGAAGGTGCAGGAAAAACTCGGCGACTCGCAAGACCAGGCGAACACGCAGGAGCAGTCGAAAAAGGATGTGGCGGAGGCGGTCGAGGAGCAGAAGAAGGTCGTCGAGAAGATGCAGAAGGCCATCGACAAGGCGAACGAGGCGAACAAGCAGTTCGAGGCAGGCACTTTCGTCAATCGTTTGAAAAAAGCGGCCAACGAGCAGAACGGGATCGCCAGTTCGCTCATCGAGGCGTTCGACCGGATTCTCGGCACGCGCAGTGCGAAGCTCGATCCGTCGGACGCGCGCCGCCTGAACGAGGCCACCAGCCAGCAGATGAACACTGCGTCCGACGTGCGCTGGATCCAGGAGGACCTCGCGCATTATTTCGCACGGACAAAAACAGATTCCTTCAAGCAGATCATGGACGAGATGAAGGACTCGCGCATCGATATCGAGCTGGAGGACATCAGGTTGCTGCTGGCGGCTAACAAATCCTACACCGCCACCGAAGGCGCGAAGAAGTGGGCGGACAAACTCGCCGAATGGGCGAAGAAACTCGAAGGCGACAAGGACAAGGACGGCGGTGGTGGTGGCGGCGAAGGCGGCGGACCGAGCCCGGAAGACGAGGATTTCGAATTCATGCTGCGCGTCATGAAACTCATCCAACAGGAACAGGATCTACGTGCCCAAACCCGCGCGCTTGAACAACTTCACCGCAGTTTCGAGCAAACCCCTGACATGAAGGAAGTGCCATGAAATTCCCAATTCTAGCCGCAAGCCTGCTGTTTCTCCCCACACTTCTGATGGCGGAGGAGGAGGCCGGTGCCGACAAGCAGGCGCAGCACAAGGAAGGTTCCGCCAAGGTGGCCGACAAGCAGGACGAGCTTTCCGCCGATGTCCAACAGCTCGCCATCGAACAGACGGTGCCTGAGGTGATCCAACTTCTCAACGATGTTGAAAAGATCATGGATGAAGCCACCGACCGGCTTGCCGGTCAGGACACCGGCGGTGACACCATTGCCGCGCAGACCGAAATCATCGAGAAGATCCACGCCGCCGCGAAGGAAAAGAAAAAGCAGAGCGGTGGCGGAGATTCCGGTAACGCCATGATGGACATGATGGAGCGGATGATGGGCAAAAAGCCGGAAGGCGAACAGCCCGGAAAAGGCAAGGACGGCAAGCCCAGTGACAAGGGCGGCAACGGCGTGAGCGGCCTGTCCGACACGGGCAACGACCCCACCGGCGGCGAGGCTGGCGGAAAAAGCGAGGCCCGACGCGTCCCGAAAGCGGCCGGAACCGCCGGCCACGCCCTGCCCGAGGAATTCAGAAAAGCACTCGACGCCTACAACCGTGGCGCCGAGCAGAAGGTCAAGTAATGGAAATTTCACCACCATGAGCCGTTCCGTGTCATTTGGATTTTTCCTCCGCCTTTTCGCCGCCACCGGGTTGTTGGCTGGCATCGCGCCGGCTCAGGAAGTACCGGGGCGTCAGGACGACGTGATTCCCGCGCAGGCCGAGCTGATCTACGAGCGCGGGATCCAGTTCCTCGCGCGGACCCAGAATGAAAAAGGCTGTTGGAACGACAGCGTCGGTGCTGAGCCGGGAGTGGTCGGCCTGTGTGTCGCTTCCATGCTCGCGCACGGTGAGGATCCTAACAATGGTCCGTATGCGAAGACGATCCGCACCGGCATCGACTACATCATTTCCCAACAGAATGCCACCAACGGCTACATCGGTTCCAGCATGTACAACCATGCCTTCGCCACCAAGGCGCTCGCCGAGTCGTATGGGGTGCTGGACAATCCGAAGATCGCTCCCGCGCTGAAGCAGGCGGTGGAGCTGATCCTGAGCTCGCAGAAAAAGAACCGCTTCGGCGCATGGCGCTACACTCCGGACAGTCGCGATGCGGATACCACCGTCACCGGTTGCCAGATGGTCACCTTGTTTGCTGCCAGAAACGCAGGTATCGGGGTGCCGGACGAGGCGATCAAGAAGGGCCTCGCTTTCCTCGCGACCTGCCGCGGCAGCGACGGATCCTACGGCTACACCTCGTCGTCCGGTGGCAAGCCGACGCTGACGGCGGTTGGCTCGCTCTGTCTTTCACTGGCGAAGGAGCGCGACTCGAAGGGCTATCAGGCCAGCCTCGCGTTCCTCAAGAAGAGCCTCGACTACCGCGACCGCTACTATCCGTACTACTACGAATACTACATGTCCCAGGCCCTTTTCCACGCGGACGAAGCCACTTGGAAGGAATGGAACGCGCGCAACATCCGTTACCTTTCCACCATCCAGTCTTCGGACGGTTCCTTTCCCGGAAACCAAGGGACGTCGTTCAATACGGCGGGCGCGCTTCTTTCCCTGGCGTTGAACTACCGCTATCTGCCCATCTACGAGAAATGATCCGCAAACTCACCATATCATGGCTTGCAGGCATGATCGGTCTGACGGCTGCCGAGCCGTCGGACCTGTTGCGTTTCACCAACGGGGACCAGCTTCACGGCACCTATCTGGGCATCAAGGCGGGCCCGAAGGCGGTCTGGCAGCGCGAGGATCTGGCGGCTCCCGTTGATTTCAAAACGTCGCGGCTCCGGCACATCGTGCTTCACGGCGGGCGTCCGTTGAAGTCCCTCACCTCGCTCTCCCATGTCGCACTGGTCAACGGCGACCGCGTTCCCGGTATCATCACCGGCCTCGACGGGGAAACGGTCACGCTGCGCACATCCTATGCTGGGATTGTCAGGGTTCCGCGCAACCAGGTGGAGATGCTCGCACCGAGTCCGCTAGGTGGCCGCATCTATTACCATGGCCCTTTCGTGGAGGACGAATGGTCGATGGCCCACGCGTCGTTTCCCGATGGCATGCCGGCCGTGCCGCCCGAACAGGCGGGCAAGGACAACGAGGCGAAGGACGGGCCCGGACGCTGGGCGTTTTCGGGCTCCGCGTGGTATTGGCAGAACAAGGTTTCCGGCACCGCCCTCGTGCGCAAGGACGCCATGCCGGACAAGGCGATCCTGCGCTTCGACCTTGCTTGGAAAAACCGCCTTTCCATCGCCATCGGATTCCATGCCGACTTCGCCCGCTCCAAGCCCGAGAAGGACGGCGATCATGAAAACGACGGCGCGGGCAGACCTGTGAGATTCGTGCCCGGTGACTCCGCCGCGCTGCCGGTGCTTTTCGGAAACAGCTATGTCCTGCATGTTTTCGCCAGTCACCTGATGCTCTATCGAACATCCGTCAACGGCGACGGCGTCGCGGGCATCGGTCGCGTGCAGGTGAACGCCAACAATGTCCGCCTCGGCGATTCCGG
>JBDSNC010000183.1:0-26593 GCA_039915545.1 Luteolibacter sp.
TCGTTCACATCGAGGTGGGTGAGTTCCGCATCCCCGGCCACATCGCCGAATTTCTCCCACGGATAAGTCGGAGTTGAGATCCGAACGCGCTCGCCTGAAAGGGTCCAGGGATTCTTCATCAGCGCGAGATAGATGCCCTGCACGCCGTTCGTGTCCCCTTCCCAACCGGACCACGTGAAATAGCGACGCCCGCCAAACTCGAACACCGAACCATCGATCTCCCACTTGTCGGATGGAGTGGCCAGCTTGCCCTTCATTTCCCAGTCACCCGTCATCGGGTCCGGTGAGGCATTTTCCAAAACCCAGACCCGGTGGCTCTTCCGCTCGTTTCCTTGTGCGGAAAAATAGATGTACCATTTCCCGTCGAGCCAGTGGATCTCCGGAGCCCAGACGGACTTGGAATAAGGCGAGTTCTCCGGCGGCGTCCAGACGACCTTTTTCTCCGCCTTGGCAAGGTCGCCGATCCGCCGGGTCTTCCAGAGCGTGAGATTCGTCGCCGTGGTGTGCATGTGGAAATACCACCCGTCGTGACGGATCACCCATGGGTCGGCTCCCACCTGCAGCAGCGGATTCACGAGCGGCGCCGGCGTTGAAGCCGATGCACCAAGCGTGGATACGAAAGCAAGGACGGCAGAAACCGCCAGCGGCAATGGTAAGAGAAATCTCATCGATGAGTCAATCGGTCCGAGACAAGCACGGCCTAATAACATAGGCGCTGTTTCAGCTTACAACCCGACAGCAAATCCGAAGAAAAAGCCACGCCCCCCGACTTTTCAGCGCGCGACTTCGATCGGAGGAGTTTTGGCGAGTAGCGCCTCGGCCTCGCGCAGGAGGATCCGGGCGATGAGCCAGTCAGGCCACCAGCCACCCGCGTTTTCTTCGAGCCGCTCGTCGTTGTGAAACTTCGACCTCACCATTTTGCTGGCGGGGTCCAGTTCCGTGCGGGCTTCGACGGTATGGCCCTCTTGATAGAGCGAGAGCGCGAGAATGATCCGGGCGGTCGCCACCCGGGATTCATTGCTCGTGGAGCTCGCCAGGCATTTCCGCGCCCAGAATTCCGCCCGCGCGAAGCGGCCGCGCCGGTATTCCCCCAGCGCCACCGACGTCATCCGCCAAACGACGAGATCCTCCATCTTCGCGGAACTTTGTGTATCAACGAACGGTGCTAGGGAATCCACCGAGGCATTGATGAGGGGATCGAGCTGGCGCATCAGATCGGCACTCGCCGGGATGAGGAGAACCACCTTGACGGTCCGCTCGGCGGTCAGCGTGTCCGCTTTTCTGGCGAAACGGTTGATCATGTTGACCCTGAACTTTTCGAAGCCCTCATGGTCCCCGGCCTCGATCAGAACAGGCCCGGTCCTAAGGTGATCGAGCGAAGGAGTGTCGCTGCCATCGAGGTAGTTGACCTCGATGAGATAGGAGGAACGCTCGGCTGCCTCGCGCCAGCGGCCCTGTGACTCATGCCATTCGCCCAGGCGGCGGAAAACTTCGGCGCCCTCCGGCGTGGGCCGGATCACCGGAATGCCGATGACGAGCGAATCCGCGCCGGGAAAATTTCCGTCGCGCAGGAGCACCACCGCTTGGGTGATGGATTCCCGCGCTTCCGCGATGCGCCGAAGATGTTCGGCCTGGTCGCGCCCGCGATCGGCCTCCTCACGCAACGCCATCTGGGTCTGCTTCGCCTGGCTGAGACCTTGCCGCGCCTCACGCTCACGCAGGTAGAGGCTGATGGAAACCGCAGTGGCGAGGATCAGAATCGCGGCCAGCATGGTGGCGGAGGCGAACACCACCCGGTTCCGACGGACCAGTTTCTGAAACAGGTAGCGCCGGGTGGGCGGACGCGCGATCACAGGCTCGTAGGCGAGAAATCTGCCGATATCCATGGCAAATCCGTGGGCCGATTCGTAGCGCCGGGAGCGGTCTTTTTCCATCGCCTTCGAGGTGATCCAATCGAGGTCACCGGCGACAAAGGAAAGCAGTCCCGAAGCATCCGTGCCGCGGCATTGGGCAAGCCCGGAAAGTTCCTCATGAGGCAGACCGGCGAGCACCGCCGAGGGCAGCGGTGGCTCGACTTCCCTCAAAGTGCGGAGCAGTTCGCTCATTCCGGAACGGGCGAGTTCCTTCGGATCGAAGGGCGGCCGCCCCGTGAGCAGTTCATAGAGCAGGACGCCCAGGCTGTAGATATCGCTGCGGGTGTCGAGTTCCTGACCACCGCGCTCGGCCTGTTCCGGACTCATGTAAGCCGGGGTGCCGATCATCTGCGAGTTGTGGGTCAGCAGCGCGTTCTCGGTGAGCGGAATGTCAGTGGCTTTGGCGATGCCGAAATCGATGATCTTGGGAACCGGCTGCCCGTCGTGAAGGGTGATGAGAATGTTGGACGGCTTGATGTCACGGTGGATCACTCCCTTCTGGTGGGCGTGATTGATCGCATTGCAGACCTTCACGAACAACCTCAGGCGCTCGGCGACGGATACCTCGTTTCCATCACAGTAGCGGGTGATACTGGAACCGTGCACCAGCTCCATCACGAAATACGGCAGGCCGCTGGTGGTGGTTCCCGCGTCCAACACGTGCGCGATGTTCGGGTGATCCATCAGGGCCAATGCCTGGCGCTCGGCCTCGAAGCGGGAAATCACCGCCTGCGTGTCCATGCCGATGCGGATGATCTTCAACGCCACCCGCCGGCGGAACGGCTGCTTCTGCTCCGCGACAAAGACGGAACCACAACCGCCCTCGCCGATGAGTTCCATAATTTCGTAGGGCCCGATTTTCATTCCGATCGCCGGGTTTACCCCGGAGGTCGGGTCAGCCACCGGCATTGAAGTCACCAACTGAACCAAGGTCTGGCTCCCGTCGGCGAAAAATGCGTCCGCATCATCGTCCGAACCGAGCAGCAGGGAAAGCGAGTTCAGCAATGCGGTATCGCCTCCACAGGCATTTTCCAGAAACGCCTGCCGCTCCGAGCCGGAGGGAATGTCCAACGCCTCATCGTAGAGCCGTTGCTCGAGTTCATAGAGGGTTTCAGCCATGCGCCCGATCGGTGTGAGCTTGGAAATCAGACTTGGTTACTGACTTCACGGTAGAGCCATGCCTTGGCGAACGCCCAGTAGCGCTCGACGCTGCGCTCGGTCACTCCGAGTTCCACCGCGACCTCCTGATTCGACAGGTCACCGAAAAACTTGAGGATCACAACGCGGGCGCGGAGAGGATCGACCTTCTCCAGCCGTTGGATTGCCTCGTTGATGAGAAGCACCTGATCTTCCGGAACGACCATCTCTCCTTCAGCGCTGGTCATGCCGACCCGCTGGAATTCACCGCCACGCTTGATCCGTGATTTGCGCCGCGCCCGATCCGTTAGTATCCGGCGCATGGTCCTCGCCGCGGTGGCGAGGAAATGATGGTGGTTTTCCCAAAGATCGTTGCCGTAGAGCCGGATCCAGGCCTCGTGCACCAGTTCGGTCGCCTGGATTGTCTGCCCGGGCGACTCCCGCGCCATTTGTGAGGCGGCAAGACGGCGCAACTCCCTGTAAAGCGGCGGTTGTAACTCATCCGAACGAATCTGTTCTGCCGACGGTATCGCTGTCATGGGTTGGGGTTCATCCGGGCACATGGTACCTCTCGCTACTGCCAAAACGCTACGAGCGCGAAGCGGCATGTCAACGGCTAAACCCGACCGCCCCCTGCGCCCGACCTCCGGGGGGAATCCCAACGAGTGATGATAGGCTGATACGGTCATTCTGAATCGGAGGTGGAATGTAGTTTCAAGGCGGAGATCCGATCGCGCGCGCTGCCGGCAATCCGACGCGGGTGGACCAGGCGTTCCATTCGTTCACCAGCTCCGCGACCTTTGACGGATTCTCCGCGGCGAGGTTGTTCGTTTCACCCGGATCGGCATCCATGTCGTAAAGCAGCCTCTGGTCGGCGGTGAATCCGTTGTCGAAAGCGGTGAACGCCTCGGTCACCAGTTTCCATTTCCCTTTGCGGATCATCCGGTTCGACTCGTGCGCGACGAACAACGCGCGCTCGACGACCGGCTGATGGTTGATCGCGGGCAGCAGATTGATGCCTTCCAGTGGCTGCACCAGGTGGTTTTTGAAAGTGGCGGGATAAGGCACACCGGTCGCGCCGGCCACCGTCGCCATCACGTCGACCAGATGCGCCGGAGTCTCCACCCAGGTGTTTCGCGCGGCGAAACCCTGCGGCCAGCGCACGATCAGCGGTGCGCGGATGCCGCCTTCATGGGTGAAGTGTTTGAAAAGTTTCAGCGGTGTGTTGCTGACGTGCGCCCAGCCGCCGCCGTAGTGGATGCCGTCGTTCTGTCCGGGCTGGCCCATTTTCGCAAGTGCGTTACCGGTGAGCGGCCCGTCTTCCTTCGTTCCAAAAGCGCCGCTCTCGTGGTTCCCGCCATTGTCCGACATGAAAACGATGAGTGTGTTGTCCAGATTCCCGAGCTGTTCGAGACGCGACACCACCTTGCCGACATTGTCGTCCATTTTCCTCACCATCGCCGCATACAACGCCATCCGCCGCGTCAGATCCGCCTTGCGGCCGGCGTCCAAAGTATCCCATGCGGGCAGTGGGACGACGGGCTCCGCCTGATGGGGACCGGTGCCGCCGAGTTCCGGGTAGGGATAACGGCGGTCGATCACACCGAGGGCAAGCTGCCGGTCGTAACGCTCGCGGCGGATGACGTCCCAGCCTTTCGCATACGTTGCCATGAACGTATCCGCGAGTGCCGCCGGTGCCTGGATGGGAAAATGCGGCGCACCGAAGGCCAGATACATCGCGAACGGCGCGCCATCGTTCATGGACTCGCTATGATTGATGAAATCCACCGCGTAGTCGCCGATGGCATCCGTTTGATAGAATGTCTGCCCCTTCCCCGTGTAGTCGCCGAAGGCGATCTCATGATCCTTTGAAACGAGGGTGTAGGACGACTGATCCCACTGCCTGGCGCTGTGGTCGCCGCCGTTGGCAAAGCGGAAAACATGCTGGAAGCCCCGGTTCTCCGGAAGCAGCGGACCATTTCCCAGGTGCCACTTTCCCGCCATGTAGGTGCGGTAGCCGTTGGAGCCGAGCAGTTCGGCGAAGGTGACGTTGTTGTTGTCGGGCAAGTCGGGCAACGGGTTCCCCGGCTCCACCGCCGCCTGCTGCGGGTAAAGCCCGGTGAGCAGCGAGCAGCGCGAGGGACTGCACCGCGCGGAATTATAAAACTGCCGGAAACGCACGCCGCTGCCCGCCAGCGCGTCGATATGGGGCGTCGGAATTTCGCTGCCGTAACAGCCGAGGTCCGACCAACCGAGGTCGTCGGCGAGGATCACGATCACGTTCGGCCGACGCGGTGCCGGCTCAACAGGAGCAACGTCGCTCACGGCGGATGCAAACTGCATCGAAGCCAGCAGGCACAGTGCTGAAGCGGGATTTTTCAAGGGTTTTAAAATGGAATGCTCGCGAGTCCGACGTCGGAGACACCGGAGCACCAGAAGGGAATGCGCTGTTTCCGGGTAATTCCCGACAACGGATTGGTAAAAATTTTCGGCTGCCCGTCTTTTTCAAAACCCGCTGTCGGAAACCGCCTGAAAACCGCGCTAACATCATAGAGCGGCAGTCGCTCGACAAATCCGATTTCTTTCCCGAGCCCATGACCCCACGAAATCTCACCTGCTGGATGGCTACCTTCGCCATCAGCGTGGCCACCCTCCACGCGGAAATCGAAGTGGTCGAACGCCCTGATGTTTCAAAAGCCAACGGCAACTACATCAGCAACCGCGCTCCGCTGCTTCCCAGCCAGTTCATCGGACTGCCCGTAGGCTCGGTCGAACCCGGCGGCTGGCTGCGCGAAATGCTCAACCGCCAGCGCGACGGACTCACCGGGCACCTCGGCGAAATCAGTGCCTGGCTCCAGAAGGAGGACAACGCCTGGCTCAGCAAGGACGGCAAAGGCAAATACGGGTGGGAGGAGCTGCCGTATTGGTTCAAGGGCTACATCGAGCTGGCCTACATTTACAAGGACCCGAAGATGCTCGCCGAGGTCCACACCTGGATCGAGGGCGTGGTCGCCAGCCAGCGCGCCGACGGGGATTTCGGTCCGAACGAGCGCTTCAAGGACGACGGCTCCCGCGACTACTGGGCGAACATGGTCATGCTCTTCTGTCTGGAGTCCTACTACGATCAATCCAAGGACGCCCGCGTGCTTGATCTGATGGCGAGGTATTTCAAATACCAGCTCACCGTCCCGGACGGGATGATGCTCACCCACTACTGGCAGAAAATGCGCGGCGGTGACAACATCCAGCCCATCCACTGGCTCTACAACCGCACCGGCGATCAGGAACTGCTCAAGCTGGCGGAAAAAATCCACCGCTGCACCGCGGATTGGACGATGCAGGGCGACCTCCCTAACTGGCACAACGTGAATATCGCCGAGTGCTTCCGCGAGCCCGCCCAGTTTTCCCTCCAGTCGCACAAAGCGTCGGACCTGAAGGCGTCCTACGACGATTTTCTCGAAGTCCGCAAACGCTACGGCCAGGTGCCCGGCGGCATGTTCGGCGGCGATGAAAACTGCCGCCCCGGCTACGCTGATCCCCGCCAGGCGGTGGAAACCTGCGGACTCGTGGAACAGATGCTTTCCGATGAACTGATGATGCAGATCACCGGCGATCCCTTCTGGGCCGACCATTGCGAAGAGGTGGCATTCAACAGCTATCCGGCGGCCGTCATGCCGGATTTCAAATCGCTGCGCTACCTCACCGCGCCTAACATGGTGGTGAGCGACAGCAGGAACCACGCGCCGGGAATCGACAACGCAGGCCCTTTCCTGATGATGAACCCCTTCAGCTCACGCTGCTGCCAGCACAACCACTCGCACGGCTGGCCCTATTTCACCAAGAGCCTGTGGCTGGCCACGCCCGACAACGGCGTGTGCGCTGCGATGTTCAGTGAGAGCAAGGTGAACGTGAAGGTGGCGGACGGTGTTCCTGTTGGATTCACCGAGGAAACACACTATCCGTTCGAAGACACGATCCGTTTCAAATTCAGCTCGCAGAAAGCGGTCAGCTTCCCGCTCTACCTGCGGATCCCGGCCTGGTGCGCCAGCCCGAAAATCGCGGTCAATGGCGAGCCCGCTGAAATCCAACTGGCCTCCGGCAAATTTGTGAAAATCACCCGCGAGTGGAAAAACGGCGACACCGTTTCCCTCAAGCTGCCGATGGAAATCTCCGTAAAACGCTGGGAAAAAAATCACGACAGCGCGAGTGTCAGCTACGGCCCCCTCACCTTCTCGCTCAAGATCGGCGAACGTTACGACCGCCACGACAGCACCCAGACCGCCATCGGCGACTCAAGCTGGCAAAAGGGTGCCGATCCGTCGAAATGGCCGGCTTTTGAAATCCACCCGACTACCCCATGGAATTACGGTCTCATGCTCAACCCACAGGATGCCACGAAGTCCTTCACGGTGAAACACGGCGCGTGGCCCGCTAACAACTATCCGTTCAAGTTCGACTCCGCGCCCGTCACCATCGAAGCGAAGGCGAAGCGGATTCCGGAATGGAACGTCGACCGCTACGGACTCTGCGCCGTGCTGCAAAACAGCCCGGTGGTTTCCGACGAAGCGACGGAAACCGTGACGCTCATTCCGATGGGGGCCGCACGCCTGCGGATTTCCGCCTTCCCGGTCATCGGCAGCGGAAACCGTTGGGTCGCCCCGAAGGTTCCGCTCTATAAAGCCAGCGCCTCACATTGCTCGGCCACCGATTCGGTCGAGGCCATCGGTGACGGGATGGAGCCAGCCTCTTCCGGCGACACCTCCATACCCCGCCTCACCTGGTGGGACCACCGCGGCACCACCGAATGGGCCCAATACGATTTCTCCGAACCCAGGGAGGTTTCCGAAATCGGCGTTTACTGGTTCGATGACAGCGGCATCGGCCGATGCCGCATTCCGATGTCGTGGCGCCTGCTCTATCAATCCGGCAGCGGATGGAAGCCTGTGACCCGGAGCGAGTCTCCAACCAAGGACCAGTGGAACCGCGTGAAATTCAGTCCGGTCAAAACCTCCGCGCTCAGGCTCGAAGTGCGGCTCCAACCGGACTTCTCCGGCGGCATCCTCGAGTGGAGCGTCAAATAAAACCCTCTTAACATTATGAAGAAATCCAACCTCTTGTCCTGTCTTGCCGCGACATTCCTGCTAGCAGGAACCCAGCTCCATGCCGCCCTGCCCCGCGCCGAGCACCCGCGCCCCGATGCGTTCCGGCCTAACTGGGTGAACCTGAACGGCGAGTGGCAATTCGAAATCGACGACGCCGGAAACGGCGAAGCACGCGGACTTTCCTCGGGCAAAAACCTGCCTGATAGGATCACCGTTCCGTTCTGCCCGGAGAGCAAGCTGAGCGGAGTCGGCCACTACGGCCTGATGAAAAACGTCTGGTATCGCCGGATGTTCAGCGTGCCCGCCGCCATGAAGGGCCAGCGCGTGCGCCTGCATTTCGGCGGGGTCGATTTCCAGAGCTGGGTGTGGGTGAACGGCAAACCCGCCGGCACGCACACCGGCGGGAACGTGGCGTTCGCCTTCGACATCACCCCCTTTCTGAAGGACGGTGAGAACGAAGTGGTGCTCCGAGCTTTCGACGATACCGCCAGCGGCCGCCAGCCGACCGGCAAGCAGACCCACACGGTCAGCGAAGGCTGCGTTTACACCCGCACCACCGGCATCTGGCAGACGGTCTGGCTTGAAGGCGTGGGCTCATCGTTTGTTGGAAATTTCTCCGTAGTGCCCGACCCGGACCGCTCGCGTGTGCTCATCGATGCGGCCGTCGACGGCACCGATCCGAACCTCACGCTAACAGCCGAAGCGTCCCTCAACGGCAAGGTCGTGGGCAGGGACTCGCGCCCCGCCTCGTGGCGCGGCAACCAACTGGTGCTCGATCTGGCGGAGAAACATCTGTGGGAACCCGGCTCGCCATTCCTCTACGATTTGAAGTTCACACTCAGCAGTGGCGACAAGGTGCTCGATGAGGTGACCAGCTACTTCGGCCTGCGCGATGTGAAAATCAACGGACGCTCGATCCTGATCAACGGCAAGCGCGTTTTCCAACGCCTGATCCTCGACCAGGGATTCTATCCAGATGGCGTCTGGACCGCGCCCACCGACGAGGCGCTCAAGCATGACATCGAAATGAGCATGGCCGCCGGCTACAATGGCGCGCGCCTTCACCAGAAGGTTTTCGAACCGCGCTTCCTCTACTGGGCGGACAAGCTCGGCTACCTCGTGTGGGGCGAATACTCGAACTGGGGCTTCAATCACGAGCCGGAAAGCTACTCGAACGTGATCAACGAGTGGACCGAGATCGTGAAGCGCGACCGCAACCACCCGGCGATCATCGGCTGGTGCCCGTCCAACGAAACGCCCGGCAAGGCAGGTGAACTCCAACAGATGATCGTCCGCGAAACGTGGGCCATGGATCCGACCCGCCCTGTCTATGAAACCAGCGGCTGGACCCATACGATGGCGAACGCCGAACTCCGTGACGACCACGACTACAACCAGGACCCCGTCAGTTTCCGCCAACGCTGGATGGACTTCTTCGCGAACAGCGAGGCCCCCGCCCTGCCCTCGCGCTATGGAAAATCCGAGAGCAAGGAAATCGGAGTACCCTTCATGGTCAGCGAATTCGGCGGAGCTACCTGGGGCGCCAAGGAAGCGGGCTGGGGCTACGGCAACGGGCCGAAGACCGAGCAGGAATTCTATCAACGATACGAGGGACTGGTCGGCGCGCTACTGGACAACCCCGACATGTTCGGGTTTTGTTATACGCAGCTCACCGACGTCGAGCAGGAGTGCAATGGTTTGTTTTTCTACGACAGGCGTCCAAAGTTCGACCTGAAACGGCTGCATGCGATCACCTCGCGTGAGGCGGCCTATGAAAAGACCGGCCCGAAAACCAAGCTGCCCGGCGTAAAGGCGCATTCGGATTGGAAAGTGGTGATCGGTGCCCGGGCGGACGGCGATCTTTGCAAACCGTATCGCTTCACCACCGCGCGGCCTTCGGACGACTGGGCCTCGGACCACTTTGACGAAAGCGCCTGGAGCGAGGGGCTTCCCCCCTTCGGAACCGACAACCAGCCGGTCACCCGCTGGGACACCTCGGACATCTGGCTGCGGCAGAGTTTCGAATGGACCGGCGGTAAACCCGGCAAGGCGGCGCTCGTGATCTTCCACGACGAGGACACCGAGATATTCCTCAACAGACAAAAAATCTGGAGCGGTCAGAAATATCTCACCAGCTACGCCATCTATCCGATCGACGCGGCGCTGCGCAAGGCCCTGCGCCCCGGCAGGAACACCATCGCCGTCCACACCCGCCAGAACGATGGCGGCCAGTGCATCGATCTCGCCATTCTGACAGCACCTTGATTTCATGAAATCCTTTTTGTCCGCCGCGATCTCCGCCATCGGGGCGATTTCCTCACTCCCAGCGGCGGATGAAACGCTGACATTCGCCACCGATCCCGGCCAGACGCTGGAGCGCACGTGTTTTCAAACCGCCGCGCCGTGGGGCGAAAAATACAACCTGCGTTCGGACGTCGCCATCGTTTACGGGATTGATCCGAAACTGCCGGAACGCATCGGCACCTGGCGCGACAAGGGCTACCGCATCCATGTCATGACCGGCGTGTCGTGGGGAAACTATCAGGATTATCTCTACGGCCGCTTCGACGGGATCAGTCACGAGGACGAGGCGCAGACCGTGAGTGACGGACGCAAGAGCAGCCACGGCGGCGATGTTTACTACATGTGCCCGGGGATCAATTACGGGAAATTCCTCTGTGTGGGAGTCCAGCGCGCGCTCGATGCCGGTGCCGAGGCGATCCATCTCGAAGAGCCCGAGTTCTGGGTGAATTCCGGCTATTCCGAAGGTTTCAAACGCGAATGGCACGCCTACTATAATGAGCCGTGGCAGGCTCCACACAGTTCCGTAAACGCCCAGTGGCGTGCTTCCAAGCTCAAGTATTTCCTCTTCCGCCGCGCGCTCCAACAGGTCTTCGACCACGTGCAGGAATTCAACAAACGCACCGGCAAACACGTTCGCTGCTACGTCCCCACCCACAGCCTGCTCAACTACGCGCATTGGAACATCGTCAGTCCGGAATCCAGCCTCGCCCGACTCAACGGCTGCGACGGCTACATCGCCCAAGTATGGACCGGCACCTCGCGCACGCCCAATGTTTACCAGGGAAAACTCAAGGAGCGCACCTTCGAGACCGCCTTTCTCGAATACAGTTCGATGTATCACATGATCCAAGGCACCGGCCGTAGCGTATGGTATCTGAACGACCCCATCGAGGACAATCCCAATCACGACTGGAACGACTACCAGCACAATTGGGAATCCACGCTCACCGCATCCCTGCTCAATCCGGACGTGTGGAAATTCGAGGTCGCGCCGTGGCCCGAGCGGATCGTCAACGGCCGCTACCCGAAGTCCGCCAAGCCTGAGAACCGGATTTCCATCCCGCCCGGCTACGCCACGGAGCTGCAGACCGTGATGAACGCGCTCAACGACATGAAACAGGACCGCGTCTCATGGGATTGCGGCACCTCGGGCATCGGATTGTTAGTCAGCGATTCGCTCATGTTCCAGCGCGGCGACCCCAAACCGAGCGATCCCCACCTCAGCCACGTTTACGGTCTGGCCATGCCCTTGCTGAAGCACGGGATTCCCGTCGCGCCGATGCAGCTCGAAAACGTGACGGTCCCCCATTACCTCGACAGTTCAAAAGTCCTGTTGCTCACCTATCAGGGCATGAAACCGCTGACCGCGGAGGTCCACGCCAGGATCGCGGACTGGGTGAAACAAGGTGGCAGTCTGATTTTCTGCGATGACGATTCCGATCCCTTCAACACCGTGAAGGAATGGTGGAACAGCGATGGAATGCGGTTTTCCACACCACGCGAACACCTTTTCGCCCAGCTCGGTTTCCCACAGGCGAATCCGGACGAACCGTCGTGGTCGTTTGGCAAGGGCCACGTCATCTGGCTGCGCAAAAATCCCGCAACTCTCGCTGCAACGGCTGAAGGCGCGGAGCAAGTTGTCGCCACCGTCCGCCAGGCCGCGGAGGCTGCGAATCTGAAATGGCGCGAGACCGCATCGCTCGTCCTGCGGCGCGGTCCTTACGTCATCGCCGCTGGTTTGGATGAATCCATCGCGGGCGATCCGAAAGTCATCAAAGGCCGGTTTGTGAATCTTTTCGATCCCGAACTACGTGTGATGAACGATGTCCGCATCGACGCGGGCAGCCGCTGTTTCCTTCGTGATCTGGACGCCGCTTCCTTGCCGAAACAACAACTGGTCGCAGCCGCATGCAGGGCATTGCCCATCAAATCAACCGAAGACACGCTGTCATTCCTCGTCGAGGGTGCGGCGGAGACATCAGCGGTGATGTTGCTGAAAATTCCAGTAAAGCCAAAATCGGTGACGCTCGACGGACAACCGCTTGAAGGAACGGTTTACTCGAAACGGGAAGGCCTGCTCTGGCTCCGCTTCCCCAATCAAGCCACGCCGAGACCGCTGGACCTTCGTTTCTGATTCCGGCGCGGAAAGAGGTGAGAAAATAATTCAAATTCACTGTCGGGATTCATCCGAAAAACGGCGCTACCTGTAATGAGGCAGGATGTTTCCGGACGCCAGTCTCTGCACTAACCCCGCATCTTCCCCAAAAAACCATATGAAACCCAAATACCACACCGCTCTGTTCCGCAATCCATTCGTCGGAGCCACGTGCGCCATCGTCGTCTGCTTCGGGGCCTCTGTCAGTCAAGGTGCCACGAACCTCTGGACGGGCACCACCGACAGCCAATGGAACACCGCCACCAACTGGAGTTTGGGACATATTCCGGAAAAAGCCGTGCTCGATGAGGACGCGGTCATCAACACCAGCACCGGCAATATCGCGACCATCGTCGGGGCCAACATCCTGAAGACGCCCAAGGACATTCTCATCGGAAATGGCACTGCCGGAATCCTGAATCACATCTCTGGCGACGCCCTCACCGGCGGAGGCAACTGGATGTATGCCGGAAAAGGTGCCGCGGGAACCTACAACCTTGCAAATACCGCGGTTCCGGGCCCCGGTATCAGTGGCTATGCGCTGGGATCCGGCAATATGATCGTGAGCGGTAACTTCTATTCAGGATCCGGCGCCGGTGGTGATGGCACGGTCAATATGAACACTTCCGGCACCCTCAGCGCCGGGGGCACCGCTGTCATCGGCGAGGCTTGCCCGGGGAAAATGAACCTTGAAGCCGGCACCTTCTCCGTGGGTGGAGAATTATGGGTGGGACAAGCTGGCGGCGGCAACGGAACATTCAAAATGGTTGCGGGAGGTATGACCGTTAACAACTGGGTGGCGATCGGCCGGAATGGTGGCACCGGCAAACTCACCGTCGAGGGCGGAATATTTACGAAGTCCGGCGGCGGCAGCTTCGCCGTAGGAAACGGCGGCAGCGGAAAAGGAGAGCTTGTGCAATCCGGTGGCACAGTGACCACGAACGGCGTGCTGCGGATCGCCGATGGCACCGGTGCGGCAGGTTCAGGTAAGTACACGATGTCCGGAGGCACGCTCAACGTGAATAACGAGTGTTGGATCGGACAAGGCGGCGGCAGTCCCGGCACCCTGGAGCTCAGTGGCGGCCAAATCAACGTCACCAACTGGGTCGCCGTGGGCCGCGACGGCAATGGCACGTTTAACATGAGCGGTGGCACGTTCACGAAAAATGGCGGCGGTAACTTCCTCGTCTGCGGTGCCGGCACCGGCACCATGAACATGACCGGTGGCCTGCTGGACGTGCAGACCGGTGAAATTCAGATTCCGGAAAACGGTAACGGGACACTAAGTCTATCAGGAGCCAGCTCTGAAATCCTCGGAAACACCGTAAGAGTCGGCACCAATGGCGGCTCCACCGGTAACTTGAATCTCAACGGCGGCACCTTGCGTGTCACCCAGATCATCGGCGGCGGCGGCGCCACAAGAGCAGTGGCCTTCAACGGCACCCAGATCGTCGCCAAGGCAGCCAGCACCACTTTTATCAACAACCTGACCGCCGCCACTATCGGTAGCACTGGAGGAACCGGCGGAACCGGTGGTCTTCGGATCGACAGCAATAATTTCAGTCTAACCGCCCCCCAGATCTTCCTCGGCGGCGGTGGTGTCGTCAAATCCGGCATTAAAACCCTGACACTGTCAGCCGCCAACACCTACACCGGGCCTACGACCGTTCTGGAAGGCAACCTGTTCACCACCACCGCGTCCGATGCGACCGGAGCAATCACCCTGAGCGATTTCACTGGCTTCGGACTTACCCAGACGGCCATCAATGACACTTACAGCACCTCGGCGATCAGCTTTGGATTCAACGACAACACCCTGAACTTCGACCTGGGTGCCTTCGCCGGAAACACCACCAGCGCACCGCTCACAGTGACAGGCATTGCCGGTTCGCTGAATGTGAACGGCGACGTCCTCGTCGACATCGCGGACACGAACATCGTCACCGGATCGATCCCGCTGATTTCCTATAACGGCCTCAAAGGCGGCAGCGGAAACTTCGTCCTCAGAGCCCTCCCGGACGGCGTCATTGCCAACCTCGTCCTAACGAATATAGCAGGCCCCAGTTCCCTTTCCCTGAACGTCACCCGCGCCAACGATCCGTATTGGACAGGCACCACCAGCAATCTGTGGAACACTGCCGATCTCAACTGGAAAAACGAATTCGGCGCGGTGGCAACCAGCTATGCGGATGGAGATCCCGCCATGTTCGATGACCGCGTGGACACGGGCCCGACCACCGTTGTCCTCAACACCACGGTGACCCCCGGCGGCAGCGGAGTGACTTTCAACAACACCGCCAAGAACTACACGCTTTCCACCACCTCCACTGGGAAAATCACCGGCCCCACAGGCCTCTTGAAACTGGGCACGGGGTCCTTGGATATCTCCACCGCTAACGACTACGATGGCAATACCACCATCACCGCGGGTACCATCAATGTGGCCACCCTCGCCGATGCAGGTTTCGCGAGCCCTATCAGTAAAGATGGCCTCTTCCTCAACGGCGGCACCCTGAACTACACGGGACCGAACAAGACCATCGACCGCGGGTTCAGCATCACGGCTGCGAACAGCGGCATCACCACCACGAATAACCTGACCATGACCGGCCCGGTTTACAGCACGGCGGGCGGACTCATCAAGCTCGGCACCGGCAACCTCACGCTGACCAATGACGCGGTCACCATCGGCGCGTCCGGCCAGGTGTCCAAAGTCAACAACGGCACCTTGTCCCTCATCGGTTCCGGTTCCCAACTGGTCTCGGTTCCCGGAGAACTTTGGGTGGGATCGATAACCGCCACACCGGGTGCGTTGGTGCTTCAGAACACCAGCCTCACGGTCGGCAGTTGGTTCACCCTCGGCCGCGGCAATGGCGACACCGGCCTCACCAGCTCCTTCACCGCCACCGGCTCCGTCATCGCAACCGGCAACCTCAGCACCGGCTTCAACGGCGACCTCCCGACGAATAACAGTGTGCAAACCATCTCGCTGAACAACTCCACTTGGACCAACACCGGTCTAACCCTGTTCGCCGAAAGCCAGAACTCACAGACAAACATCACCCTCAGCGGAGCGTCATCATTCACCGGCACCGGGACCAGGATGGCCCTTGGTGCAAACTCAGCTTGCAACTTGACCCTCTCCGGCACTTCGTCATTCAACGGTGGCGTCTGCGAGATCGCGGTAGCTAGCCCCTCCAACGCCCTCATCACCCAGACCGGCGGCACCGCGACCTTCGGCAACAACGAACACTTGTGGTTCGGGCAAGGAGGCCACGCCATTTGGAACCAGAGCGCCGGCTCGACGACCTGCAATGGATATCTGGTGATTGGAAGGGGTGGTTCGGCAGTCGCCGAATGGAATGTCAGCGGTGGCACATTGACCCAGAGTCCTCCTGCACCAGGTGACTACCCTGGTGTGATCCTCGCGGAAGCCGGCAAGGGAACCCTGACGATTTCAGGTGGTGGCGAGGTCGTTTCGAATGGTCAACAGGTGAACATCGCGACCGCTGGCGGCAACGGCACACTCAACCTGAACGTTGGCGGCACCCTGCGCGCCAATCGGGTCATCGAAACCAACGCCGGAACAAGCGCATTGACCTTCGACGGCGGCACGCTCGTCGCAAACACCGCCGCGAACCTCGACTTCGTGAATGGCATTGACACGGTAACCGTCAAATCCAACGGCGCCAAGATCGACACCAACGGTAAAACCATTGCGATCAGCCCGCCGCTCCTCGACGGCACGGGCGGCGGTGGCCTCACCAAGTCCGGTGCGGGATTCCTCCAGCTTAATGGAGTCAACACCTACACCGGCACCACCAACGCAACCGCTGGCTCACTCGGTGGCACCGGAACGGTTGCGGGTCCCTTGGTCGTCTCGGCTGCGGGCACGCTCGCTCCTGGCGTCGCGGTCGGCACGTTCACTGCGGGTGCCTCCACGATCTCGGGCACGTATGCCTGCGAAGTCAGCGGGGCAACCGCTGACAAACTCGTCGCTAACGGAACGCTCAACGTGAGTGCCGCCGCCCTGGTCATCACCGAGATAACCCCAGCCAACGGCGCGCCCCTCATCATCGCCAGCTACACGGGGGCCACCCCTGCTCCCTTCGCCTCGGTGACAGGAAAGCCAAACGGATACAGCGTGGTTTACAACTACGGTGGAAATCAAATCGCCCTCGTAGCTTCCGGCTCGTCCTACAGCACTTGGGCACAAAACAACATTACCGCCATCAATCCCAGCGCCAACGCCACCATGGCCGGCGACCCCGATGGCGACGGCAGTTCCAACCTTGCTGAATTCGCACTGAACGGAAATCCGCTGTCCGGCACATCCTCCGGTAAGGTGGTCGGAAAAGTGGCGATCGTCGGTGGCAGCCCGACACTTGTCCTGACTCTGCCGGTCCGCACCGGAGCGATATTCTCAGGAGCCACCGAACAAGTGTCCGCGCTGATTGACGGCGTCGTCTACAAGATCCAGGGCAGCGATGAACTCGCCACCTGGAACCTCGCGGTCAGCGAAGTCCCCGTCGGATTGGACAAGACCAACATTGAAAGCACCATGCCACCGCAGGGTTCCACTGACTGGACTTACCGGACCTTCCAAAGCCCCGGTGCCATCACCGGCGATCCAGCGGACTTCCTCCGTGCGATCATCACCGCGCCATGAGCGGGACGTTAGGTTGAATTCATGAACCCGCAGGCCCGGACCCACCAGTCCGGGCCTGTTTGTTTTTCCACATCTGTGACGCGACACACGGTTAGTAAGCGTAACCGATGGCGAAATGGATCGTGCCCGCCGGTTCGCCGGGGTCCTTTGTCAGGTTGTAGCCGTATTCCAAACGGACCGGGCCGATAGGCAGGTCCAGCCGCAGGCCGAGACCGGTCGCCACCTCGATGCCGGCAGAGGTGAACCCGTCGTAGTTCTGGGAAAGTGAACCAGCATCGACGAAAGCCACCGCCGATACCGCACCGGCGATTTTGCGGCCGAGTTCCACATTGGCGTTCCACATCGCCTCGCCGCCGAGCGGATAACCGTTTGCCGACTGCGGACCTAGCTCCCTCTCCGGGAAGCTGCGCACGCTGCGTGAGCCGCCGTTGAAAAGCCGCAGGTCGATCGGCAGGTCGGTGCCGTCGCCCGATGGAACGATCATCCCCCACTCGCCGCCGATTCCTAACTGCCAGTTGCGGCTGATCTTGTGATACCAACCACCGGTCATCCCCGCCTGCACGTAGGAGGTGGATGTATCGCCGACCGCCGCGCCGACTTCCAGCGGCATTTCCAAATGCCAGCCGCTGGTCGGCAGCACCGGGCTGTCGCGGTAATCGAGCGCCTGCGTGAGCCGGAGTTTCGGATGGGCGTAAACATTCTCTCCCAGATCATCGGTCGGCAGGCCGTCGCTGGTTAAATTCACCACCGAAGTGCCCGCGAGAAGATCCAGCGAGTAATGGTCGCCGAATTTCCAGGTGAGCCGGCCGTCAAGCCCGCTTTCGAAAGTGCTGTATCCCTCGCGGCCGTAGATCAGCGCATAGACGCGCGCGGTGCCCGCGACGTCCGAGCCGAAGAGCCAGGGATCGGTGATCTTCGTTTCTCCCAGAACTCCCCGCGAGCTGAACTCGAATCCCGAACTGAAACCCAACAACTCGCCGAACAGGTTCCGGTCCGCATAGGTGACGCGGGTGATGAGCCCCTGATAGGAACCGACGCCCGCCGCCAGCGTGATTTCCTTGGCCCGCGTTTCCGTGAAATGCAGCGTGGCGTCGATCGTCCCCTCACCCGTTTCCGCCGTCTCCACCCGCGCTGAGGAAAACGCGCCGGTGCCGAGGAAAGCGCGCAGGTATTTGTTCATCGCCGCCTCGTCATACCAATCCCCTTCGAGTTTTTTCATGCGCTTGCTGATGCGCTCCGGATTCGTCCGCTCCAGGCCTTCGATAACGATTTTTTCGAGTTTCACCCGTTTGCCGAGATCGACGGAAAACTCCGGGATGAACTGCGGCGACGTGATCGTGCGCCCCATGTTGATGGTCGCATCCTTATAACCGCTGCTGCCGAATTTCTCCTCCACCGCCAGCCGCATCGCGTTGAGATTTGCGGTCCGCGCCTTTTTGCCGATGAATGGCTTCACCGCCTCCCTTGTTTCGTCGATGCCGCGCCCGTCCGGACTGGAAATCCGCGGGGTGGCGATCTCGTGGATGACGCCAGTGGTCACATTGATCGTGATGTCCACCGCGCCAGTGGCGGCGTCGGTCTCGCGCGATGCAAGAGCCACCTCCGCCGACCAGTAGCCCTGGGCGTTGAGCTCCTGCTTGATGAAGGAAAGCCCGGTGGCCACGTCTCCCTCGCGGAATGGCTCGCTGCCGGAGCCGATCGGCCGGCCTTTTTCCGCTGGAGAACTGTAGAGTTTGACGAATTTGCTCAAATCCTCGGCAGGCACGCCTTTGATCGTCACCTTCCCTAACGAAAGCCGCAGCCCCTCATGCACCGTAAGCAGGATCTCGTCGCTCTTGACGATTTTCCAATCCACCTGCACTTCGGCGTATCCATCCTTTTTCATCACCTCCCGCAGCAGGAAAGCGGCGTCGTCCGCACGCCACGTGGAGGCCGGTTTGCTGCGGACGTGGGCCATCCTCTCCCCGATCAGACCGAGCAGCTCTCCCTCGCTCTTTTTCTGAGACCCCGTAATCCTCACTTCCGTCTCCGCGACGGCAAGCGACGCGACGGTTAGAAAAACAGCGGTGACACGTGGTAAACTCATCAGCGGAAAGAAAGACGCCAGATGACCATGGCGCGGGAATCGCCTTCCGCTCCCACGCCGGCGGAGAGGAACCAGCGGTCGGTTAGGGCCAGGGTGGCGGTGGAGAATGAGTCGCTCGAATAGGGGTCCGCCTCGGCGATGCTGAAATCGACGCGGTCCAGCAGGCCCAGCAGCGGTCGCAGCTGCTTGCCGAACCGGAAGCGCCCGCGCCGGATCTCCTCCGCAAGAAGCTGCATCGCGCGGGACGACGCTGCCTGCGGATTTTCCAAACCGGTGGTGGTGGTGCCGGTGGCCAGCAAGGTCATGATTTCGTTGTCCGGCAGTGGTGGATTCGAAGTCAGCACCAGTTGCGGATTCGACATCCGGCCGTAGGCGTAAACCGTGATCCGATAGGGCCGCGGCTCGGCGGTGCCACGAATTTCGAGGATCGGGTCAAAGCCGGTCGCCGGAGTGAAGGAAACCGTGCCGGAGCGGACATACAGCGTGCTGAATGGCAGAGTCGCCCGGAATTCACTGATCTTCATCGATCCGTCCGGCAGCGGATTTCCCAACGTCCCGCCGACGCGGATGCTGCCGTTCACCTCGCCGGTCGCCAGGTTGCCACGGATGAGAAACGGCTCCTGCGTGCGCACGGTGACGTTCAGCCCCCAGTTGCGGAACGGCTCGGGCATCGCCGGGCTGCTGCTCTTCGGTGGATCGATTTTCGGCAGCGCCGCGGCGGATGGCGAGTTGAACGGAGTGCCGATGGGCAGCAGCTCGATGTCCCGATAGAACACACTGTCCACCGCGCCGACGGTGCCGGATAGAGCAGCCTTTTCCCACGGCCCTTGCAGGCGGAGGTCGATATTCGCACGCAGGATCAGCAGGTCGTTGCGCATCAGCGGCAGGTGGTCGCCGCGAAGTTTGAAATCAAGATTGCCCGGCTTTCCTGCAGCGATGGCAAGCGAACCGTCGCCGGTCAGGGTGCCGCCTGCTACGGTCGTTTTCAGGCTCTTCAGGATGATCTTGTCCAATGCCAGATCGACCGCCGCCGTGAGATTCTCGATGGCGGGAAAACGGCCGTCCTTGAAACGCATGCCTCCGCCCGCTAGGTTGAGCTCCCCTTTCAGCTCCGGCTTGCCGATCTTTCCCTTTGCGACCACATTCCCGGTTAGAAATCCCGTAACCAGCTCCGCGAAGGGAACCAGCGTGCTGAAACGCGAGAGATCCAGCCGCGGCAGATCCACGCGGGCGTCCAATGACTCCTCCGCCACCAACTTCGGATCGTTGGCCCATTCCGCAGGACGGAACGGCAGATTCGCCTTCATCGTCGCCGCCGGAAAATCGGGCGCGGTGGCGATGGCATCTACCGTCAGTTTCCCATCGCCGCCCTTGAGCGTCACTTTCAGATCGGCGGGCGGAAGCTTCGGCTGCGCGGGTGAGCGGAGGTCGCGGGCTTCAAGCGAGGCATCCACGATCGGCTCAGCATAGGTGCCGGAAACCTTGAGCTGGAGCTGTCCCGTCGAGCGAGGATCGATCTTTTCCGCAGCGGGCAGCCATTGCTTGAGCAGACCCAGAGAAAGCACGCGCGAGGTGATGTCCACCTCCACCGGCCGCGCGTCGTTGGCCAGCATTTCACGCCACTTTTTAAAATCCTTCGGCACCGGCAGGCTGGCTGTGCCTTCGGCGATGTCCTCCTTGCCATCGGTCCAGAGGAAACGCTTGAGGACGAGCAGGTCGTCGGCAAGCGCGGCTTCGAGAGCGATGGTCTGGTCGTTCGATTGCACACGCAGGCCTTTGGTCTCGACCTTGCCCGGCCAGTCGTAGGCCACCCCGCCGATGGCAGTGATCTGAGCGACGCTTTCGCGGGTCCACGTCGCCTGGGTGAAATTGATTTCTCCGTGGTGCCTGCCGGTTTTCATCCCGCCGCCCCCGCTCCATTTTCCCGTGAGGTCCGCGATGCCGCCGGGTTTCACCTTCACGATGGCGAGCCACCGGTCGATGCGGCTGTTGGTGAACTCGTCGAGATCGAGCGATGCCTGATAGGTGGCGGGCTGAATTTCATAGATCGCCGAAGCCTTCAGTCCGTCCACCGCGAGTTCCGCGGTGGCGGGCGCGTCCGGCTGCCAGTGGCCCTTGACGGAAATTTCGGAAGCGAGCTTCGCATCCACCGGCTTGATCACCAGATCCGCATCGGCAGCCTGCGGGCGGTTGCCGGTGAGGGAGAGGTTGAAATTTCCATCCAGTGAGGAAGCAGGGACCGGAGCGGTCGGATCGATGGCGGGTGTGCGCTTCGCCAGCTCCGCGAGAACGGCTGGCACGCTGGCGATGTTGAAACGGCCGGTGGCATTGCCCAACAGGAACCGGGTGGCAGAGCGCGTGACCGGCGCACCGGCCTCCACAGACAGATCCGTGCCCAGCGCCTTCGCCCTGACGGTCAGCGTGGCCAGATCGGATTGCAGCGAGGTGCCGAGATTCACTTCCTCAGCGCTCCAATCCTTGAACGCCACATTCTCCAACAGCACCCGCGCGCTGCCCGTCGCCGCCTTGGGATCGGGTAGAACTCCATCGATATCGATGGCCAGCGAGGTGAGCGTGGCGGTGGCGGGAATCTCCACGCCGAAACGTTTCGCGGTCTCCGCGATCACGAGTTTCCCCTCCCGCAGGTCGATCTTCGCCGCAGCGAACCCCGGCGAGCTGCCGATCACAAAAACCGCTTCGTCCACCCTTACTTGCGTGTCCAGCGAAGGCAGGCCACCGGCGGGAAGACGCACGATGAGATCGCTCACGCTGACGCCCGGCAAGGGATTGAGGCGGGCGATGGAAATGTCGTCCGCATTCCAGAGCACGGCGGATTTCTGAGCGGGCCAGGTCTTTCCTGTTGGATCGGTGATGGCACCCAGCTCCAGCGTGATTTCGGCGCTGCCGCGGCGGTGGGTTAGATTGCTCGGAGCGAGGGAAAAGGCCGGTTTTCCGTCGCGGGTGGCGGAGAGGCTGATGTTCTTGAGTTCGATGGAGGCGGGAACGATCCGCGAGCGCACGGTGCGCAGGGTCTCGACGAGTTTCGCGAGATCGAGCGGCGGTTTTTCCACACTGTCTTTTTTCAGCCCGAGGCGGAGATCGGCATGCAGACCATCGATCGTCAACCCGTCCACCTCGCCGTGGATCAGTTTTTTGAGTTGGTAAATGGGCATCACCTTGTCCACCGACAGTCCGGCGAGATCCTTGTCGCCACCGAGGCGCAGGTCCGAAATGGAGAGCCCGCCGGTGAGGCTGCCCTCCAGTTTGAAACTCCCCTTCAGCCCGGTTTTTTCGAGGAAATGCGATGCCACCATTGGCGCGATCCACCGCAGCCCGGGGCCGTTCAGCCAGACGAGTGCCAGCAAAAACACCGCCAGCAGGATCCAGCGCCGGAGTTTCCGCCGCTTCTTCGGAAGCGGTGCGGGATCTGCGGGAGGTGTTTCGATATCTGGCAAGCTCCGCTAGTTTGCCCCACGAATCGGCCGGGTCAACCGCAGGCTTCGGACTGCCGCACTTTGGGAAAAACCAACCGCAGATGAACAGGATGGACACAGATAAAGAGGATCAACGGATTGTTCATGATTGAAAGGATTTGGGTCTTATCCCTTCTGCCATCTGTGTCCATCCTGTTCATCTGTGGTTGAAACTCCTTCGTTCCCGCCGGCCGTTTTCAGCTCATTACTCCCAGATGACCAGCCCAACACATACAGGCTTCATCCGCCATTGCCAAAATCGGTCGCAGCCCCTATCTCCACCCGCATGGAACCGATCACCTTCACCCCGCTTTACATGGAACGCGTCTGGGGCGGACGCGAACTCGCAACCGTCTACGGCCGCCACCTGCCAGACCCGAAGCAGCCCTTCGGCGAGTCTTGGGAAATCGTGGACCGAGAGAAGGAGCAATCGGTCGTCGACGAAGGCACCCACACGGGCAGCACGTTGCACGATTTGTGGACGAACCACCGCGAGGAGATATTCGGCGAGGGCTTTCTCGCCCACCCGCGTTTCCCCATCCTCATCAAGGTGCTCGACGCCCGCGACGACCTGTCCATCCAGGTCCACCCGCCGGTCGATCTGGCAGCCGGCCTCGGTGGCGAGCCGAAGACGGAAATGTGGTTCATCGCGGATTGTGATCCCGGAGCAAAACTCTACGTCGGTTTGAAAAACGGCGTCACCCGCGCGGATTTCGAAAAATCCATCGAGGACGGCAGCGTGGCCGATGTCGTGCACGCGGTCACGCCGCAGGTGTGCGACTCGATTTTCATCGCGTCCGGACGGCTGCACGCCATCGGCGCCGGATTCCTGATCCACGAGATCCAACAGAACTCGGACACCACCTATCGGGTCTTCGATTGGAACCGGCTCGGTCTCGATGGCAAGCCGCGCGAGCTGCATGTTTCCGATTCCCTCGCCAGCATCGACTTCAACGACTTCGAACCATCCATGGATGTCCCGAACGGCGAAAACCTCGCCACCTGCGAGTATTTCAAAACGGACAAGAAATCGGTGGAAATGGGAGAAACCATCACCAACCCGCAGGACGACCGCTTCTCCATTCTATCCGTCGTCGAGGGCGAGCTGGAAAGCGACGGCGGCCGCCGTTTCAAGAAAGGCCAGTTCATCCTGCTCCCACGCGACGGCGCCCCATTGACAGCCCTCGAGGACTCCATCGTCCTGCAAGTGACTCTGCCGGCGTGACACAGGCATTCCTGCCTGTTCTTCGGCCTCCCATTTCCATCAAAGAGCTCACCGCAAAGACGCTGAGGTGCAAAGAATAACCCAAGGCATGCTGTCGCCTTGCGGGAACTGGAGCACTTTTTAAAATCCAAGGACCGACCCCGTCCAGGTCTCGACAATGTTAATGATAAAATCCCTACCGGTGTCTTCGCCTTCGTCTTCGTAGCAGGAAGTACACCAGCAGCCAATTACCCCTTTTACGGGAGTCGCAGGAACGATTAGCGACATCATTATTGGGGACAACCTTGGCTTCAATTTCGTCGTCTTCGCCCAAATGAGAATCGATTCATCGGCCGTCTCCGATTCAATTTGATCAATATCGGTGGCTAATAAAGCATCATTAGCGTCGCTAACTTCCGTGATTAGTGTGTATAACATACAGTATGCTACTGTCCGCGCTGGGCATAATTTCCCAATTTCTTCATATCATCAATTGCCTTTCGTAGCGCTCTCGATGCCTTCTTTATTTGTTGTCGATGCCGTGCACGCGATCAACTCCGGAGGTGGGCAAAATGCTTTTCATGGCTTCCGGAGTAACGAAACGTCTCACCGCAAAATCTCGTCCGCCAGTTCGTTCACATCCCCTTCTTCGCGCGGCCAGTGAACGGACAGCAGATCGCCCACGCGTGTGAGACCTTCGCGGAGGGCGTCCAAAGCGGTGGATTCGTGCATCTCATGAATCATCGCCGCGACGGTGGTTTTCCAAAAATCCTCCGGCACCACCGCGTTGATTCCGGTGTCGCCGATGACGATCACTTTTTTCATCACCGGCATCATGACGATCAGCACCCCGTTCCGTTGACGGGTGTTGCGCATGCCGGCTCTATCAAAAACCTTCCAGGCATAGCGCTCGTATCGCCACAGAAGCTTGTAGGAAACGCAGATACGGATCTCAGCACTGGTCCGCAGCTCCTGCCCGCGGATCGCATCCACCAGCATCAGCTCCTCCTTGTCTGTTAAAATCGGTTTCATCGCGATGTCGTGTCGTTCACCAGCCGCCGCTCGCGCCTCCTCCGCCGCTATCGCCGCCGCCACCGGAAAAACCGCCGCCGCCGCCGCCGCCGCCGCCTCCCCCACCCCAGCTGCCGCCGCCGCCGGATGATCCGCCGTCCCACCAGCCGCCACGGGTCCGCGATCTTCCGCGATCGGTGAAAATCACATCCGCAGCCGAGAAAAAGCGCGGGAAGACGAGCGCCGCGATTAGGATCAGCGTGATCCAAAACAGCAGGTTATCCGCGCCGTCATCCCCCGGTTTCTGGTCGAGCCGCGTCTTGCCGGTTCCGGTGTATTCGCCCTTCGCCGCGGCGATCATCGCATCCACCCCGGCATTCACCGCCGCCTCTTTGTTTCCCTCGCGCAGCCGTGGCGCGACGATATCCTGGATGATCTGCTTGCAGCGCGCGTCCGGCAGCACGCCTTCCATCCCGAATCCCGTATGGATGCGCAGCTTGCGGTCGTTCGCGAAGATCAGGAAAATCGCGCCGTTGTCCTTCTCCGCGCCGCCGGGTTTCCACGATTGATAAAGCCGCTGGCTGAAATCAAACAACTCCTCGCCCTGCGGGATCTCCGGGAAAATCGCCACCACGAATTGCGACGAAGTTTCCCGCTCGAACGCCTGCAACTTCGCATCCAGCGCCCCGAACGCGGCCGGACCCAGCCAGTGCGCGTCGTCGCGGATGTAGTGGGGCGTCGGACTGGCAGGCAGAGGAGCAGCCGCATGAACAGCCGCTGCCACGCTCCATATCAGGGCGATCCACGTCACGAGCCACGCCGGGCGATGCCACGAGCGAGTCATCATCCGTCAAGGCTTCCCGCTGAAATCAAACTTCACCTCAGGAGCTCTTTCGCTTCCGGCGTCGGCTTGGAAATACGGCTTCGGATGAAATCCCAACATCCCCGCGAAGAGCACCGCCGGTAAACGGCGCACGCCGGTGTTGTAATCCTTCGCCGCTTCGTTGAAGCGTCCGCGTTCCACCGAGATCCGGTTCTCCGTCCCTTCAAGCTGCGCCTGCAAGTCGCGGAATCCAGCACTGGCCTTCAGGTCCGGATAGTTTTCAGCAACCACCAGCAGCCGGCTCAGCGCGCTGCTGAACTGCCCCTGCGCCTCTTGGAATTTCTGCAGCGTCGCGGCATCCGCCGGAGCCTTGCTCGGATCAATCGTCACCTTGCCCACCGAGGCCCGCGCGTTCACCACCGCCTCCAGCGTCGATTTCTCGAAATTCGCCGATCCCTGCACCGTCTTCACCAGATTCGGCACCAGATCCGCGCGGCGTTGGTATTGGTTGAGCACCTGCGCCCACGCCGCATCCACCCCCTGCTGTTTCCCGACCAACCCGTTATAACTCCCCGCGACTGATAGCCCGAGAACGACGACAAGCCCGACAATGGCAATAAGGACAATCCAGAGTTTATTCATAACGTCGAATTCTAGCCCTCCGACAAACCGTGTCCAATTCTAAATCGGGGGTGGAATCCCACGGCAATCAAGCT
>JBDSNC010000195.1:0-5451 GCA_039915545.1 Luteolibacter sp.
GGTTAGAAGGTTTTCGGCAGCAGCGAGTCGGCCTCGGCCGGCGCGCGCGGGTTGAGGATCATCCTGCCTTTTTCGATCTTGATGCGGGCCATTTCCTCGATGCCGAGTTTTTTTTCCTCCGGGAAAAGCGCGGCGAGTTTCTCATAGGCGGGTTTGACGAGGATCAGGAATCCCTGCGGCACCACCAGTTTTCCGAAGCGTCCTCCACGCGGCGGTTGCGGGGCATCCGGATGAAAGGGGCCGCCGTCGAAATTCACTTCAGTGGACAGCCCTTTCGGTCCTTCCACTTTCTCGATCCGGATGAACATCGAGACCGTGAACGGCTGGTTCATGACCTTCCTCTCCATGATCACCTCCGCGAAGCCGTTCTCCAGCCGCACCCAGACGCGCTCCAGCGAAATTTGCGAAGCTAACAATCCGCCCTGTTTCCGCGAGAGGGTGCGGTCCAGCCAGATGTTGAGGTCCGCTTCGGTGAGGGTGACGGGAAATCCGCGGTCCAGCGAGTTTTTCAAAACCGCTCTCACGTCCTTCACCGGCGCGCCCTTCGCGGCCGGCCCGTAGCCGCCGAGGTCGCTCAGGTCCTGCGGCCGGGCGATGAAAAAGACGGCCGCTCCGAGGCCGATGGCGACGACCAGGAAAACGATCAGGATGAGCGTGGAGAAACATCCGCCACCGGATTTGGGATTTGTGGGATCGGCCATGGACGCCGTGCTTAGCATGGGGCCGCGGGCTTGCAAAGCTTCCCTTCGCGGCGGGCTCAATCCGCGGACTTCGGCGCGGGCGCGGGCGCGGCAGGTGCCGCCGGGGCGCTGGAGGCCGTGTCCGCCTTGGCTCCGGCCGTGTAGGACGACGAGCGGTAGTCGGTCTGGTAGAAGCCGGAGCCCTTGAAAAGGATGCCGCCACCGGTGCCGAGCAGACGTTTCACCGTTCCATCACAGCCTTCCTGCGGGCAATCGGTGAGTTTCGCATCATTCATGCCTTGAAACACCTCGAAGCGTTTCCCGCATTTTTGACATTCGTAATCGTAGTTTGGCATGGTCTCGGCGGTTGATGTAGCACGTTCCGCTCAGGGCGCAACTCCTTCCCCATTTTCTCCGAATTCTGCGCGTGCGGTGGCGCGGCGAGTCTGCTTGAGTCTGTGCCATGCCTCCCCGCGTCAAAACCGTCGCTTCCATCTCCGTCGAGAAATTCTTCGAAGCCCACGCAGAAGCCCTCGGACTGACCTTGCAGAGCGAAAAAATGGGCTTCGACCGCCCGATCAGCGAGCCCGCCATGAACCGCCCGGGACTCGCGCTCGCCGGCTTTTTCTCCTACTTCGCCCGCAAGCGCGTGCAGGTCCTCGGGAATTCGGAACTCTCGTACCTCAAGAAACTCCCGGACGTCATGCGCATGGACCGCTTCCGCCGGATGTGCGACCGGGAAATCCCGTGCATCGTCGTCGCCCGCGGCTCCGCGCTCGATGACAACCTGATGGAAGTGGCGAGGGAGCATGGCATCCCCGTCTTCGGCACCTCGCAGGTCACCATGAATTTCCTCAATGCCGCCACCATCCGGCTGGAACATGAATTCGCCCCCAGCGTCACGCTCCACGGCTGCATGGTGGACATGCGCGGCGTCGGCGTGCTCATCGTCGGCAAGAGCGGCTCCGGAAAATCCGAAACCGCCATCGGCCTGCTCGAGCGCGGCGCCTCGCTGGTGGCCGACGACATGGTGCGCATCAAATACGTCGGCGGCGATCTGGTGGCCACCGCGCCGGACCTTTCCCGCGGTTATATGGAAATCCGCGGCATCGGCATCGTCAACGTTGCCAACCTCTACGGCCTCGCCTCCATCCGCCCGGACAAGCGCCTCGACCTCGTCATCACCCTCAAGCCGCAGGCCGATCTCAACGAAGTGGACCGCATCGGCCTCCAGCAGAAAACCTACGAAATCCTCGGCCAGCAGGTCGTCCACGTGGAAATTCCGGTCGGGCCCGGCCGCGACACCGCGCGCATGGTCACCATCGCCGCGCTCGACCAGCAGCTCCGCCGCCTCGGTTACAACATGGCGGACGAGTTCAACCAGCGCCTGCTGACGCACATGGCCGGCAACCGCGGGCTCTGATTTTTCCGCACGCTCCTGTCACCTTCCGGCGGTGACAGACAGACATTCCTGAATCGCCGGCACGCCAATCGTTTTCCCAGAGCTGCCATTTTCCTCCCCGGGCAGGTGATCCGCCTCCCCGAAACTGTCATTTCTCGACTTGGGGATGTCAATCGCCTTCAAGGGGCTGCCAGATGGAGCCGGCAACTTGCACATGGATAGGATTTTCCGGTAGGGGCACATCCGCCGGGCCGCCCCATTTCGCCTTCTCCCGCAGGAGGCTCCTCTTCTCCATCAACCATCCGCGATCATCAATCCAACTCTTCCTCTTCCATCCCAAAACCACCAGTCACCCAGGGTCCCTCCATCAGGGAGAAGTCGCCCGAGAAAGAACGAATTGACCACGGCTCCCGAAATCATCGCCATCCTCAAGCGCAGTGGTTCACTGCCGGCGCAGCCAGCGCAAAAACTTCGCGGTCAAGTCATTGGTGGTCGCGTGGGAGCGCTGGCAGATGCCGGTACCGCAAGTGATCGAGGAGCCGTTGCCAAGAACCCGCTAGACAAAGCCCGCCAAGCCCCGTATGAAAAGGTCCGACAACAGGAATCCAATCATGATCGAAGTTCCACCTGCGCGCATTCCTCAGGAGCGCGGTACGGTAATTCAGCACGCCGGGATCTGCGAGGGGGGGCGGGTGAAACCGACGTCCCTACCTCAATCGCCAAGAAAATGAAATCCATTACTGCAATCATGCTGTTCTCGGTAACATTTATGCTTACGAGCCATGCCGACATGGGAAGCATTCCCTTCAAGAAGGGTGTCCGCATAGTAGAGCCGAACCAAGACGCGATCATTGCTTGGAATGGCAAAGAACAGCTTTTGTATCTTCAGACGACTTTAGGAGCCTCGGAAGATACAAAAATTCTTGAGGTGATGCCTTTGCCGTCCAAGCCACAAGTTGAGGCAACAGACATTGGAGTGTTCACACGCTGCAAGTCACTACTTCCTCGTGTGGTAGTCCGGGACTCTGGAGGAGCGGATCCATTTGGCCCCTTCTCCGTCCCCGTCGAGATCCCTGCGGCAAGGGTTGTTGAACGGAAGATGATTGGAGCACATGATATTCGGACCGTCGAATTGCTCGACGCGGCACGCTTTTCAGCGTGGGTGACCGCCGAATTTGGCGCTGCTAACGAAGGCATTGAAGTTCCCGATCCACTGCTTGCGGTGATCTCTGACTATGCGAAGGACGGTTATAAGTGGTTCCTCTTTGACGTGGTTGACGTAAAGCAGGAGACAGCGAAGAAGACTCCTTTAAGAATTCGTTTCGAGACTGACAAGCTCTACTATCCGATGAGAATCACCCGAACGGAGAAGGGACTTACGACTGTTTCGCTTTCCATACTCACGAACATCTTGTTTAACAAGGAGGACTGTATTGGAATCCCTAGAGAGTCTTTCGGAGTTCCTGCGCGCCCAGTTGCGATTTCGGGTGACCAGGTGAATTGGATTGATCCACCGCTATTTGCTCTGCTGGGTTGCCCGCAAGCAGTCCAGCTTCGCACATGGGAAATTTCCGGCGAGATCGACACATTCCAGAAGGATTTACTGATCCGCAATCCTGCAACCGCAAAGAGAGATGGCGAAAAAGGTGGTGGTGCACAAACGGCTACCCGTCCCGAGTCGAAATGACCCTCTTGCCTACAACCCTAAACCCTGTAGCGGACTGGCGCTCTTGATAGCCGGTGTCCACTTTGACGTTAGCCCAAAAATGAAAAAATTCCTCACCATCGTAATTTTCGGCGTTTTCGCTGGATTGGTCACCAGTAGCGCGATGGAAGACCGCGTTGCCCATTCATCGCCGGATGGATCAGCCACAGTCAGGAACATCGGAGACACCGCTGCTCCTGATCACCATTTCCAGATAGTAGGTCGTGACGACGATGTCCTCCTATCGTCTGACAAGCATTCTGATCTACAGACAGGGTCATTTGCTGAGAGTATTGTCTGGAGTCCTGATGGTCACTACGTGGCGTTCAGCGTTCGATCGGGTGGTCCGTATATCCGCGACACGTTCGTATATTCCGTGCAATCCAAAACGCTGGCGCGTGTGCTGACTGAGGATGACGATTGCCAGACTCGGCCAGTTCGCTGGCGCATCAGGGATACGTTGATCGTTCAGACCAACGGACCGTTTGGGGGTAAGGCAACCGAGGGCAAGGAATTGGCTTCGTATCGATACCGCAGGACGATCCGGCTTTCCGATAGCCCAATTCAGTTTGAGACCCTTTACACTACGCCTCGGACTCACCCGAAACCTTGAACAGGGCTATTAGGCAATAACCTTTTCAATTTCACGTCAACCTTTCCTCAAGCTCTCCAGGAGGAGCACTTCAAACGTTGCCGATGAAATGAAATACATAGTTCTCCGGAGATTCACGGCATGGGACTCTTAACCTTCAGCATCAACATTACCTTGGACGGTTGCGTCGACCACCAGGAGGGAATCGCCGACGACGAGACACATGCCTTCTTCACCCGCCTCATGGAGGAGGCTGGGGCGATGTTGTGGGGTCGGGTCACTTACGAGATGATGGAGAGTTTCTGGCCAGCGGTCGCCTGCGGCAATGTGGAGGCGCCTCCGGCGATATGCGAATGGGCGGTCAAGTTGGAGACCAAGCCGAAGTATGTCGTGTCTTCAACGCGTGAAAATTTCCCGTGGACCAACAGCCATCACATCGTTGGCGACTTGCGCACGGCAGTGCGGAAGCTGAAGGACGCTACCCCGGCTGGCGTGCTCCTCGGTAGCGGCAAGCTCGCGACCGAACTGGACCGGTTGGATATGATCGACGAGTATAAATTCGTCGTCCACCCCAGAATCGCCGGCCATGGCCCGACCCTTTACCAAGGAGGGCTACCCGGCACGCGACGGCTGGAGCTGGTCTCGACGAAGCCGCTACGCAATGGCGCTGTTATCATGCACTACCGACGCAAGAGCGGTTAACAATAAACCGAGAAAGGAAGAGGGGAACCACGGATCTATTTTCCGTTTTAGGATAAAGCGGCTGCGAACCAGCCATCAGCACTTCGATTCCATGGCCTCTGTTTCCGTTTGCCGCCCGGTTCCAGCGCTTTTAAAGACCTCGGCAAAAGATCCATCGCAGCCGGGCAGCTATCATGAGAACGGAAATGGTTGCTTCCCTGAAGCGGAAAGCGACCGAATTGATCTCTGAGGTCGCTTCTGCCCACGTAAGCGGTTAACAGAGCACCTCTCGCATTTTTGCCAGAGATCTGGCGGTTATGGCATCTATGCAACCCGGCTCTCGATGGTCTGACAGGCTGCCGGGCGGGTTTTGATCCAGTTGGCGGGCAGC
>JBDSNC010000209.1:0-6654 GCA_039915545.1 Luteolibacter sp.
GGTCCACCAGTTCGATCCCGGGAACATAGTTCGGGGAGGCGTCGGCTTTGGGGTAACGCATGGGCAGGGTGGCGCCGTTGCTAGTGAGGAATTCCTTCAGCCCGTCGGGTTTTTCATAGTCCATTTCGATGGCGCTGACCACCGTCGGAGTGGTGCCGCTTACGACGGCCGACATCTGCACCACGAACTTGCTATTGGCGCGGGGAATGTTCTTGGGGATGAATTCGACGGCGATCTTGTCATCCCAAGCAAGCCCCAGAGCGGCTTCCCAATGTCCGTTTGCAGCGACGCCATCGACCGCGTAGCCGCCGGCCAGATTGTCGCAGTCAAAGCCGATGCCATCGCCCCGCCAGCCGGGGATGGCCTCAATATTGGTCGTGATGCCGGTGCCGACATAGATGTCCCAAAACTTTCGGTTGTTGATGTCCAGATCGGTCTGATAGGTGCGGGTGGGATCGATGTAGGGGGTGAACATCTTCACCTCGCCAGGCAGCATTTTGAAAGTGGTCGAACCCACTGTGCCGGATGCGGTTTTTGTATTGAGCTTCATCCCGAAGATCTTGTCCTGGCCACCGCTGCGGTTGTCGCCATACATCGTTTCGAGAGGCACGAAATCCGTGCTTTGGGCGATCCCGTTGCGAAAGACCTTCATCGCGAAGGGGACATGGAGGAAATCCACGCGCAGCCTGTCGAACTGGAGCGCGACGTTGTAGGGATTGTGAAGGGTGATGATCGGCGTGGTCAGAAGGTGGAGATCGTAGTCATATTTCGTGGCACGGAAATGTCCGTCCTGGGGGCCGTGCAGGTTGCCGGCCTTCTGCGCGGCGGTCAGCGGCCCGGTGATGATATTCGGCAGGTTCGGGTAGAGATCGCGGCCGACGAGGCTGAAGAGCACCTGGACTTTGGCGATGGTGGGCAACATCACCAGGCCCGAGGGTGTGTTGCGGTTGATGGTGGTGGTGGCAGGGGAACCGGAGGTCGAAGCCGCGTTCCAATTGCCCGGTGCCTGGGCTTTGAGCACCGGCACACTTCCGTTAACGACCATACGGGTGGCGTCCCGGTAGATCTGGGAGAACTGCAGGAACGAATCCCAGCGCGGGTCCGAGGGCGCGGCGGAGGCGCTCATTCCGAGGCGGGAGGCATATACCCCGTTTCCTGCATAAGGCGAGGGCAGGGCGCTCTTGCTGGTGAGCAGGTTGAAATCCTCCTTGAGTCCGCCCGCTGCGGTGTCGGTGAAAAGACCCACCGATGACAGGGAAACGTCGTGGGTCAGGGGTTTGAGTGCAACACCCGTCCCGGCAGCGAGTGTCTCGGCGGCGAGTGCGAAATTGAGCCGGGTGATGCCCTTTTCGATGGTCGGAAAATCGGCTGAAGCTTGATCAAAAAAGCCGCTTTTGAGCGCTGAAAGAGTCGGGATGGACGACGTGTTCGGACGCTCTCCGGAACCGAGCTGCGCGGTTTGCATGCCCTTGGTCTGCGCGCCATCGACGTAAGGAGTGTTGATCCGGACTTTGACGCCCTCATCCATCACCGCCCAGGCGAAAGCGCCCTTTGACGGCTCGGTGGGGACTTTGGCAGCGGTGACGATATCCGCAGGCGGGATCGTGGCGGTCGCGGTGCCGCCGAGCGAGCCCTTGCCCCAAAGCGTCACGGGACTCGTGGTGGTGTTTTTGGCAAATCCGATTTGGCCGGATGCCTTGCCGTCAACGCTCGAGGCCAGCCAGCCGACGAATTTCTTGTCGCGCTCGGCTTTCTCGTAGTCCGAAGGGGATGGCGGGCTGGTGGCCTTGATGTCCCAGGATTTCCACACGCCGGTGAGCCGGGGATTGGTGCTGTTCGATGAATCCACGTCAGCCCGTGCGGTGATGCGTTGGTCGGGGCCGGCATTTTTCTGAAGGTCACCAATCGCAAGCATCAGAGCCATCCGGGCGTTCGCGCGCGCCGTCGCCATCGCCGTCGTCTGCCCCGAAGAACGGAGCGAAATGCTGGCGAGTGAGAGCAGTCCCACCGCCACGACGGTGAGCAGGATCATCAGCGAAAGAGTGACGATCAGCGCAAACCCCCGCTTCTGGAAACGCTGGAGAGCATGCGTGATGCTGCGGGGTTGGTTTGTAAAACGGCGGGTTTTCATTGGGTTTTGGGCTTTTCTCAGTCGGAACTCAGATGAAAATCTGATGCGACAATGGGTAATTTTTGTGAAATTTAGTGGAATCAGCATCCATGAGGCGCGCGCCAATGCAACTACAAAAGAAGTTTCGGTTGCATTATTTTGCAGTGCCTTGATGCGTGAGGGGTTTCGGGGTGGGGGTGGATGCGGTTGGGGGAAATATTTAAATATTTGTCGCAGCGAGAGTCGAATGGCTGTCCTTTTGCGCCTTGGTCCAAGTATTCGGCGCAGGAAATACAGTCCTTAGATCACCGGACTGCTGACAGTGGGTTGCATGGATTTGAAGTCGCCACACTTTATCTAAGAATGGGGTCTATTAGGCGCGATAATGTCGCTTCGTGAAGGTGGGGTCAATTGTCCGAATGGCCATATTGGCGGAAACGGCAATCTCGCCTTACAGTACCCCTTCCCTCATCGACTGAAATGATTCAGCCAGACAATCCGGATCGTCCTGGAGGTCCGGATTTCAAACGCAGTCGAGTGACGGGGGCTTTTCCTGCCGTTCGGCGGCCTGCTGAATAGAATACGGCGACAGGATGAAAATTATTTGCATTTTTATGCAACTTCAACATTCTTCATTCAGTATTCGGCTTTTGACAGGGCTGCTGCTCGACGAAGGAGTCCCCATTTTCCGGCATCGCAGCCGATCCTTTCAAAACCACGTATCACCAAAAACCCACCCACCCAAATGGCAAATGTTACCGCAGAGGAGGTGCCCGTGAAGGCCGCCGCACCCGAAAATCCCTCCGACCTGGAAGCCGTCGAGCTTTGCCGGTCCGCCGCCGAACGATTGCACAAGGAAATCGGCAAGGTCATCGTCGGCCAGACCGATGTGGTTGAGCAGATCCTGATCGCCATTCTGACGCGGAGCCACGCGCTGCTCGTCGGCGTTCCCGGCCTCGCGAAGACCCTGCTCATTTCCACGCTGGCGGAGACGCTGCAGATGTCCTTCAAGCGCATCCAGTTCACGCCCGACCTCATGCCGAGCGACATCACCGGCACGGAAGTCATCTACACCGACGCATCGACCGGTGCCAAGGAGTTCAAATTCTTACCCGGCCCCTTGTTTTCCAACATCGTGCTCGCGGACGAAATCAACCGGACCCCGCCGAAAACGCAGGCCGCCATGCTCGAAGCCATGCAGGAACGGCGCGTTACCGTCGGCGGCACCACCCACAAGCTGCCCGATCCGTTTTTCGTTCTAGCAACCCAAAATCCGCTCGAACAGGAAGGTACCTATCCGCTGCCGGAAGCGCAGCTCGACCGTTTCCTGTTCCTGATCAACGTCGGTTATCCCAGCGCCCAGGAGGAGCTGGAAATTATGAAACGCGGCACCGGCGGCAAGGTCGAACAGCCGAAGCCCGTGCTGGATGCCGGACACATCCTCTACATCCAGCAGACGGTGAAGGCGCTGCCCGTCGCCGACCACGTTTACGAATACGCCAGCAAGATCGTCCGCTGCACGCGTCCGAAAGAGGCCGACGCGCTCGATTTCTGCAAACAATACCTCAGCTTCGGAGCCGGCCCGCGCGCCAGCCTCAGCCTCATCATGGCGGCGAAGGCACACGCGCTCATCCGCGGCCAGTTGTACGCCGGATGTGAGGACGTAGCCGCTGTCGCCAAGGCCGTGATGCGTCACCGGATCGCGGTGAACTTCACAGCGCAGAGCGAGGGCATCACCGCCGACACCGTCGTCGAAAAGGTGCTCAAAGCCATTCCGGCCCGCTGATTCCGGTCGCGCAACCCATCACCGAGCGATGACCACCCGGAAGAGTCTGCTAGATCCAGCGGCGATTGCGAAGGGCGATGCCCTTGGCGTGATCGCGCGCGGCATTGTGGAAGGATACCGCGTCGGCGAGCACCGCTCGCCGTTCCAGGGATTCGCCATCGAGTTCGCGCAGCACCGCGAGTACACCACCGGCGATGATTTGCGCCACCTCGACTGGAAGGTGCTCGGGCGGACGGACCGTTATTACATCAAGCAATACGAGCAGGACACGAACTTCGTCGCCCACCTCGTCGTGGACGGCAGCGAGTCGATGACCTACGGCTCCGACAAACTCACCAAACTCGATTATGCGAAAGTGCTCGCCGCCTGCCTCGCCTATCTTGTGTTAGGCCAGAGCGATGCGGTCGCCGTGAACATCTTCGATACCGAGGTGCGCGATCGTTTCGAGCGCACCGACAACCAGGGCAAGATTCACGAGATCATGCACCGGCTGTCGAAATTCGAGGCGAAGGAAGGCACGCAAACCGCCAGAGTCCTGACCGATCTTGCAGCGACGCTGCGGGCGCGCAGCATCGTGATCCTCATCAGCGATCTGTTCGACGACGAGGAGAGTCTGCAGAAAAGCATCGAGCGAATCCAATTCCAAGGCAGCGAAGTCGTCGTTTTCCACGTGCTGGATCCTTATGAAATCGAATTCCCCTTCACCGGCACCGTGAAATTCGTAGGACTCGAAGGCGGTCCGGAACTGGAAACGGTGCCCGCGTCGATCCGCAAAAGCTACCTGGAGGCGTTCGACGGATTCCGCACACGGATGCGCAGGATGTGTGACCGTTCCTCCTGTCACTATGTGTTGTGCGACACCGGCGTGCCGCTTGATGTCACCCTGGGCGAATACCTTGCCTTCCGCCAGAACCACCTTTCGCGCTGATGGCCTTCCTCGTTCCTGCTGTTCTCGCCGGTGCGGCTGCGGTTGCCGCGCCGATCGCGATCCATCTGCTCAACAAGACGCGGATCAAGGTCGTCCGCTGGGCCGCCACACGCTTTCTGTTGGAGAGTCTTCAGAAAAACCAGCGGCGCCTGAAGGTCGAGGATTTGATTTTGTTAGGGCTGCGCTGTCTGTTCATCGTGCTGCTGGCGCTGGCCTTCGCGCGCTTCGTTCTGAACCCCGGCGGCTCGCAGGAATCCGCGGGCTCGGCTCCGGTCGTCGCCGTCATGCTTTTCGATCAAAGCGCGAGCATGGGCCAGAGCAACGGCTTCCAAACCCGCTTCGATCAGGCGAAGGACGCCGCCGGCAAGGCAATCGGCGCGATGGGCGGCGGCTCGCAGGTGGCGCTCTATCTGGTCGGCAACCACATCAATCAGGTCGTTCCCCGGCCGACGTCAAACCTTCCGCTCGTGCGCCGCAGCCTGGAGGTGGCGGAACCCACCAACGAGACCAGCGACATGGTTGCTGCGATCGAACTGGCACTCGAAACGCTCAAACCTTTCAACGGGGCGAAGAAGGAAATCTTCGCCTACTCCGATGGCCAGGCTTCCGCCTGGCAGAACACCGACCAGCTTCAAAAGCTTCTGGCAGAAACTCCCGACGTGCACCTCAAGGTCGTGGATCTGGGCGCGAAAGCCGGTGAGGACAATCTGGCCATCACCACGCTCAAGACGGAAACCGGCGTGCTCGCCGCAGGCCAGCTCAGCGGGTTTCTGGTAGAGGTCAGCAACTTCGGCACCACACCGGCCTCCGGCGTGCGCGTCACGCTTTCGGTGGATGACGGCGCCCCTGTGGACGAGGCGATGCTCGACACGGTGGAGCCGGGGAAATCGCGAATCATCCGCCTGAACTCCCGGTTTGCGAAACCCGGCTACTACACGCTGCGTGCGGCGATCCCGGCCGACCGCATGCCGGTGGACAACGAACGTGCCGTCGCCGTGCACGTCATTGATCAGATGAACGTGGCCATCGTCGAGGGCACCGCAGGTCGCGCGAAAGAAAGTCGCGACGCCTATTTCCTCGCCAACGCGCTCGCTCCGGTGTCGCCGTCGCGGCGGGCCGATTATTACCTGAAGATCGAGCCCGTCGCCCCGGTATGGCTGCAAACCGCGGATCTCGCCCGTCAGGAACTGGTTTTTCTAACGAACGTTCCGAAGCTCGATGCCGCCGCCGCGAAGAATCTTGAAAATTACGTCCGCGAAGGCGGCTCTCTCGTCATTTTCCCGGGTCCGCAGGTGCAACCCGCCGCCTACAATGACGATGTCGTGTTAGGCCCGATGCTGCCTGCCAAGCTTGGCCCGAAAAAGGAATCCGGCAAGGGCTCCCAATCGTCCAACTGGCAGGCCCGCGGCTACACCCATCCCTTGGCCTCGCTGTGGAACGATTCGAAAAACGGCAGCCTCGGCTCCGTGCGCGCGACCGAATGGTTTCCTCTCGTCTTACCCCCCGTATCGACAGCACGCGCCATCGTCAAATACGCCGACGACAGTCCGGCGGTCGTGGAAGGAGCGTATGGCAAGGGCCGCGTGGTGCTTTTCAGCAGCTCGGCGACCACCGATTGGAACAACCTGCCGATCCACCCGAATTTCGTGCCCTTCCTCCAGCGTCTGGTCAGTTATCTATCACCCGACAAGTCCGCCGAGTCCCTTGTGATCGCGCCCGGCGCGGTTTTCCAGGCCAAGGTCGCCGGCGATCTCGTCAAGCGGGAGGTTTCTGTCATCGCCCCTGGCAGCTCGGGCAAGCCGCGTCCTGCCGGCAAGGTCGAGCTGGTCA